>CAZWAX010000240.1:0-8996 GCA_964631985.1 uncultured Polyangiaceae bacterium | reverse complement strand
TGCGGCGTCAACTTCCCCGACCTGCTGATCATCGAGAACAAGTACCAGTTCAAGCCGCCGCTGCCGTTCTCACCGGGCGGCGAGGTGTCGGGCGTCGTGGAGAAGGTCGGCGCCAAGGTGACGACCCTGAAGCCGGGCGACCGCGTGCTCGGCGCGCCGGGCTTCGGCGGGTTCGCCGAGGAGCTCGCCATCGATGCCCGCAACTGCGTGCCGATCCCGGCGGCGATGCCCTTCGACGTGGCCGCCGCGTTCCTCTTCACCTACGGCACGTCGCACTACGCCCTCAAGGATCGCGCCGCGCTGAAGCCGGGCGAGACGCTGCTCGTGCTTGGCGCCGCCGGCGGCGTCGGCCTCGCCGCGGTCGAGCTCGGGAAGGCGATGGGCGCCAAGGTGATCGCGGCGGCATCGTCGGCCGAGAAGCTCGCGGTCTGTCGCGAGCACGGCGCCGACGAGGGCATCGACTACTCGAAGGAAGATCTGAAGGAGCGCATCAAGGCGCTCACCGGCGGCAACGGCGCCGACGTCATCTACGATCCGGTCGGCGGCGATTTCTCCGAGCAGGCGTTCCGCTCGATTGCCTGGGAAGGACGCTTCCTCGTCATCGGCTTCGCGGCCGGACCCATTCCGAAGATCCCGCTGAACCTGGTGCTGCTGAAGGGGGCGCAGATCGTCGGCGTGTTCTGGGGATCGTTCACGATGCGCGAGCCCAAACGGCACGAGGCCAACATCCGCGAGCTGATGGACTGGTACGGGGCCGGCAAGCTGAAGCCGCGGATCTCGGCGACCTATCCGTTCACGCGTGTCGCGGAGGCGCTCGGCGACCTCGCGGCACGGCGGGTGAAGGGTAAGGTCGTACTCGTTCCCTAGGGGCTACTTCTTCGGGTCGAAGCGGTAGACCTCGCCGTCGAGCGAGAGCAGATACAGCTCGCCCGCGGCGTCCTCGCCGAACGACGACAGGTTGGTGAGGCGGTTCTCGGGGTCGAGGGCGGCGCGCCAATTCCAGACGTCGCTCACGGGTTTCCCGAGGCCGTGCCAGCGCAGGCTCCGGATCATCGCGGTGCAGTAGTCGGCGTAGAAATAGAGTCCGTCGAGCGCCGGCAGCGCACGGCCCCGATAGACGAAGCCGCCGGTGATCGAGCAGCCGTCGTGGCGGTCGTACTCGATCACGGGAGCCGCAAACGGTCGTTGGTCGCAGGTGGGCTCGCGAAAGCAGTGGTGCCCCTCCAGGACGTTCCATCCGAAGTTGGTCGGGGTCGTGGCGCTGCGCGCGGCGGCCGGCAGCAGGTCGACCTCCTCGAACTTGTTCTGCCCGACGTCGCCGATCCAGAGATCGCCGGTGGCGCGGTCGAACGCGTAGCGCCACGGATTGCGAAGGCCGGTCGCCACGATCTTCGGCGGGGCCAGGGTGCCGGCGTCGACGTTCAGCGCCAGCAGCTTGCCGAGCAGGGCCGTCGGGTTCTGCCCGTTCCCTTGGGGGTCGCCCGCCGAGCCGCCGTCGCCAAGACCGACGTACAACAGCCCATCGGGACCGAAGGCGAGGTGGCCGCCGTTGTGGTTCGAGTAGGGTTGGTCGACGACGAGCAGCTCGCGCTCGCTCGTGGGGTCGACGCGGTCGGGATCGTCGGCCGCGGATTGCAGCTCGAGCACGCGGGTGTCGCCCTTCCGATCGGTGAGGTTCACGTAGAGCCGCCGGTTCTCCCGATGGCTCGGATGGAAGGCGAGGCCGAGCAGCCCCTGCTCGGAGGCACCCGACACGCGCTTCGAGAGGTCGAGAAACGGCGCGGCCCGCATGTCGATCACGCCGGCGCGCATGATGCGGATGGTGCCGGTCTTTTCGACGACGAAGAGGCGGTCGCTCGGGTCGCCGGGCGCGAAGGCGAGAGCGACCGGCTTGGAGAGTCCGCTCGCGGTGCGCGTGAGCGTGACACCGCTCGCGATCGTCGCCGGCACCGGTACGGCCGCGGGACTCGATGCGGCGGCATGGCAGGCGCTGGTCGCTGCCAGCGCCAGGAGGAGCGTCGTCATGGGCGGCTGCATCCGAGGAGATTGCCCGAGCCCGGCAACCACGGAAAGTGGTGCTGCGCGGCAGAGTCGTTTGCGTTCGACGTCTTCGCAGGTAAGAGGGCCCACCATCCGTGGACGCCACTCCAACGAGCTCGATCCGCCGGTTTCTCGCCCACCCCTCCGCCAGGCTCGCCCTGCTGGGGTCGATCGTGCTCGCGGCATTGGTTTCGCGCCGGCCGGGCCTCCTTCTGCAGCCGCAATTCTGGGCGGAAGACGGGTTGATTTTCTATCAACAGGCGCACGAGCTCGGCTTCGTTCCGGCACTGCTGAATCCCTACGCCGGTTATCTGCACACGTTGCCGCGACTGATCGCCGGGCTGGCGCAGTTGCTGCCGTTGTCGGCGGCGCCGCTCTTGTTCAATTGTGTCGGCTTGGTCGTTCAATCGTTGCCGGCGATCTACGTCTCGAGCTCCCGAATGGAGCACCTCGCGCCGCTGCGCATGCGACTGCTGTTGGCTTTTCTATATGTCGGTGTCCCCAACGTGTGGAGGGTTCACGGCAACTTGACCAATGCGCAGTGGCATTTGGCGGTCCTGTGCTTTTTGATCCTCATCGCAGCGGCGCCGAAGTCCGTCTGGGCGAAGATTTTCGACGTCACTGCTCTGGCGATGGGGGCCCTGACCGGACCCTTCGTCGTCATCTTACTGCCGGTCGCCGCCGTGATGGCGTGGGCGCGCCGCGACCCCTGGGCGGTCGGGCGCGGCGTCATCCTCGCCGTCGGGGCCGTGATCATCGGCATCATGATCGTGTCCGGCTCGAGACAGATCGCGCCGCCCAATCTCGGTGCGAGCGTGCTGGGGTTTTGCCGGATCTTTGCCTTCCAGATCATCGTTCCCGTTTTCTGGGGCGCCAACAACACCATGGGCTTGGAGCAACACCCGCAATGGCTGTCGTTCGTGAGTTGCGCCGTAACGGTGGCCGGAGGGGCGTTCCTGGCCTACGTGTTCGTGCGCGGGAGCACGGAGGTGCGGTGTTTCCTCCTGTTCGTGGCGCTGCAATTGGCGGCCTCACTGGCGAGCCCGTTGGCGAGCGCCACCGAGCCGCAGTGGGAGGCATTGCAACGGCCCGGCGCCACCCACCGCTATTGGATGCTCCCCGAGATCGGTGTCAGCGTGGCGGTCGTGGCGATGGCGGCGATGGCGACGCACCGGCTGGCGCGCGGTGCGTGTGCGGCATTGATCGGCGTGATCCTGATCGTCGACGTCGTCCATTGGCGGTTGCCCGAGCTTCCCGATCTTCATTTCGATCAGTGGGTCGCCGCCTTCGAAAAGCTTCCGGTGGGGGCGACGATTCGGATTCCGATTCCGCCGCCGAAGTGGCACTTCGTGATCACGAAGACCGAGCGCGACTGATCGTCGAGGCGTCCGCACGCCGATCACCCTCGGTGCTATGACCTGTGCGCTAGGGGTCGAACGCGGAAAGCTGCTGGGACCGGATACCAAGGGATGCTAGGGACAGATGGGATGGAGCATCCGCCTCGGACCGCGACGCTCACATGAGCATCGCACTCGTCACTGGCGCGGCCGGGCTCGTCGGGTCGGAGACGTGCCGTCGGTTTGCGCGCGACGGATTCGACGTCATCGGCATCGACAACGACATGCGTGCGCGCTTCTTCGGTGCCGACGCATCCACCGCCCCGACCCGCGCCAGGTTGGAGCAGGATCTGCGCAGCTACCGCCACTTCGCGATCGACGTGCGCGACGAGCCGGCCGTCACCGGCGTCTTTCGCGAGTTCGGCGCCGCCATCGAGGTGATCGTGCACGCGGCCGCGCAGCCCTCGCACGATTGGGCCGCGCGGGCACCGCTGGTCGATTTCGGGGTCAATGCCCTCGGCACGCTGAACCTGCTCGAGGCGGCGCGGGCGCATTGCCCCGACGCGGTCTTCATCTTCGTCAGCACGAACAAGGTGTACGGCGATACGCCGAACCAGCTGCCGCTGGTCGAGCTCGAACGTCGCTGGGAAATCGAAGCAGGTCACCCGCGCGAGGCGGGCATCGACGAGACGATGTCGATCGATCAAACGAAGCACTCGGTCTTCGGGGCGAGCAAAGTCGCCGCGGACGTGCTGGTGCAGGAGTACGGGCGGTATTTCGGCATGCGGACGGTCTGTTTTCGCGCCGGTTGCCTGACGGGTCCTGCCCACGCGGGGGCCGAGTTGCACGGGTTCCTCGCGTACCTCATGCGATGCACGGTCTCGGGCAAGCCGTACCGGGTCTTCGGCTACAAGGGAAAACAGGTCCGCGACAACCTGGACAGTCGGGATCTCGCGGAGGCATTCTGGCAATTCTGCCAGGCCCCGCGCGTCGGCGAGGTGTACAACATCGGAGGGGGTCGCCATTCGAACTGCTCCGTCCTGGAGGCCATCGACCTCTGTGCCGACGTCAGCGGGCGCGAGCTGAGCTGGACCTACGTCGACGAGACGCGCATCGGCGACCACATCTGGTGGATCAGCGACGTTCGGAAGTTCCAGTCGCACTATCCCGGATGGCGCCATCACTATGGCGTGCGCGAAATCCTGGAAGACATCCACCTCGCGTGCGTGAGCTGAGCCGCGAGCCGCGCTCGGATCGGATCGCCGTCTCGTGACGAACAGCACCGGCCCTACGCTCGCGCCACCACGGCCGCTGGCCCCACTCCAGCTCCTCTCGGTCGTGATCCCGGCGCGCGACGAGCAGGATTGCGTCGCCTCGACCGTCAAGCACCTCGACCTCGAGCTCACCCTCCAGGGCATTCCCCACGAGATCGTCGTCGTCGACGACCACAGCGCCGACGCGACGTGGAGCGTGGTGAGTGCGCTCGTCCCCGAGATCCCGGCGCTGAAGCCGGTGCAGAATACGGGCGACGCCGGCTTCGGCCGTGCCATCGTCGCCGGCCTCAACGCCAGCACCGGCGACGCGATCGTCGTCATGATGGCGGACGAATCGGACGACTGCCGGGACGTCGTGCGCTACTGGCAGAAGCTGAACGACGGGTACGAGTGTGTCTTCGGCAGTCGGTTCATGCGCGGCGGCGGCGTCATCGACTACCCCATCGTGAAGCTGGGTCTGAACCGCGCCGCCAATCTCTTTCTCCGTCTTCTGTTCGGCATTCAGCTCAACGACACCACCAATGCCTTCAAGGCCTACCGTCGTACGGTCATCGACGGCTGTCGTCCGCTCATCGCGCCGCACTTCAACCTCACCGTCGAGTTGCCGCTGAAGGCGATCGTGCGAGGATACTCGTGGGCCGTCATCCCGATCACCTGGCGGAATCGCCGCACGGGCATCGCGAAGTTGAAGATCAAGGAGATGGGCAGCCGCTATCTATTCATCTGCCTCTACATCTGGCTGGAGAAGCACCTCAGTCGGGGCGACTACCGGAAACGCTGACGTCGCCCGTCTCACGGCGTCAATGCCCGCGCGAGCGCGTCACGATGTGACACCGCCCAGCGCGCGACGTCGTCCACGATGACCCGCGGTGAGCGCGTCGGCGTCCATCCGAACTCCGCCTGGGCCTTCCGCGCGTCGGTGCAATACCAGGGAATGTCGGCGAAGCGCGTCTGCGGCTCGGAGCCGATCGGAAGCGATCGCCCCACGGCCGCGGTGCACAGGGCCGTCAACTCGGCGAGCGACGTGCTGATGGGTACGCCACCGCCGACGTTGAACACCTGGCCACGGGCGTCGCTCAGGCGCGTCAACTGCGTGTCGATCAGGTCGGCCAGGTCGTCGACGTGCAGGAGGTCGCGCACCTGCAGCCCGTGTCCTCCGAAGCCGACGTACGTGAGCGGCTGGCCGAGCACGTGGCTCAGCACCCAGTGCGTGACGATGCCCTGGTCGACCCGCCCCATCTGCCACGGTCCGGCAATGACACCGCAGCGGTTGACGTACGCGCGGAGTCCGAAGGTCTCGACGTACTCGGTGATCAGCAACTCCGACGCGAGCTTGGTCGCGCCGTAGAGTGACCGGGCGCCCTCGAGGGTGAATCCCTCCGCAACGCCGTGCGCCGAGAGGCCCGGGATGGGAGGCGACGGCAGCTCGAGCTCGAAGCGAGTCGTGCGGGTCGCCAGCGCGAGGCCCGCGAGCGCGCGAATCGGGTACACCCGGCTGGTCGACAGAAACACGAGCGCGGCGTGGTGTCGGCGCGCATACTCGAGGCACAGCGCCGTCCCGGTGAGGTTGGTCGCGAGCAGATACGACGCGGCCGAGGTGACGCCGGCCAAGACGGACGGTTCCGCAGAGCACTCCAGCACCACGTCGACGGGCCCCACGCTCTCCAAGTCCTCGGCGATGCGAACGTCGCCATGCACGAACCGTACGGCGCCCATCGACAGGCGCGGCACGGAGAGCTCGACGCCGCGACGCCGCAGATTGTCGAGCGCGAGCACTTCCCAGGTCGGGTGCCGCGTCTTGAGCGCCAACGCGAGGCTCGAGCCCACGAAGCCGGCCCCACCAGTGACGAGAACGCGCATCCCGCGGCGACCCTATGAGCGTTCGGGCGCGAAGATCAACACGTACTGGTGCGGCAGCACCCTCGGCTCGGCGACGAGGGCGTAGCCCGCCGTGCGGAGCTCCTCCACGACCTGCTCGCGCGCGAGCTTGTGGTCGGCGGGCGGACCGACCGGCAGCCGGCGCTTCTCCCAATCCACGATCGCAATGCGTCCGCCGGGTTTGAGCGCGGCGCCGAGCGTCTTCAGATACGCCAGCCGCCGATCGAGGTGATGGTAGGTGTCGACGATCAGCACCAGGTCGAGGGCGCGCGGCGGCAGGCGCGGGTCGTCGCGCGAGGCCAGCACCGGAATGACACGGGTGGTCTGCTCCCGCTCGGCGCGCGTCCGCAGGTGGGCCACCAGGTTCGGCTCGGTATCGACCGCGAAGACGACGCCGGCCGGTCCGACCGCGGCGTCGAGCCAGCGGCTGAAGTACCCGGTGCCGGCCCCGAGGTCGGCGACCCACATGCCGGGCGTGATGGCGAGCGCCGCGACCAGCTCGCGCGGCTTCTGCCAGACGTCGCGCGCGGGGTCGTCGAAGACGCGGCGCCAATGGTCGACGTCGGCGAAGTCGTGGTCGCTTCCCGGGGTCGCGGCGAAGAGCCCACGCTGCGTGGCCGCGGGGGCGGCGGTACCGCCGCTCTCGGCGACGGCCGTCGCGCACCCGAACAGCAGGCACGCGACCCAGAGGAAGCGGTGGGCGCGCATGCGCGCGTCAGCCGAGGGCCGCGCCCATCAGGTCGACGAAGTTGTCGGCGTAAAAGCGGTCCTTGGCGGCGGCCGGCGTCTCGACCAGCCAATCCTCGAAGCGCTTGATCGGGTTCCGCCCGCCCTCGACGTGCGGGTAGTCGGAGGAGAAGAGGCATACCTCGGGCCCGGCATTGGCGATGATCCACCCGACCGGCTCGTGCGGGTAGGGCGTGGCGCGGATCTGCCGGCGCACGTACTCGCTCGGGCGAAGGGCCAGGCCGCGCAGGCGCTCCTCGTTCTTCGCGAAGGCATCCTGTGCCGAGTCGAGCCGCCGCATCCAGCCGGGGATCCACGCCGCGCCCTGCTCGATCACGCCGAATCTCAAGTGCGGGAAGCGGTCGAGCACGCCGTCGATGATGAGCGCCGTGAGGGTCTGCATCGGCGGATGCGGGATCGACATGTAGTCGACCGAGCGGAAGTTCTCCTCGCCGCCGTGGAAGTCGGGGACCGGGGGCAGGCCGTTCGCGAAGTAGTGCGGATCGAGCAGCTGGCCGCCGCCGCCGACGTGGAAGACGATGGGGACGCCGGCTTCCGCGGCCTGCGCCCACACCGGATCGAGCCCGACGTGGCTCGGCGAGTGCCGGCGCGGGCACGCCGACGCGACCATCAGCGCCTTGCAGCCCTGGGCGAGCGCCTCGGCCGCCATCGCCTTGGCGCGCGCGAAGTCGGCGAGCGGCACGTAGCCGACCGCGAGCAGGCGCCGGTCGGCGGCGCAGAAGTCGACGATGGCGCGATTGTGGGCGCGGGCAATGCCGTAGGCGAAGCCGAGGTCGTCGCCGTGCTCGGCGGCGAGGAGATGCTGGTTCGCGAACGTGTTGAAGACGAGCTGGCTCGCGAAGCCGAGGAGGTCGAGCGCCCGCGGCCGGTCCTCGGCGATGAACGAGCCGAGGGCGCTCCAGTTCTTGCGCAGCATGATCTCGGCTTCGCCCTTGGCACGGTCCGCTGGATCGCCGCGGCGGGCGCGGATGGAGTCGATGTGGTGCTCCTCGCCCGGCTTCACCGTGCTCACGTAGATGGGCTTCAGCTTCGGGCGGGTGTCGGGGTCGGCGTAGGGCTCGAGCCAATCGGGCGTCTCGACGACGTGGGCGTCGGCGTCGTGGATCAGGCGGCCTTCGGCGTAGGGCATGGCGTACGATCCTTTCTCGGCGCGGCGACCGTCTCAGCGGAACAGGCGCTGCGTCGCCAGCCGCGCGCCGTCGGCGAGCGCGCGGAGCTTCAGCCACACGACCTCTTCCGCGACCTCGCCCAGCCCGGCCGCCGTCGCGAACCCGCAGTCCGGCGTCGCGAGCACGCGCGTCGGATCGCCGACGGCCTCGGCGGCAAGCGCGATGCGGTCGGCGACCACCTCGGGATGCTCGACGTAGTTGGTCGTCGGGTCGACGACGCCGGCGATCAGCAGCATCTCGGCGGGCAGCGGATAGCGCTTGAAGCAGCGGTGCTCGTGGGCGTGGCGCGGGTTCGCCATCGAGATCACCAGCGCGCCGACGTTGGCGGCATAGAGCCGCGGCAGGATCTCGTCGAGGGGGACGTCGTCGTCGTGTGGACCCTCGTAGTTGCCCCAGCACACGTGCAGCCGGACGCGCTCCTCGGGGACGTCGCGGAGGGCGCGATTCAGCGCGGTCACGTTGGTGTCGATGTACTTCAGGAAGTCGGCGAGCGGCCGGTCGGCGTAGGAGGTGTGGCGCTCCATCGCGAGGTCGGGCGCGTCGATCTGCAG
>CAZWAX010000239.1:0-9047 GCA_964631985.1 uncultured Polyangiaceae bacterium | reverse complement strand
CGCGCGGCGCGGAGAAAGCTGGGCCGGCGCCCCGGCGCTGTCTCGCCGGGGGGGGGGATCCCGAGCGCTGCGCCGCGCGGGCCCGCGCCCCACTCGATCGCTGCCTGGAACGCTGCGCGCCCCCACCCCCGCCGGTATGCGAGGACCGCTGCGCGACGATCGCGCGTCGCTTCCACGCCCGCTGTCTCGACGCCGGCGGCTCGGCAGATCGCTGCGGCCTCGCGGCCCGCCGGCTGCTCGCCCGCTGCCTCGAGCGCTGCGACGACCTCGGCGGGCCGACCTGCACCGATCGTTGCGAAGCGCTCGCGAACGATCGTCGCGCCGCCGTCGTCGACGGCGGCCCGGACGCGACGCGCGCCGTCACCGACGCGCGACGGGTCTATCGCCGGTGTCTGAAGCTCTGCGAGCGCGGCGGCTGATCGTCTCCCCGGGCCGTCGTTCTCGCAGCCCTCACGCGTCCGGCCGCCCTCGGGCCGGCGCGTGGGGGATGGAGTGGGGTCGCCCGCGGCACGCGGATCGAGGCGAAAAACGGACTCACCGCCAACGATGCGGCGGGTCGAGGTGCCCGCCACGGCATGGGCGTATGCTCAATGGCGGATCGCCACCTCACTTGCAGACCAAGGTCGCCTGCGAGCCATTGAAGTTGCAGTCGCCTGGGACGAATGCGGTCTCACCGCACCGACCCTGGGTCCCGGCGCTCGGCCCGCCGAGCACCACGATGCCGCGAAGCGGCTCGTCACCGGCGACGATCGGATAGGTGGCCTTGGCACCCTGCACCTTGATTCCCACCCGGCCCGGCGCCGTCTTGCTCTTGTCCGCGATTGCCATCTTCACGATCCCGACGATCGGACTGCTGGTCGCGTCCTTGTAGGCCCACTTCTTGCCCGAGCCGGCGAGGCTCCAGCCGCGTGTCCCTTTGCCGGCGTACGTCCCACCGGGCAGCCGGGCATCGATGCGCGTCACGCCCGCCGCATTCCGGATCACCACGTGGGCGCCGTCCACCGACGGATCGAGCGTCGCGAATGCCGGCGCGCCGGCTTGCACGAACTCTCCGGCGAGGGACACCTTGTCGTTCGACGGTGTCGTGTTCGTATTGATGTTGCCGGCAACGAGCTTGGCCGGAGGCTTCACCGCGAAATCCCGCGCGCCCGCGACGTTGGTGCAGAGATCGATCGCATCGCAAGGACCATCGCCGTCGGAATCGGCAACCGCCGTGCACGTGGCATTGCAACACGAGACGTTGGTCCCATTCGCCACGGATTCGTCGCAGGTCTCGCCGCCGTCGACGACGCCGTCGCCGCAGACCCCGACAGCGACGATCTGCCGGACGACGCTGTTCGAATTGTCGGCCACCAGGACGTTGCCGGCGGCGTCGACCGCGACCGCCCCGGGACTACAGAGTTGCGCGGCGGTCGCGGGGCCGCCGTCGCCGGTGTAGCCGCAAGTACCAACTCCCGCGATGCTCGTGATGAGACCCGATCCGGCATGGATCAAGAAGACGCGATTCTGCGCCGAGCTTGCCGAGACCACGTTCCCCGCTCCGTCGACCGCGACACCGAGCGGAACCAGCCCGCCAGCCGTCGTCGCTGGCACGCCGTCGCCTACGTAGACGGTACCGCCACCGCCGGCGATGGTGGTGATGATACCGCTCACCGCATCGACTCGCCGTATGCGACCATTGAACGTATCGGCGATCAGCAGATTCTCGGCGGCATCAAGGGCGAGGAATGTCGGGTTGTTGATCTCCGCCGCGGCGGCGGGACCCCCGTCACCGGAGAAGCCTCCGGGCGGGAACCCGGCGATCGTGGTGATGTTGCCCGTCAGCGCGTCGACGCGACGCACGCAGTTGTTGAACGCATCGGCAATGAAGAGGTTGCCGGCTGCGTCGACGACGAGCCCACGCGGACGATTCAGTCGCGCCGCCGTCGCGGGTCCGCCGTCGCCGGCATACCCCGCCGTGCCATTGCCGGCGACGGTCGTGATCACCCCGGTCCCGACGTCGACCCGTCGAACGCGGTGGTTGCCGGTGTCACCTATGAAGAGATTGCCGGAGGCATCCACGGCGATGCCGAGTGGCTCGCCGAGCTGCGCCGCGGTCGCGAGCCCCCCGTCGCCGCCGAAGCCGAGCGTACCATCGCCCGCCACCGTGCTAATGACATTCGCGCCATCGACCCGGCGAATGCGACTGTTTGCGCCGTCCGCGACGAAGACGTTTCCCGCCGCCCCCACGGCCACGGCCAGCGGACCGGATAGCTGCGCCGCCGTCGCCGGACCACCGTCCCCCGAAGTCCCCGACGTGCCGTTGCCGGCGAACGCGGCGATGTCGTCGGGTGCTGCGTCCACCGGACCGACAGCGAGCGCCAGCGCCACGCCGAGAGCGGCGAGAGCAACCACTCCCTGTCCACTGCGAGACCTTTGCGACATGGCTCGTCCTCCTGGCTCGTCGGTCAACATGCTTGCACCACTCGAGGAGAGACCCTCGTCGCGAGCTCGGATGCCATCGATGTTGAGCATCGGGCGACCGTAGTCGCGACGATTCATCAAGACAAGAAAAATGCACCGACGGCCAACGCGCAAAGCTCGCATTCACGCGCTCGAAAAGCACCGCTGCGCCGATTCGGCGCAGCTCCACCTCTGGGCGTGGTCGCTACGCCCCGTCTGGACCGATGGGTCGGGGCGACGCTTGCCGACAGGGGGCGCTCACCTTTCACGGGAGCGCTCGAGAATGGCGCTGACGTCGCTAGCCACGGGAACGAACGCGGCCGCGGGGATTCCCGTCATCGTCGTCGGCGCGGCCGGCGCCTGGGTGCGGATCGCGACCGGCGCGTGGGGACCACCGCCTGATCTCAACCCGATCGGCGCTCCGGTTCGTCCATGGTCGCTACCCCCGCCCCAGATGAGACGCGCCGTTTTGGAGCGACTTTTGTGCGCGCGAGACGCAGTTTTTGTTGACATCGAGCGCCGTCACGCTAAGCAACCTTCGACGTCGCTCGTGCGGCGCCGCCCATCATCGGCTGCTCTTCTCAACTGATCGAGTCCGGTTCTCGTGCGACGGCTGTTGGTCATGCTCACGGTATCCGCCGGCATCCTTGCGGCCGATACCATCACCGGAACGGCGGGACGGAAGTGTCTCGCCGCGATGCCTAGTTTCGAGTTTCGACCCGGCGTCATCGTGGATCCCAATCGGCACATCGCGTACCTCATGCGCCCAACGAACGGCGTCACCGCCATCGACCTGGTGGGGGGCAAAATCGCCTGGACGTCCCTCGCCGGCGACAAGCCGCTGATCACGACCGGCACTCGGGTCGTCGCACAAGCGGAGATCGCCGAGCGCCGAGACCTCCTCCGACTCGTAGTGCTGCGGGCGGACGACGGCGCACAGATCCTGCATGCCGATGCCACCTTGCCCACGCCCGTCCGTGCCGGCATCGACGACACACCCGCAGGGAGCTTCACGACCACAGCGCATGAACGGGACGGGAGGGTCGCGGTGTCGTGGGCTTTCTCGTCCCGCGTGCTCACCGGCATGGATTCCGATGCGCCCGCAACATCCCAGACCGCCGGCGTCGTCGAGATCGACGTCACGACCGGGAGCCTCGCATCGCGACCGCGCGACGCCGGCGACGACCAGGACCAGCTCTCGCCAGCGGTCCGACGGGCGATGGCCGCGGACAAGATTCCCCCGGCCCCGTGGCGCGCGGGAACGCTTCTCGCGACGACCGTCCGTGTGCGCGACGGGAAGGATCGTATCGTGCTCAAACGCTGGCGCGCCCAGAGCGGGGAGGCGTTGGAGGACGTGATCCTCTTCCCCACCGAGGAACGGTGGACGGTGCGCTTCCCGTCGGCGGATGGCGAGCACTTGCTCGTCAGCCGACCACCGGAGGCCGCCGAGAGCACCTACACCTGGCGAATCTTTTCTCTCGCCACCGGCCGGATCGTCGCCGACGTCGCCGGTCACGGTCCCGCCGCCTGGTTCTTCCTTGCGGGCGGCGTCCTCGTGCACGACGTACGACCGTCGGGCCGGCTGGTCGGCGGTCGCTTCGTCATCGAGCAGCCACTCAGAATACGCGGCATACGCCTCACGGACGGCACCGAAGTGTGGTCCCACCCCATCCGAGACCCGACCCTCCATCAAGCCTACCCACCCATCACGGAACATCCGATCGCAGTCGATCCACCCGGCTCGACGCGTTGACCGGCCACACCGCCGCCGGGCGGGAGTTGGCCTAACACGAGGAGGACGTTCGATGAGCGAGACAGGATTGTCGAAGTGGACGAACACGCATCTCGGTCGGGCGCTGGCGGTCGCACTCGCGCCGCTGGCCCTGCTACTCGCGACCCCGTCGGGCTCGACGGCCGACACCCGGCCGCCACCATCGGAGCAAGACTCCACCGAACGCATCATTCCGGGAGGATCCCTACCTCGTGGCGCCGCGGGGCTGGTCCCTCGCGCGGTGCCACCCACCACGGGCGCCGGCTGGACGGCGCAGGGACCCGGGCCGACGACAGGTGGTCAAGTGGAGGGCAACACGGTTCAGAACGGTGAGGTCGTCGGTTCCATCCACGGCCTGGTCACGCACCCGACCGACGCCGACACGATCTGGATCGGTGGCGCCAACGGCGGCATCTGGCGCACGACCGATGCCACGGCGGCCAGCCCGTCGTGGACGCCGCTCACCGACGCGTTTCCCTCACTCTCGACCGGAGCCCTGGAGCTCGATCCGACCGACGCGACCAATCAGACTCTGGTCGCCGGCATCGGTCGATTCAGCTCCTTCGGAAGCGCGGGCGGACCGCTGACGGGGCTACTCCGGACGACCGACGGGGGCACGACGTGGACGCAGCTGGGCACCGTCGACCTCGCCGGGCGCAACGTGAGCGGCGTCGGTCCGCGCGGCGCCACCATTCTAGTGGCAGCCAGCGATCGCTCCAACGCGATCGGCGCCGGCATGTACCGCAGCACGGACACCGGGGCGTCGTTCCAAAACATCTCGGGCCTGAACGGCCTCGACTTCGGTCAGGTCTTCGATCTGGTCGGCGATCCTTCCGACCCCAATCGTTTCTACGCGGGACTGGAAACCGGAGTCTTCCGCACCGACGATGCGGGCGCGAGCTGGACCGACGTGACCGACGCCGCCATCGGCGCGCTCGTCGGCGGCGCGACCAACAACATCGAGTTCGCCGTGAGCCCCGTGGCGCCGAACCCCGTGTACGCGGGCATCGTGAACAACGGGCAGCTCCGTGGCTTCTTCCGCTCCCCCGATCAAGGCGCCACCTGGACCGCGATGGACCTTCCGCAAGTGGTGGCGGGAAACTTCGCGATCACGAACGCGACCAACGCGTCGCCGATCGTCATAACCTCCAACGGTCACGGGCTCACCAACAACGAACAGCCGCAAGTGCGCATCAGCGGGGTCACCGGCAATACCGCCGCCAACGGCGACTTCTTCGTGACCATCATCGACACCAACAATTTCTCGCTCAACGGCAGCGCCGGCAACGGCGCCTACGGGGGCGGCGGCACGTGGGGCAAGATCACGGGCCTCGAGCCCAGGTTCGAGCCCGGCTCCCAAGGCGCGACGCACTTCTCGATCGCCGCCGACCCCGCCGACGTAAACCTGGTCTACGTCGGCGGCGACCGCCAGGATTTCCCGAATCCGCTCGGCGCAGCGGACTTTTCCGGCCGTCTGTTTCGCGGCGACTTCAGCATCGCGCCGGGCGGGCCAGGCGCCATCCCCTCCCCGCAGTGGACGTCACTGACGCACGTCGGGACGAATGCCAACTCGGCGCCGCATGCCGATTCCCGTGAGATGCGGTTCGATGCTGCGGGCAACCTCATCGAAGCCGACGATGGCGGCATCTATCGCCGCACGAATCCCGCCTCCACCAACGGCGATTGGTTCTCGGTCATCGGCACGCTGCAAGTCACCGAGTTCCACGACGTCGCCTACGACAGCAACTCGAACATCATCATCGGCGGCGCCCAGGATACCGGCACACCCGAGCAGGGCACCACGGGCGGGACCACGTGGCGCAGCGTGTCGACGGCGGACGGCGGTGACGTCGCCGTGGACGACACCAGCGTCGCCGGCCAATCGACCCGCTATTCGAGCACACAGAATCTCGGCGGTTTCACTCGGCGCACCTGCGACGGGGCCAACAGCTGCAGCGGGCCGACGGCGATCGGCCTCAACGTCGTGACGGGGTCGACGCTCCGGGCCCAGTTCGTGACGCCGATCGAGCTCAACGTCACCGATCAGACCCGTCTCATCATCGGCGCGGGCAACGGCGTCTACGAGTCGCCGGACCAGGGCGACAACCTCACGCAGATCGGCACCACCGGCCCGACGGTGTGTGTCGCAGGTGGGAACGCCGGGGCCGCATGTAACGTGGATGGCGACTGCCCGAATGGGTCGTGCGGCTACGCCGTCAACCGCAATGCCATGGTCTACGGCCACGCCAGCAACGCGGAGCTGATCTACATCGGCTCCAACACGAGGGTCCTCGTGCGCACCGCGGCCGCGGGCACCATGGATCCGACACCGACCGCGTTTCCCGGTGGCACCGTGCTCGACCTCGCCGTCGCGACCTCGGACGCCAATCGCCTCTACGCGATCGACAACACGACGGTGTACGAGACGACCGACGGCGGGACGACGTGGACGGACATCACCGGCAATCTGAGCGAGGGCGGCGCGACCAACTTCCGCACCATCGTCTACCTGGAAGGTGCGGGCAACGACCTCCTCGCCATCGGCACCAGCCAGGGCGTCTTCGTCTCGGTGGAGCCGAATTTCGATGCGTGGCTCAAGCTCGACGGGCTGCCGAATGCGCCGGTATGGGATCTCGACTACGACGCCGCCGACCGGGTCCTGGTCGCGGGCACGCTCGGGCGCGGGGCGTGGACTCAGCAGATCACCGTCGCGGACCTCGCGATCGACAAGACGGCCTCTCCCGATCCCGTGTCGCCGGGTCAGACCCTCACCTACGAGATCACGGTGACCAACAACGGCCCGGAGGACGCGGCCGGCGTGATCGTCACCGACGTGTTGCCGCCGGAGGTCAGCTACGTCAGCGACACCGATGCCTGCGTCGAGGCACCCCCGGGTACGTTGACGTGCAGTGTCGGCAACATCGCGAGCGGGGACAGCGTCACGTTCGAGATCGAGGTCTTGGTCGACCCGAATCTCGTCCAGCCCGCATGCGAGCCGTTCTTCATCAGCAACACGGCGTCGGTCGTCGCGCCGGTGCTCGATCCCGATCCCGACAACAACGCCGTCACGATCGAAACCTTGGTGGTATTCCCGCTCGATCACTTCCTCTGCTACGAGGTCGCGCTCCAGCGGTTCGTCGTCCGGCCGGGTGTCGATCTCGACGACGTGTTCGGACAGGGGATCGTCGAGGTGAGCGACTTGAAGCGCCTGTGCACGCCGACCGACAAGAACGGGGAGGCGCCGACGGCACCGCTCGCTCCGTGCCATCTCACCGCGTACGAGATCGACGAAACCCCGCCGCTCCCAGTGACGCGCGGCGTGCAGATCGACAATCAATTCGGTCCCGCCACCGTCGACGTCGGCCGGCCCGAACGCCTGCTCGTGCCGACGGCGAAAGGGCTCGTGCCGCCGCCACCGCTCGTGGCCCCGACGATCGACCACTTCAAGTGCCATCGCGTGCGCGGCGCCCGTACGCGCGTCCGGGGACTGACCCTGACCGATCAGATCGAGCAACGGACGGGCAGCGTCATCCGGCCGCTCCGCCTCTGTAGCCCTGCCGACAAGAACGGCGAGGGCATCATCGACCCGGCGGTTCATCTGATGTGCTACCAGGTCCGGACGCGGCCACGCCGGCCCACCTTCGACGGACCGTTCTACATCGACAATCAGTTCGACAGCTTCGCGATCGACCTGACGGGCACGCGCGAGCTGTGCGTGCCCACGACCGTGACGCTTCCGTAGCGCTCTCTCCATGCCGGGACGGGCGGGGCGCTGCGGCGCCTCGCCCGTCGATCAAACCGCCTGACGGGCAACCCGGACATCGCAGGCGAAGCTCACGCGCTCGTGGAGTGCGGGCGCGCCGCGAGCAGCGCCGCCGCGAAGACGACGATGTGTGCGAGGTTGGGAGCCGCGGGAACGACGAACGCGGCCGCGAGCGGAAGCGGTGCCGCCAGCACGGCGATCACGATCGTCGTCACCAACGGGGTGCACGCCGCCATCCACCGCGGGAAGCGCGTGCCGCCCCGCCCCACCGCCGTCGCGAACACCAGCGACCCGACCGCGAGCGCCGTGCCGACGATCAGCCAGAGCGGCAGGAGGAACGCCGCCTCCGGGATCGCGGCCAGGTCGCTCGGGGCCATGGCGGCGCCGGTCCGGATCGCGACGGCCGTGAGCGCGCCGGTGAGCCCGTGCACGACCGCGCCGACCACGCTCCCGACGGCGCCGAGCCCGCCGACCCAGCGCGCCGCCGACGGGGCCGCGTCGCGGATGCCGGCGGCGAGCGCGCGGTAGCCGAGCCCGTAGAGCGGAATGCCGAGCACGCCGAGATAGTGCCCGGCGAGCAGCGTGCCCGGCGGCGGCGCTCCGACTCCGAGACCGCCGTCGTGGGCCCACGCGACCCACAGGAGCGCGAGATCGCCGACGCTCGCCGCGATCGCCCCGGCGAGCGCGACGCCGAGCTCAGCGCGCGAGCGCGCCAATCTGCTCCACGACCGCCACCGTGTCGTCGAGCGTCGCGGTCGGGCGGTAGAAGATCAGGCGATGGACGCCGAGATCGGCATAGCGCTGCACCGTCTCGGCGCTGATCCCGGCAGCGGGCGTGATGCTGATCTCGAGCGGACCGAGATGCGCCGGGCGGCCGTGCTCGCGCTCGGCGGCGCGGAGACCGTCCAGGCATTGCGCGGTCGCGTCGGGGTCGAGCGCGAAGCCGTACCATCCGTGCGCGTGCCGGACGGCGCGGCGGAACGCCTCAGGCGCGTGTCCGCCCATCACGATCGGCGGATGCGGCCGTTGCACCGGGCGGGGAAACGCCTGGATGCCGGCGAAGCGCACGAA
>CAZWAX010000238.1:0-9067 GCA_964631985.1 uncultured Polyangiaceae bacterium | reverse complement strand
GGAGCGTCCGGGGGTGGTCCGGGACGATCGCGTGCGGGGCCGCGCGGAATCGCGGCTCGTCGCGGTCGCGGGCGAAGGCCTCGCCGGCCGCGGCGAAGCGCGTGTGCGAGCGGGCGATCTTGGGGCAGGTGGGATCGTTGACGTCGAGGTTGCTCACCAGGTGCAGGCCCGGATCGAGCGGCGTGAAGCGCAGGCCGTCCGCGTGGTTCTGCGCCACCCATGCCTCGTCGCGATCCGCGACCAGGAGATTGAAGGCGTTGTACGCGTCGCCGGCGAAGGCGCGAATGCCCGCCGCGGCCGCCGCGGCCGACCCTGCGGACAACGCCAGCATCGGGAGCTCGCCGCGCGAGCGTTTGCTGGCGTCGGGCAGGGCCTCGGTGCGCCGATTGAGCAGCCCGGCCGCCACGCCGTGCTCCGAGATCGCAAGCCACGTGCCCCCGGCGCGCAGGTCGCGGCCGCCGACGATGCGGGGCGACGTCGACAAGAGCTCGGGTGGCGTCGCCGCGCGATCGAGGAACTCGTCGCGGTTCGCGGCGATCACGAGCGGGAAGCCCGGGAGTCGTCGGACATAGATCGCGAGGGTGCTCATGCCGACCCGTATACACAATTGTTTCGGCTAAACCCGCATGGTACCGTCCGCGCCCATGTTCGCATCGCTCGACGACGTCATCGAGCGCTTCGCCGGCCAGCACTACATCTGCAATCGCACCATCGCGACCGTGGTCTACCTGGCGAGCCACCTCCGGAAGCCGATCCTCGTCGAAGGCCCCGCCGGGGTCGGCAAGACCGAGCTCGCCAAGGTGCTGGCAGGTGCCCTCGGCCACGAGCTCATCCGCCTGCAGTGTTACGAAGGCCTCGACGAGTCGAAGGCCTTGTACGAGTGGGAGTACGCCAAGCAGCTGCTCTACACCCAGATCCTGAAGGACAAGATCGGCGAGGTGATCGCCGGCGCGCCGGGCTTGCAGGAGGCGGTCGAGCGCATCTCCCGCCAGGACAACGTCTTCTTCTCGGAACGCTTCATCGTGCCCCGGCCGCTGCTCCGCGCCATCACGTCGCCGGAGCCGATCGTCCTGCTCATCGACGAGATCGACAAGGCCGACACCGAGTTCGAGGCCTTCCTGCTCGAGGTCCTGTCGGACTTCCAGGTGAGCGTGCCGGAGCTCGGCACCATCAAGGCCAAGCACATTCCGCTCGTCGTCCTCACCAGCAACAACGCCCGCGAGATGTCCGACGCGCTGAAGCGCCGATGCCTGCATCTCTACATCGACTTCCCGGACAAGGACCAAGAACGCGCCATCATTCTACTGAAGGTGCCGGGCGTCGCCGAGCGGCTGGCCGACGAGGTCGTCGGCGCGGTCCAGGCCATCCGCAAGCTGGATCTCAAGAAGACCCCGAGCATCAGCGAGACGCTCGACTGGACGCGGGCGCTCACGCTCCTGAACATCGACACGCTCGACACCGCGCTCGTCGACGACACGCTCAGCACGATCCTCAAGTACGAGGGCGACATCCGGAAGGCGCAGGCCGAGCTGAAGGAGCACGTGGCGAAGGCACGCGCCAAGGCCGCCGTGCCGGTCGTGGCGACGCCCGAGAAGGACGTGCTGCACTAGGTGGACGACAAGATCATCAACTTCGTCGGCCTGCTCCGCCAGAACGGCGTCCGGGTGTCGTTCGCGGAGAGCATGGACACGTTCCGCGCCCTCGACCTCGTCGGGCTCGGGAGCCGGGCCGGCGTGAAGGACGTGCTCCGCGCGACCCTGGTGAAGCGCGCCGTCGACGTCCCCACCTACGATCACCTGTTCGACCTCTATTTCACGGGCATCGGCGAGATCGTGAAAGGCGCCGAGTCACGGTCGATGGAGGCGATGGAGCTCGACCCCGCCGAGTACCAGAAGCTGCTCGACGACCTGGCAAAGTTCCTGGCGGAGCAGGGGATCGAGCCGTCCGAGTTGACGCGGGCGCTCCTCGCCCAGGACAGCGCTCGCCTCGAGCAGCTGTTGCGGAATGCGGCGCAACAATCGGGCGTCCAGCGCATCGAGCGGTCCTTCCAGGAGGGCCAGTATTCCCAGGGCATGCAGCAGGCGATGGGCGTCGGCGACGTCGCGCGCGAGCTGCAGGCGATCAGCGACGCGCTCGGAGCAGGGGAGCCCGACCCCCGCCGTCAGCAAATGGGGCGCTTCGTCGACCGTCGCCTCCAGGAGCTGCAGGAGATGATCCGGCGCCTCGTCCGCGGCGAGCTCGAGCAGCGCGACGTCGGCCAGCGCGATGCCGCCCGCATGCAGGCGCTCGCCGAGAAGAGCTTCTACTACCTTTCCGAAGACGAGATCCGTCGCATGAAAGAGGCGGTGACCAAGCTCGCGCAGCGGCTCAAGAACGTGCTCGCCGTCAAGCGGCGCACGTCCCGCAAAGGCAAGTTCGACGTGAAGGACACGCTCCGGAAGAACCTCCAGTACGGGGGCGTTCCCTTCAAGATCCGCTTCGATCAGCGCAAGCGCGTGAAGCCGCAGGTGGTCGTGCTCTGCGACGTGTCCGACTCCGTCCGCAACGTCTCCCGCTTCATGCTGCAATTCGTGTACTCCCTGCAGGATCTCTACTCGAAAGTGCGCTCGTTCATCTTCGTGAGCGACATCGGCGAGATCACGCGGCTCTTCGAGGAGAACGAGATCCACCAGGCGATCGACCAGGCGATTCGCGGCAACGTCATCAACGTGTACGCCCATTCCGACTTCGGCCGCGCGTTCCGCATGTTCCACCGCGAGCACCTGGCGGCGATCACGCGCCACACGACGGTGATCATCCTCGGCGACGCGCGCAACAACTACAATCTCCCGCACGAGTGGGTGCTGAAGGAGATCAAGCAGCGCGCGAAACAGCTCATCTGGTTGAACCCGGAGAACCGCATGACGTGGGGGTTCGGCGACAGCGAGATGGATCGCTATCAGCCGTACTGCGACGTCGTCGAAGAGTGTCGCAACTTGAACCAGCTCTATCGCGTGGTCGATCGCATGGTGATCGGCTGAGACGATCCAAGGGATTGACGTTCCGAACCCTTTTGGCGACAATGCCGCGATCCTTCGAGCCAGGCATGAGCCGCGATAACTTCATCGAAATGACCGTCGGCGGCCTCACGCTCGACCCCGTCACCAAGACGCCCATCGTCATCCTCAAGGACCCCGACAACAAGCTCAACTTGCCCATCTGGATCGGCCTCCTCGAAGCGACCGCCATGGCGACGGAGCTCGAAGGCATCAAGATGGCCCGGCCGATGACGCACGACCTCCTGAAGCGGATCATCGGCGACCTCGACGCCACCGTCGAGCGCATCGAAGTCACCGACCTGAAGGACAACACCTATTTCGCGCTGATCTACCTGCAAATCGGGGATCGCGAAGTGACGATCGATTCCCGGCCGAGCGATGCCATCTCGCTCGCTCTCCGCACCAAGAGCCCGATCTGGGTCGCGAAAAAGGTGCTCGAAGCCTCGAGCGTGCTGCAGCAGATGGAGGAGGGGAAGGAACAGAACCTCTCCAACGTCTCGCGCGACAAGTGGGCCGAGATCCTCGAAAAGATGGCCCCCGAAGACTTCAAATACAAAATGTAGCCGCCGCGAGCCCAGGTCGTCGGGAACGACGGCCGGCGACTCGCCCGATCGGAGACCCGTGGCCCGTACCGAACAACGACTGACCCGGAAAGATCTGCGCCAACCCGACGAGTTCCAAACCCTGAGTCGTCAGGCGCTGGACTTCGTCGAGGCCAACCGCAACGCCGTCGTGGCGGCGCTTGGCGCCGTGATCGTACTGCTGCTCGCGATCGTGGCGTACCGCATGATCAGCCAGGGTCGCGAGGCCAATGCGTCGGGCGCGTACACCGCCGCCCGAAGCCTGCTGACCGAGAAGAAATACGGCGAGGCCGCCGTCAAGTTCGACGAGGTCGCCAGCAGCTACGGCGGCACCAGCTACGGCCCGTTGGCGATCCTCGAGCGCGGCAACGCCTTGCTGCTGGCCGACCAGGCCGCGGACGCCGTCGCCGCGTACGAGCGCTTCCTCCAGAGCTCGCCGCCGACCGACTATCTGCGCCAGCTCGCGCATACGCGGCTCGGCTACGCCCAGGAGAAGCTCGGCAAATCGGCCGACGCCGAGCGTTCGTTCGCGACCGCCGCCGCCGAGCCCGGACCGTTCGGCGCCGAGGCGCTGTTCGGTGCCGCGCGGAACGCCGAGATCGGCGGAAACGCCGACCAGGCCAAGAGCTTCTACACGCAGCTCCTCGAGAAACACCCGACGACCGAGTACCGAGAGATGGCGAGCGCGCACCTGATTGCACTCGGCGGCACCGTTCCCGACGCCAAGGCCGCGCCCGAAGCGACTGCGTCCGCAGACGAATAGCGGACACGGCCGGGGGCTCCATCCACGAGTCACCCACTATCCCGCGAGTCCCGGCCCAATGTCCGATAAGCGGGATTATGTTGCCCGACGTTTCCTGAGCTATTCCCGCCCTTTGTGGACGCTGGTGTCGCGCACCAGGGCTAAGTGAACGGCATGCTCGCCGTCGATCCATCTGGCGTTTCGCCGTCAAAAACGCAGCGACAAGCCGTCGGCGCTGAACGCCGAAGCCGCCTAGCTGATCGCGCATCGAGGCATCGATCGCCACATCATCGATCTGCAGCGCGCGCTCGAGCGTCTCGGCGGCAGCGAATCCCAGCTGAAAAAGGCCGTCGGTGCACAATCTCCATTGCCGTTCCGGCGGCGACGAGCGTCGACAGCGGAGGACTGGGCCGGCAGCTCGCGTGCCGCCTCCCCTCCCCTAGGCCTTCGGGAAAAGCCCGTTCAGCTCGCCATACGTCGCAGCGCCCTCGAAGAGCGATCCGTGCGCGCCATCCCCGGCGGCGAGGAGATGCATCGCGAGCCGACGCGTGAGGCCGTGCGCCGCCTGTGCGATCGCGGCGCCCGCGCTCACACGGCGGATGCCGAGCCGCGCCAGCGCGGCCATCGACGGGAGCGTCGGCACCAGCATCACGTTCACCGGCAACGCCGTACCTGCGACCAGCGCCGCGATATCGGCCGGAGCGCTCGCCGCCGGCACGAAGATCCCGTCGCAACCGGCATCGCGGTACCGTGTCGCGCGCGTGAGCGTTTCAGATACCCGCGCGTCCGGCGTCGCGAGCCCACGAAGGAACACGTCGGTGCGCGCGTTGATGAAGAGCTCGACGCCGGCGTGCGCCGCGGCACGCCTCGCGGCCTCGATCTTGGCGCAGAGCACCTCCGGCGGGCGCGCGCCGTCCTCGAGGTTGACGCCGACCGCGCCCGCGTCGACGAGCGCCCGAATCGTCTCGCCGACGTGCTCGGGACCGTCCGAGTATCCGCCCTCTGCATCGACCGTCAGCGGCACCGAGATCACCCGCGCGATCCGCGCGACGGCGTCGGCCAGCACCCGGGGCGGAATGGCATCGCCGTCGGGGTAACCGCACGCCCAGGCCACACCGGCGCTGGTCGTGGCGATGGCGCTCGCGCCGCACGACTCGATCAGGCGCGCGCTCCCCGCGTCCCAGGCGTTGGGCAAGACCAACAACTGCCCCACGTCGTGCAGCGCCCGAAACCAACTGCCCATGGCCGACGATGTGCTCATGCTTCCACCCTCCGTTCGTGGTCCAACAACCAGCGTTTGCGCGCGAGCCCACCACCGTACCCGGTGAGCGTGCCGTTCGCGCCGATCACGCGATGGCACGGGACGACGATCGCGATCGGGTTCGCGCCGTTGGCGAGCCCGACGGCGCGACTCGCGGCGGGAGCGCCGATCGTCGCAGCGAGCTCGCCGTACGTGATCGTGCGGCCCGCCGGAATGCGGCGGAGCGCCGCCCATACGCGACGTTGGAAATCCGTCCCGTTGGTCCGTACGGCGAGCGGCGCGATCGCCTCGACATCCCCCGCGAAGAACCGCGCGAGGGCCTCCTTCACGGCCCCGGGAGCGGACGCGGGAACCGGCGTGCAGTCCCCGTAGTGTCGCCGCAGGAGGCGTTGCATGCGCGCCTCGTAGTCCTCGAAATCGAGGGCCCGCAGCGCATGATCCTGGTCCCAGACCAGCGTGATGGTTCCGACCGGCGACGCGATCCGATCAATCGCGAACGGTTGCTCGCTGTCGCTCATGCCACGGCCTCCTCGGGCGCCACGGCCGCGGCGATCCCGGCACCCGCGTCGGACGTCCAGAGATGCTGCGCCGCGTAGGCCCGCCACGGGCGCCACGCCTCCGCGCGCTTTGCCAAGGCTTCCGGCGTGGGCCGCATCCCTCCCGCCGCCATGGCGCGCAACAGTCCCACGTCGGACGCCGGGAACGCATCGGGCTCCCGCAGCGCCCGCATCGCCACGTATTGCGCCGTCCACTCGCCGATCCCCGGCAGCGCCCGTAGACGCGCGATCGCCGCCTCGAGGTCGCGCTCGCGCTCGAACAGCCGCGCATCGGCGGCCGCGCTCGCCGCCAACGCCGACAGCGTCGCCGCGCGCGCCCGCGGCATGCCGAGTGTTGCAAACGCGGCCGTCGCGAGCCGTCCGGGCGACGGGAAGACGCTCGTGAGCCCGTCGCCGTCCTCGACGACCGCCGGATGCAACGGCTCCCCGTATGTCGCCACCAGCTTGCCGGCGAGCCTGCGGGCGGCCCCGACCGTGATCTGCTGCCCGAGCACGGCGCGGACGGCGAGCTCGAAGCCGTCCCAGGCTCCCGGCACGCGGAGACCGGGGCGCGCGGCGATCAACGTCGCGAGATGCGGGTCGGCGGCGAGCTGGGCGTTGATCGCCGTCACGTCGGCCCCGAGATCGAAGACGCGCCGGATGCGGGCCACGATCGTGGGAAGGGCCCGCACGTTGGGGAAACGAATCGTCGCGGCGAGCGCATCGCGATCCGCGATCGGCGCGACCTCGATGGTGCCGTGCACGCCGTCGAGCCCGATCGTGCGCCGATAGCGACCGCGCGCGACCATCTCCACCCCGGCGATCGCGCGACCGGCGAGAAAGCCGATCATCGCGTCCCAATCGTACGGCGGCACGTAGCTGAGCTTGAGCGTGATGCTCGCAACCGGCTCGCGTCCCGCACCGACGCCCGCCGAGAGCCGTCGCAGCTCCGACGGCGGTCGGCCGTACAACCCGCGAAACGTCGCATTGAAGCGCCGGACACTGCCGAAGCCGGCGGCCTCGGCGACCTCGACCATGCTCATGCGGGTTTCGTGGATCAGCTGCTTGGCGAAGAGGACGCGCCGCGTCTGCGCGACGGCGATCGGCGAGGCCCCGAGATGCTGCGTGAAGAGCCGGCGGAGCTGGCGCTCACCGATGCCGAGCCGAAGCGCGAGGCCCTCGACGTCGGCCTCGTCACCGTCGAGGGCGCCCTCGGCGATCAGCGTGAGCGCACGGGCCACCGTGCTCGAGGTGCCGCGCCACGCCGCCAGATCGGGCGACGACTCCGGCCGGCAGCGCAGGCACGGACGAAAGCCCGCCTCCTGGGCCGCCGCGGCGCTCGGATAGAAGTCGATGTTCTCGAGCTTCGGGGTCCGCGCGGGACAGATCGGACGGCAATAGATGCCCGTCGTGTGGACGCCCACGAAGATGCGACCGTCGAAACGGGCGTCGCGTGTCCTGAGTGCCCGGTACAGCGCTTCGCGATCGAGGGTCATGGCGCGGACTATGCCACCGGCCCCGACCTCAGTCTCGCCGTTTTCGGACCTGGATGCGGGGTCGGCGATGCCGTGGCGTCAGCGCGGGCGGCGCGGCGGCGTACGGGCGTCGGCCCCGTCGCTCGGCGCGGCGCCGCCGCGGAACTTGCTCGCCATCCGCTCGCGCAGCTGCTCGACCGCCTGGCTCGCGGCTTCGTCCTTCGGGTTGGCGACCGCCGCGCGCTCGAAATAGGCGAGCGCGCTCGGCTCCCTGCCCTCGCGGAGCGAGATCGTGCCGAGCGCCTTCAACGCCTCGCCGTCCTCGCGCAGCACTTCGTTCGCGCGGACGAAGAAGGACGTCGCCCCCGCCAAGTCGCCACGGCCGTAGCAAGCCCGGCCGAGACCCTTGAGCGCCGGGCCGTTCAGCGGGAAGATCTTGAGCGCTTCCTCGAGCTGACCGAGCGCGGCCCCCGGGCGCGCCCGCGCCGCCATGTCGCGCGCCAGACGCACGAGGTTGTCGCTCTCCGCCTGGAAGTCCGGCAGCTCGACCCGCACGCGCAGGCGCTGCCCCTCGACGACGGCGCTCTTCACCGTCACCTTCGCCCCCAGATACTCGCGTAGGCTGCGGCGCACCTCGCGCTCGTCCCCGGGATCCAGGAAGAGTCGCCCCAGTCCGTCGTGCTTGTGGTCTTCGAGGTGGATCAGCAGGTCGAGGACTTTCTTCATGACGCCCTTCAGACCCGTTCGTACGGGTCGAACAGCTTCCGGTACTCGTCGAAGGCGAAGCGGTCGGTCATGCCGGCGATGTAGTCGGCGACGACCCGCGGCTTCGGGTCGTCGACGTCGATACGACGGTACACGTGTGGCGGCATCTGCAGCGGCTCTTCCATGTAGGTATGGAAGAGGTCGGTCATCACGCGTTGCGCCTTCATGGTCATGCGCGTCACGCGGTGATGACGGTACAGGCGCGTGAGGAGCACCCCCTTGAGCTCGCGGTTCCGCTCCGCCATGGCGGGGCTGAGACCGGCGAGACGCACGGGGCAGGCGCGCACGTCGGCGAGCGTCTGGATGCGATGCTCCTCGACGCGCCCGAGGATGGCCACGATCATGTCGGTGACCAGACGGTCGATGATGCGGCGAACGGTCTGGTAGCGCTGAATGCTCTCGCTGGCAGCGCCGTGCTCGCGGCGGACCTGCTCCCGCGCCTCGGCCCACAGCGCGACGGTCGCGAGATCGCGCTCTTCGAGCATCTCCGACTTCAGGCCGTCGTCGATGTCGTGCGAGTTGTAGGCGATCTCGTCGGCGAAATCGACGATCTGCGCCTCCAGCACGGGCTGCACACCGGGCGCGAACTGCTGCACGAGCGGCCGGTCGTACTCCGAGGACTGCTTGACGATGCCTTCGCGCCCCTCCCCGCTGAGGTTCAAGCCGGGG
>CAZWAX010000237.1:0-9079 GCA_964631985.1 uncultured Polyangiaceae bacterium | reverse complement strand
CAGGTGACGTAGACGTCGGGGAGGAAGTGCATCTCGATCCGGATGACGCCGTCGCCCTTGCAGGCCTCGCAACGCCCGCCTTTCACATTGAACGAGAACCGTCCCGGGTCGTAGCCGCGCGTGCGCGCCTCCGGGAGCTGGGCGAACACCTCACGGACGTGGGTGAAGAGACCCGTGTAGGTGGCAGGGTTCGAGCGCGGGGTGCGGCCGATCGGCGCCTGGTCGATGTCGATGACTTTGTCGAGGAGCTGCCATCCCTCGAGCTCGTCGTGGGCGCCGGCGCGCTCGCGGCTCCCGTTCAGCTTCTGGGCGAGCGCACGGTACAGCGTGTCGATCACGAGCGAGCTCTTCCCGGAACCCGACACGCCGGTCACGCACGTGATCGTGCCGAGCGGGATCTCGACCGTGACGTTCTGGAGGTTGTGCTCGCGGGCGCCGCGGATCACGAGGCTCCACCCCGTACCGCCGCGCCGCGACGACGGCGTCGGGATCGCCAGCGTGCCGGCGAGGTACCGTCCCGTGATCGAGGCCGGATTCGCCATCACCGCCTCGGGCGTTCCCTGCGCGACGACGGACCCGCCGTGACGCCCCGCCCCGGGGCCCATGTCGATCACGTGATCGGCGGCGAGCATCGTGTCGCGGTCGTGCTCGACGACCAGCACCGTGTTGCCGAGGTCGCGGAGACGGTGCAGCGTCGTCAGCAGCCGCGTGTTGTCGCGCTGATGCAGGCCGATCGACGGCTCGTCGAGGATGTAGAGCACGCCCGACAAGCTCGAGCCGATCTGGGTCGCCAGGCGGATGCGCTGCGCTTCGCCGCCCGAAAGCGTCGCGCTCGTGCGGTCGAGCGTCAGATAGTCGAGGCCGACCTGCTGCAGGAAGCCGAGGCGATCGCGGATCTCCTTGAGCAGCAGCCGCGCGATCTCCAGCTCCTGCGCGGAGAGCTCGATCGCGGTGAAGAACGCGCAGGCGTCGCCGACCGACAACCGTGCCACCTCGGCGATCGTCTTGCCGCCGACGCGGACCGCGAGACTCTCCTTGCGGAGGCGCGCGCCGCCGCAGCCGGTGCACGGCCGCGCGCTCATCAGGCTCTCGAGCTCGTCGCGCAGCCACGGCGACTCGGTCGACTCGTAACGGCGGCGAAAGAACGCGACCAGCCCCTCCCATGCCCGCATGAAGGTGTGCCGTTTGCCGTCCTTCCGGAACTCGATCTCGATCTCCTTGCCGCCGGTCCCGTCGAGGACGACCTTGCGCGCGCCGGCGGCGAGCTCTGCCCACGGGGTCGCGAGCGCGAATTTGTAGCGCGCCGCCAGCGCCGTGAAGACGCTCGCGAGCTGCCCGGCGGTCTTGCGGTCGACGGTCGCGACGGCGCCCGCGGCGAGACTCTTCCGGACATCGGGGACGATCAGGTCCGGATCGAAGTAGCGGCTGACGCCGAGCCCGTTGCAGTCGGGGCACGCGCCCTGCGGGCTGTTGAACGAGAACATGCGCGGGCTCATCTCGGGAAGCGAGGTCCCGCACTCGACGCACGCGAAGCGCCGGCTGAAGAGCAGCTCCTCGGCGACCCTGCCGTCGTCGGCGAGCCGCTCGACGCGCGCCACGTCGTCGCCGCGGCCGAACGCCGTCTCGAGCGAGTCGGCGAGCCGTTTCTCGAGCCCCGCCCGCACCGTCAGGCGATCGACCAGCACTTCGATCGTGTGCGCCACCGTCTTCGCCAACACGATGTCGTCGGCGAGCTCGCGGAGCTCGCCGTCGACGCGGACGCGCACGAACCCCGCCTGCCGGAGCTCCTGCAGCTCGCGGCGATGCTCGCCCTTCCGGCCGCGAATCACGGGCGCGTAGAGGTTGAAGCGGCTCTTCTCCGGGAGGGCCAGCAGCCGGTCCACCACCTGCTGCACCGTCTGCGACGTGATCGGCTTGCCGCAATTCGGGCAATGCGCCCGCCCGGCCCGCGCGAACAACAAGCGCAGGTAGTCGTGGATCTCCGTGACGGTCGCGACCGTCGAGCGCGGGTTCTTGCTCGCCGTCTTCTGCTCGATCGCGATCGCCGGCGAGAGGCCCTCGATCTGATCGACGTCGGGCTTCTCCATCTGGCCGAGGAACTGGCGGGCATACGCCGACAGCGACTCGACGTAGCGCCGCTGCCCCTCGGCGTAGATCGTGTCGAACGCGAGCGACGACTTGCCCGAGCCCGACAACCCGGTGATCACCACGAGCTTCTCGCGCGGGATCTCGACGTCGACGTTCTTGAGGTTGTGCTCGCGCGCCCCGTGCACGACGATGCGATCGGGCATGCGACGGATCTAGCGCGCCGTCGGCACCACGTCCACGTCGCGCGCGGCGTGCGTTGCGTCGTTCACGGGAACCGACGTAGATTCCCGCACGCCCACGCGTCCGTCAGCTCGGAGGGCACCTGGCATGATCGTCGCCGCGCTGATCGCCATCGCCCTCGTCACGCTCCCCGCGCCGGTAGGCGCCGCCCCGACCAAGGCCAGGAACGTCGTCCTGATCGTCGGCGACGACATGGGGTACGCCGACCTCGGGGTCCACGGCAGCGCCGACGTCGTCACGCCGAACATCGACAGCCTGGCGAAGCACGGCGTGCGCTTCACGAATGCGTACGTGAGCGCCCCCCAGTGCTCTCCGAGCCGCGCCGGCCTGTTGACGGGGCGCTATCAGCAGCGCTTCGGCCACGAGTTCAACCTCTCTCCCCAGACCGAGCGCTTCGGGCTCCCGCTCGGCGAGACGACCCTCGCCGAGCGCATGCGAGCGGCCGGCTACGCCACCGCGGCAATCGGCAAATGGCACCTCGGAACCGAGCCCCGCTACCATCCCTCCGCACGCGGCTTCGACGAGTTCTTCGGCTTCCTGAAGGGCGGGCGGTCCTACGCGCCCGCCAGCCCCGATCCCCTCTTCCGCGGCACGACCCCGATCCGGGAACCCGAGTACCTGACCGACGCCTTCGGCCGTGAAGCCGCTTCGTTCATCACCGCGCACGAGGACGAGCCCTTCTTCCTGTACCTGGCGTTCAACGCCGTCCACACCCCGCTGAGCGCGAACGCGGCACGGCTCGCCCGCTTCGCCACCATCCCCGATCAGGAACGACGCGCCTATGTCGCCGCGATGCTCGCCATGGACGACGCGATCGGCCGGGTCCTGGCGACCCTGCGAGCGACGAAGCAGCTCGACGACACCCTCGTCGTCTTCCTGAACGACAACGGCGGACCCACCATGAAGGGCGTCACCGTGAACGGCGCGATCAACCGGCCCCTCCGCGGGTCGAAGCGCACCACGCTCGAAGGCGGCGTCCGCGTGCCGTTCTTCATGCAGTGGCCGGCGCGGCTCCCGCCGGGGCAGGTCGTCGATCAACCCATCATCCAGATCGACCTTCTACCGACGATCCTCGCGGCGATCGGCGTCGGGACGAAGCCGGAATGGAAGCTCGACGGGGTCGACCTCCTCCCGCATCTGACGGGCGCGGCGAGCGCCGCGCTCCCACCGCCCCACGACGCCTTGTTCTGGCGCTTCGGATCGCAGATGGCGATCCGCCGGGGGGATTGGAAGCTCGTCCGCTACGACCTGGCGGTGGAAGGCGAGAGCGGAGTCTCCGCCGCGAAGCTCTATGATCTCCGCCACGACATTGGCGAGGCAACCGACCTCGCCGCACGCCACCCCGAGCGCGTGCAGGAGCTGCAGCGCGCCTGGGACCAATGGAACCGCGGGAACATCGCCCCCCTCTGGTCCGCCGTCGAGCGCTGACTACGGGACGTAGCCGAGGCTTCGTAGCCGCTCGATTTGCTCCGGCGTCAGGTGCACGGCGTCTCCCGCTGCCGCCGGCCCTCGTTGGAAGTGGTCGAGCTGCTCGCGGAGACGCACCACGATCTCCGGCCGGTTCGCGGCGACGTCGGTGCGTTCACCGGGGTCGGTGCGGAGGTCGAATAGCGTCTGCACGCGGGTGAGCCGGTCGAAATGGAGCTTGTCCTTGAAATGCCGCACCGCGCGCGTGACGTCCGGCTCGGCGTTGTTGTGATCGGCCTCACCGAAGAAGTAACGCCCGCCGAGCTCGGTCCCGCCGCCGCGCCACGTCGGCGCGAGATCGGAGCCGTCGAGCCCCGTAGGCACGGGGATGCCGACGGCCGTCAGGATCGTCGGCATGATGTCGATCAGCGAAACGGTGGTGGAGATGCGCATCCCGGCCGGGGCGCCGCCCCCGCGGACGATCATCGGCACCCGCATGACCTCCTCGAACTGGGTGCGACCGTGGAGGACGCCGCCGTGCTCGAGGAACTCTTCGCCGTGGTCCGAGGTGACGATGAGCATCGTGTCGTCGGCGCCGCCGACCTCCGTGAGGAGACGCGCGATCTCGTCGTCCATCTGACGGATCCCCGCGTCGTAGAGATCGATGAGATGACGCGCATCCGCCTGGTCGAACGTGGCCTTGCCGGACCGCACCGTGACCATCTGCTTTGTCGTCCCGTCCGCGATCCCCTGGTACGGGCCGACGAACTGGCGCTCATACTCGGGAAGCGACAGGTAGTCGCTGTGGACGTCGTAGTAGTGGATGAAGAGGAACAACCGCTGCTCGCGATAACGCCGCAGCCATTCGATCGCGTGATCCGTGATGTTGCGCGACGTCTCGCGCGAGCCGACGATCTCCTTGACGTACTCGAAGTCCTTGAAGTCGCGATGCAGGCCGAACGTGGGGCTGAGGTTGTGCGAGTTCACGACGGCAGCGGTCGCGAAGCCGTTGGCAGCGAGCAGCGACGTGATCGACGTCACCGAGTCCGGCAAGCTCGTCGAATGGGAGACGAGGCGATGCCGGCTCGGGTACAAGCCGGTCAGCATCGACGCGTGGGACGGCAGCGTCCATGGCGAAGGCGTGAGCGCGTCCTCGAAGAGCACGCCTTCCTTCGCGAGCGCGTCGAGCCGCGGGGACGTCGGCCGCGCGTAGCCGTACGCGCCCAAATGATCCGGGCGCAGCGTATCGATGGAGATCAGGACGACGTGGCGGGGCGGCTCCCGCCGGTCCGCCCGCGTGCAACCGACCATCGCGGCGACCAGTGCCAACAGCAGCGCGCCCGTGGCCGCTCGATGCGACGTCAGTCGTAGACCCCGGCCGCGCAGTCGTCGCATCGCAAGCTTCCTCCCTCGATGACGGAGTGATTTTCGGTACGGCACGACGGCGGACGCCGTCGCCAGAGCATGGCAGCCCACCGCGCGGGCCGACCGACCATAGTTTTCCCGGCCCCGACCGGCAAGCCACCATCGGCTTTGGCGCGACGCGCTGGCAGTGCCCCAGTTCGCCAGATGCACCTGAGTCTCGGTCTAACGCGCGAAGTCTTCGTGCGGTGTCGCCGGCGGGTGGGCAGGGATCGCTCCTACGGTCGCGAGGAGCGCCGCGCGTGTGCGTAAGCCGGATACGCCGCGGCGGGCTTCAAGCGACTGCGACCCGAATCGTCCACGCGAACCCGCCATCGTGCGCCAACATGACGCGACGGCTCCAGACGTCGGACAACGGCGAGCTGCAGGTGTCGACCGGGCCGAATTTTCTTGACGTCTCACGAACACGCGTGGTCTAGGACCTACGCGGCCAGCTTGTTGCGCGGGCCTCGCCGTACGAAACTGCCGTGTTCCGCGTTTCGTTCTCGACGCGTCCTTCAACGTACGCCGCCCCGTCAGGCGACGGGCCACCACGGAGGGGAAATGAGAGCGTCTAGAATGTTGCGCCTATTGACAGCCGTATTGCTGTCGATGGTTGCCGTCGGCAGCGCGCCGAACGCTGATGCGGCGTGCCAGCTCAGCGGATTTTCCTTCAACAGGTTCACTGACGTGGATAACGGACAGCCATTTTCGTTTTCGTTCAGCCTCACCGGCGATCCCGGTACGTATTACCTCTCGGTCCCCCAGGGGGGAGTGAAGTTCACGGTTCAGAATCTGCTCATTGGTCCGACGTCGGCGACCCTCCCTGGGGCAACCCCCTTCACCGTCACCGGCGTCGTTCCCGGCTCGGCAGTTTATCTGACGTGGGCCTGCCCGGTCGTCAAAGTGTGGGACAACCCGGGACATACGGGGCCGCCATTGTGCAGCAAACTGTTCTGTGTTCGCGCTACGACGTGGCTCCCGAGTCCCAATAGTTATTGTCCTTCATCCAGTCCGAGTCCGTGTGCGGGTGTCGTGGTCGGAGCTCCTTTCCCGAATGCAGCCTGCTGGAACGGGTTGGGTATTTGTCGAAAGCAATTCGTGTTCCCCGGAGGAACCTGGACAGGCCCGTGCACCTTGGGCTGCAGCTCGATGGCGCCGCTGCCTTTGGGCGGCGGAACGTATCCCCCTCCAGCGTCGGTGGATTGTGGAGCAAAAATGTATGGTTTGCTTGCGAAGCTCGGAAGCTCGTACGCCAAGTGTGCGGCGCGAGACGCCACAGGCAGCGTAAAAGGCCTCAGGGGCACTTGCGAGGGGGCGACCAACGCGAGCGAGCCGTGCAACGTGGCCGAGGATTGTCCCGACCAGTCGGAGGGCGCATTCTGCGACCACGTCTCGAATCTCGAGTGCATAGTGAAGGCGGAGCAGAAGTACGCCAAGGGCGTCGCGAAGCTGAGCAACTGCCCGGCGTGCGTCAATGCCGATTCGTTGCGCGATCAGGTGCGGCTTTCGGTCATGCATAGCCTCAACGAACAGCTGTTCTGCCAGGACGGTACTTCCATCTGCGGCAACGGCGTCATCGAAGACAATGAACAATGTGACGACGGCAATCTCGCGAACAGCGACGGTTGCTCCCAGTACTGCCTGTTCGAATAGGAAGTCGATCGGGTTCATCGGCGTGCGCGAGTGACGTCTCGACGTCCTCGCGCACGGCGGCTTTGCCGGTCGCACCGCGCGGAAATACAACTGAGACCCGACCTTTGGACGGATGCGCGGGGCGCCTACCAACCCGGCCGCCGGGCTTGTAAGACCCTCGCATGACCGACACCGCCGGACACGTCGCCCGCGTCGAGCGCGACGGCTACACGATCGTCGAGGACGTGCTCGCGCCGGACGAGGTGGACGCCGTCCTCGCCGAGGTCGGCCGCCTCGAAGAGCGCCTCGGCATCGACTTCGCCACCAACGACTTCGAGGGCCGGCGCACCAAACGGGTCTACAACCTCCTGGTCTACGGCCGGCTCTTCGAAGCGATCCCGGTGCACGCGCGCGTGCTGCCGATCGTCGAAGGGGTGCTCGATGCGGGCTGCCTGATCTCGTCGCTCTCGTCGATCGCCATCCACCCCGGCGAGCAGGCCCAGCCGATCCACGCCGACGACCAGTTGCTGCCGCTCCCGAAGCCGCACGTGCCGACCGTCTGCAACACGATGTGGGCGCTGACGGAGTTCACCGAGCCGAACGGCGCGACCCGGATCATCCCGGGCTCACACACCCGCGACCACAGCCCGGCATACGGCTCGGAGCACGACTCGATCGCCGCGACGATGCGGCGCGGGAGCGTGCTCGTCTGGCACGGCAGCCTCTGGCACGGCGGCGGCGCCAACCGCAGCGATGCCGTCCGCGTCGGCATCGCGATGAACTATTGCGCGGGATGGGTGCGCCAACAGGAGAACCAGCAGCTCGGCATCCCGCGCGAGATCGCGCGCGACTTCGGTCCGCGCCTGCGCGAGCTCGTCGGCTACGGCGTCTATCGCGGCCTGATCGGCCACATCGACAAACGGAACCCGGCCGAGCTCCTCGGCGAGTCGGGCGCACTCGAGACGGTGTGGGAGACGGCGAACCGCGTAGGCCGCGATCGGTAACCGCCCCCCGGCGTCTTGGGTAGCACCGGGGGGACGCGCGCGGTGCTAGGGTCGACGGATCATGACCGAGGCCATTCCGCCCACGGCGCCACCCGTGTGGCGACGTCTGCTCGCGCGGCGCCGCTATCGGGTGCTGCTCGCGCTCGTGTTGCTCGCCGTCGTCGTGCGAGCGGCGCTACCCGGCATCGTCAAACGCGTCGCCGTCGCCCAGACCGACCAGGCCTTGGTCGGTCGGCTCGAGCTCGATGGCCTCGATCTCGCCCTGTTGACGGGCGGATTCACGCTGCACGGCGTGCGGGTCTTCGCGATCGAGGCCGCCATACCGGGCGCCGCGGAACCAACGGTCGACCCACCCGCGCCGGTCGCCGGTGACGGTCTGCCGGGCGCCGCACCGGTGTTCTCGGCCGGCACGCTGACGGTCGATCTCGGCTTCCTCGCGCTCTTTCGAAGGATCGTCGAGGTGCAGCGGATCGAGCTCGCGGACGTCGCGGTCAGCCTCGACCGCGCCAAGGACGGCGCTCTCGTGCTGCCCGCGGCGGTTCCCACCGACGAAGCGGCGGAGCCGCCGGCAGAAGGACCGGGCTGGGGCGTGCTCGTTCAGAACGTCGTGCTCCGGAACGGCCGCATCGGTTTCCGCGACTTCGCGATCGGCGATCCGCCTCAGCACGTCGAGCTGGCGCTGCCCGCGCTCGACGCGCGGCAACTGGCGCTGCTGATCACCGAGAGCGGCGTCGAGCCGGGCAAGGTGTCCCTCGACGCCGGCCTCCAGGACGGCACGCTGCACCTCGAAGCCACGCTCGAGAATCTCCCCGGCGGTCCGGCCTACGAATCGCACGTGGTGCTGACGAACGTCCCGATCGCCGACTCCCGTCTGTACCTTCCCAAGGTGGGATGGAGTGGCCTCACCGGTCGCCTCGATGCCGATTTCGTGCACCGGTTCGAGTCCCAGGGCGCGCATACGGTGCGCGGCTCGCTCGGCCTCCGCGAGCTCGACGTGCGGGTGCCGGGTCTCGACGATCCGGCGCTCGCCTGGCGTGCGCTCACCGTCGACGTCGCCGGGATCGATCTGGTCGCGCAGCACGCCGACGTCACGACGGTCACCCTCGACGGCGCCCGCGTCGTCACCCGTCCGGCGGGTCCCGAGCCGCTGCCGGTGCTGCATGGCCTGGTCGCAGCGGCAGCCGAGAAGGTCGACGCGTCGCAGGCGCCGGACCTAGCGGCCGCGACCCCTTCGCCGGCCGCGACCGTCGCCGCGACACCGGCGGCTGCGGGCGACGCACCCGCACCATCGCCGGGCGGCGTGA
>CAZWAX010000236.1:0-9088 GCA_964631985.1 uncultured Polyangiaceae bacterium | reverse complement strand
CCGGCTGACGTTCGCGGCGCGCCTCGTCGGCGCCGCGGCGATGCCGGTGCCCGGCCCGCTCGACGCCGCGATCCGTCTCGGCACCCCCACCGAATGCGCGCGGGCGCATTGGAACGGACCCGCGGCCGCGAAGCCGCGGTGCCGCGCCAACGCGGTGCGGATGACCTGCGGCTAGCCGGCGGCTGAAAGGGCCCCGTCCGGCCGCCTGCGGTCGTCTCAGTCGTCGTGGGGAGGGGCAGCGAGTGGCGCTCCGGCCGTGTAGGCGGTGGCGGCGCCGTGCTCGTAGACGAGCCGTCCGCCGGCCTCGCCCGTGCGATAGCCGAGAAACAACACGACCAGGGTACCGAGCACGGCGGCTCCGGCCGCCATGCGTGCCGCCTCCTCCCGGCGGAGCGCGGCGGCGGCGAGGTGGATCAGGAGGATTGCGCCGGCGCCCCACACGAACGCTTCCGCCGCTTCCTCGTGCGCCTCGATGAGCTTTTCCGCGACCACACGCTCGACCCGCTCCTCTTCGGCCTCGCCGGTCCTGAGGGCGACGACGCCGCTCGCGACCAGCATGGCCTGGAGCAGGACCGCGACGATCCACGTCCGGCGTGGCAACGCCTGGGTCCACCAGGCGAGGAGCAGCCCCCCGGAAACGAGCGGCATGAGCACGGCGAGCGCGACGGGCAGATGGACGACCTTGGGATGAAAGAGTAACTGATCCATTTGAACGACCTCCGTGATTCGAGATGTGCGAACGATGGCCCCGCGACCTGGATCCGTCCATTGAACGGATGTCATAGCGACCGGTTTTCAGGGGGTTGGCGTTCGTGGATGTGACGTCCGATGGAAGGGAGCAGCGTCTCGCCGCGGTCCTGGCCGTGATCTTCGGCGGCATTGCGGCCTTGGCGGCGACCGATCTCGTGGGCGACGCCGGGTCGGCGGCAAGCCCCATGCACCTCGCGGTCGAGGGTACGGTCCTTCTGATCGGCCTCACCGGCTCCGTGTGGATGGCGGCGCGCTTCCGGGCCTTTGCCTCCGAGCATCGCGCGCTCGCCGTCCATGCCGAGGGGCTGGCCCGCCGCCTCGACGACTCGTTACGCGAGGCCGCGCGTTGGCGTCAGGAAGCGGGGGATCTCATCGCCGGCCTCGCCGACGCGATCGACCGCCAGCTCGAGCGCTGGGGACTCTCGCCGGCGGAGAAGGAGGTCGCGCTCCTCCTCTTGAAGGGCCTCAGCCACAAGGAGATCGGCGAGGTTCGCCACGTGAGCGAGGCGACGGTCCGCCAGCAGGCGCGGGCGCTCTACCAGAAGGGCGGCCTCGAGGGTCGCCGCGACCTCGCCGCGTTCTTTCTCGAAGATCTCCTCGGCCCCCGCGGCCGCTGAGTCAGGTCACGAGGCGATCGCGCGGCGGAGTGGTGCTGTGAGACGGGTCGGGGTGACGCGCTCGAGCGTGACGTCGGCGGCACCCACGAACGTCGCGAGCGATCGTGCCGCCTCGGCCGTGCCGGACAGGATGGCATCGGTCGCGGCGCGCGGCAGCGTTTCGAAGGCGGCGTGGCGGAGCGCCACGCGGCGCTCGTCGCGGTGGTGCTTGGCGTCGACCCGGCCGACGAGCCGGCCGTCACTCAGGATCGGCAGCGAGTAGTAGCCGAAGCGGCGCCGCGGTGCCGGTGTGTAGACCTCGATCCGGTAGTCGAAGCCGAAGAGCCGGAGGGTGCGGGCACGGTGCCAGAGCAGCGAGTCGAACGGGGCGAGCAACGTCGTGCCCTGATGCGTGTGAGGCCGGGCCGCGGCGCGCTCGAGCGCCTGCAGATCCTCGGCGCGCACGAACCAGCGGGCCCGATCGCCCTCGACCACGATCTCGACCACCGCGCCGTCGGCGAGCGCCGCGGCGAGGATCCGGCGCTGCGCCGGGGCGCCGAAGCGCGGGAAGGTGAGGTAGAGCCGGAGGTCGGTTTCGGTCGCGGCGCCCATGGCGGCGAGCGAGCGCAGCAGATGCCAGCGGCGGAAGGCGTCTTCGCCGAGCGGAGCGATCGCCTCCCACTCAGGCACCAGCCGCTCCGCGAGGTCGTAGCGCTTCTGGAAGCCCACCCGCGAGTGCACGAGGATGCGTCCGGTCATCCAGAGATAGTCGAGCGCGTGCGCGGCCGGCTTCCAGTTCCACCAGCCCGAGGCGCCGCGCGCGGTGCGGTCGTCGGCGAAGTCGCTCGCGGCAAGCGGTCCGCGCTCGCGGATCGCGGTCTCGACCATGCGGAGCACCGGCTCGTTTTTCTCGAGCCAGCCGGACCAGCCGCGGTGGACGGTCGTGTAGTCGACCATCGCACGCCGCCAGGCGGGCAAGTCGCGGGTCGAGATCAGGCAGGCGGCATGCGCCCAGTACTCGAAGAGCACCCGCCGGCGATACAGCAGGCGGTCGAGGGCGGCCGGGTCGAAGACGCCGAAGCGGCTCCATAGGGTGAGCAGGTGGGCGCGCGCGACGACGTTGATCGAGTCGAGCTGGATGCCACCGGTCGCTTCGGCGAGGGCGGCGAGGCTCGCGGCCGTGAGGCGCCGCCCGCGCGGACGGTCGAGCTGCTGGCGGGTGAGAAAGAGGTCGGTGACGGCACGGAGCGGAAAGCGGGGGGGGCTCGGCATGCGCCGGCGATCTTTCGCAGAGACGGTCGCGCGACGATAGTCCCGCGGGCGCGGCGCGCGGTTGTGTCCGGTGCGCGCGCCGCCGAGAATCGCCGCGCAAGGAGGCATGCGCATGAAAGCCGTGTGGAAAGGGCAGGTCATCGCGGAAAGCGACGAGACCCGCGTGATCGAGGGCAACCACTATTTCCCGCCGACGAGCCTGAGGGCGGGACACTTCGAGGAGAGCGCCACCCACACCACCTGCTCGTGGAAGGGCGAGGCGAGCTACAAGACCGTCGTCGTGAACGGCGAGCGCAACCCCGACGCCGCTTGGTATTATCCCGACCCGAAGCCCGCCGCCGCCGAGATCCGCGGCTGGTACGCGTTCTGGCGCGGCGTCGAGGTGACGGGCTAGGAGGCGAGGTCCCCGAGTTGACCTCGGGGACCGAGGGCCATCGGAGCATCGGACGCGGAGCGCCCGAGCGCACGGGGCCGAAATCGACCTGATTCCACCACCAGCGGCATCCCCTCCGACGGCGCGAACGCGATCCCGCGGCGGACGATGCGAGGGCGGTAGCCCGGGACGCCGCGGAGCTCGACGCGCGCGAGCATGCGGGCGAGCACGATCTTCATCTCGAAGGTCGCGAAGGCGGCGCCGAGGCAGGCGCGGGTGCCGCCGCCGAACGGGAAGAACTCGAACGGCGAGGGCCGCTTGCCGAGGAAGCGCTCGGGGCGAAACTCGTCGGGGGCTTCCCAGAGGTCGGGGCGGCGATGGGTGAGATAGATGGAAGGCGCCGCTACGACGCCCGCCGGGAGGTCGTGGCCGCCGATCGTCGTCGGTGCGTGGAGCCGTCGGCCGACCATCGGAATGATCGGCATCAGCCGCTGCGTTTCCTTGATGGTGGCGTCGAGAAAGGGCAGGTCGGTGCTTCCGGGGATGCGCTCGGGATCACCGTAGGCCGCGATCTCGGCGCGCAGCCGCGCATGCACGTCGGCGTGGGCGAGGAGGTAGTGCAGCACCCACGCGAGCGTCGTTGCCGTCGTCTCGTGCCCGGCGAGCAGGAGGGTCACCATCTCGTCGCGGAGCTCGTGATCCGACATCGGCTCGCCGTCCTCGTCACGCGCGGCCAGCAGCAGGCTCAGCACGTCGGTGCGGTCGGTCCGCGCCTCGGCGCGGCGGCGCGCGAACTCGGCGAAGAGCATCTGGTCGACCTCGTCACGCAAGCGCGTCACGCGCCGCCACGGGGTGAGCGCGCCGAGATCGCGCTGCAGGGCCTTCATCATCAGCATGGGATGCGCGGTCACGATCTCGGCGCCCTGGACCATGCGGCGCCGGAGCGCATCGAACTGATCGTCCTCGGCGATCCCGAAGACGGCGCGGAGGATCACGTCGAGCGTGATGCGCTGGGTCTCGGCGTGGATAGGGAACGGGGTGCCGAGCGGCCACGAGTCGATCACGCGATCGGTGATCGCCCCCATCACCTCGCCGTAGAGCTGCATGCGCTCGCCGTGGAAGGGCGGCATCATCAGACGGCGCTTGCGGCGGTGTCGGGTGCCGTCGGCGAGCAGGACCGAGTCGGGGCCGAGAAAGGGCTCGAGCACGACGTTGGCCTCGCCGGCGCGGAGATTCTCGGGGTCGGCCGTGAAGATCTCCTTCACCGCCGTCGGATGACTGAACAGCACGAGCGGGTCGAAGGCCGAGAGCCGGATCGTGAAGGTGTCGCCGTACCGCTGCCGGCAGTCTTCCAGCATCTCGATCGGACTGCGGAGCCAGCGGAGCGTTTGGAAGAGCGCGGGCGCGCGGGGCCCGGGTGGGATGGCGGTCATGCGGGCCTCCGGTGCAGCAGGGCGGGATCGAGCGTGAAGAGCTCCTGGGCGCGGCCGACGCCGCGGAGCGCGAAGCGGCCGACCGACACCAGATTGGCGCGCTCGGCGGCCGGCGTCGCCGCGACGAAATCCGACGACAGCACGACGGCGCGGTCGACCGAGCGGCACATGGAGGCGATGCGGCTCACCGCGTTCACGGCCGGCCCGACGACGGTGAAGTCGAGGCGGTCGTCGCTGCCGAGGTTGCCGTAGAAGACCTCGCCGACGTGGAGGCCGAGATACGGGGCCGTCGTCGCCCGGTGCTCGGCGGTGCGGCGCGCGTTCACGACGGCGATCCGCGCGCGGAGCCCGGCTTCGGCACGGAGCGCGCGTTGGCAGGCGTCGGCCGGCGCGTCGGGGTCGGCGCGGAAGATCGCGAGCGTGCCGTCGCCGATCAGCTTCAACACCTCGCCGCCGTGCTCGTGGATCGCCGAGATCACCGCGTCGGCGTAGTCGTTGAGGAGCGGAATGATCTCGTCGGGCGGCGCGCTGTCGCTGATCGTCGTGTAGCCGCGGAGGTCCGAGAACCACAGCACCGCGTGGATGCGGTCGGCGACGCCGCGCGCGATCTGGCCGGCCTGGCCGCGCTGGCCGGCGTCGCGGCCGAGATCGACCTCGATCTCGCATGATACGATCCGCGCCAGCGACGCGCATTTGATCGCGAGTGCCAGGACGGGCATCAGCCGCTTCAGGAACACGACGTCGTCGTCGCGGAAGCCCTCGGGCCGGCGCGTGATCCAATGCGAGTAGACGCAATCGAGCTCGCCGATCCGGCCCTCGCTGGCGAAGGGCTGCGAGAAGGCGACGTAGTCGGTCTCGCCCTCGCTCCGCAGCGTCTCGAGGTTGTTGAAGTCGAGCGGATCGCCGTGCACCAGCCGGCGCCGCACCTGATCGGTCCCGGTCTGGAACAGGTGATAGAAGGCGCTGCTGTGCCAGTTCTCCGCGGCCGGGCCCGAGCTCGTCGGTCCGTACTCGATGACCGACGTCTCCTCGACCCCGTCGTTCCGCCAGCGAAAGGCGCGGCCTTCGTAGACCGGGTGCAGGGTGTCGACGATCGCCATCGCGCGCGACAGGTCGATGCCCACGTCGCGGCAGCGCTGACAGAACTCGTCGAGCAGCTGAGTCTCGGACGCGCCGTCGAGGCTCCGCGCGATCACCCGGCTCGCGACGCGATGGAGGTCGGTGTCGCTCACCGCGCGGTCGGCGGCGCGCTGATCGCGCGCGTCGCGTCGAGCGGGCGGCGCACGATCAGCGGATCGGCGTGCCGATGCAGCCGGCGCCACTGCGTCCCGTCGCGACGGAAGACCTGCGTCGTTCGCAGCACCCACGGCTCCGACTCGGGGGACGCGCCGAACGATACGACGTTGCGCTCGATCAGGACCAGCACCAGCAGATCGCCTTCCGCAATCGCGCGCACGAGCTCGCATCGACCCGTCCCGCCGGAGAAGAGCGCGGACATCTTCGCCTGCATCGGGCCCGGTCCCGCCGCCTCGCCGCCGAACGGCCCGAAGATCGTCATCGCGTCGTCCTGGACCATCGGCCCGGTCGTCGCCGGGTCGAACGTGCCGTCGATCCAGGTCTGACGCTCGCGCTCGAGCTCGGCCACCAGCCGGGCGATTTCGTCGGGAGTGGCGCCTGCCATCGGAACCTCCGTCAACGGGGCGCGTCGAGCGCCCGCAACTGCAGCAGGAACCAGCCGACGCCGCTGATGACCGCCGCCTGCACGAGGCCGATCGGCCAGCCGCGGCCGTGCGGGCTCGCCTCGCTCCAGACCAGGTGGCTGAACGCGGCATAGAAGAGGTAGCCGGCCGCCGCCGGTACGATCCACGGGCGCCCGGTCCAGAAGGCCCACGCGCCGACGGCGAAGATCGCCCAGTGCAGCGGGGCGGTCGCGTAGGCGATCCACCCCGTGAGCTCGAGGCCGAGCCACACCTCGACCTCGCGCGAGGCCGGGAGGAAGAGGTCGCGAAACACGCTCACCACGACCGTCGCCGCGCAGAGCACCGCGCCGACCGTCATCCATCCCGGTTGCTGCCGCGGCGTCTCCATCTCAGCTCCGTCGCTCGCCGCCGGCGGCCCAGACCAGAGCGAGGGCGAGCAGGGCGGGTACTGCCTGCACGAAGAAGATGCGGGGGTTCGCGGTGGCGCCGCCGTAGAGCCCGGCGACGATCACGCAGAGCAGGAAGAAGGTCAGGATCGGCCGACCGCGTCCGATCCCGTAGGACGTGAGCGCCCACAGCAGGCCCGCCGCCAGGAAGCCGTTGTAGAGGCCCTGGTTCGCAGCCAATACCGCGCTCGCCGCGGCGACCTCCGGCGTCGTCCCGAACGTCTTCATACCGAAGGGCGTCTGCCAAAGGAACATCTCGAGCACCAGAAAGTAGAGGTGCAAGAAGGCAACGAGGCAAACGACGCCGGCTGCGAGCGCATGCATGCGCCGCTCCCTACCAGATCCCCCGCGGCATCCCAACGATGGAGAACGCGTGGAGCGTGGGGGGAAGCCGCCTCGGCTTTCGCTCCGGGGCCGGCGCGATTAGAGTCGGCCGCGTGCCGGTGCGGAGTGCTCTGCGACGCTGTGCCATCGCGCTCCTGATCGGGGCGCTCGCGCTGCCGAGCCGTGTCGCCGCGACGACGCCCGAAGGGGAGGTCGTGCGTTACGAGGGCGGGCGCCTGACGGTGAGCGTGGTCGACGCGCCGCTCGATCGCTTGCTGGCGCAGATCGCCGCCGCCACACATGCCACCGTGCGCGGCAGCGTGACGCCGCGGCCGGTCTCGATCGATTTCAAGGACGTGCCGCTCTCGGACGGGCTGACGCGCATCTTCGGCGCCGAGAGCTTCATGCTGACCTACGGCAGCGACGGCTCGCTCCGCACGATCGCCATGCTCGGGCAGCGGACGGTGCCGGTCACGGTGCCGCCCACCCTCCCGACCGCCTCGCCGCGCCCGTCACTCGCGGAGGAGGAGGACCAGGCGACCGTCCTGCAGCGGACCGTCGGGGTCTCGGGTCCGCTCGCGGCGGCGATCGGCAGCGCCGAGCCGCCGGTCGGACGCGTGCTCCACGCCGTGCTGCAGGAAACCAATCCGGCGATCCGCGAGGCGGCACGCGAGGCGGTCATCGAGGCCTTCAAGCGCGACCCGGAGGTCGAACGAGCCTACCTCTCTACGCTCACACCGGTCGAGGACGCGACCCTCGCGACGATGCTGGCGGCGATGGGACCCGGGGGGGCCGCGCAGGAATGGATGCAGGCGCTCGCGAGCCGGGCGCCCTCGATGCCGCTCCGCCTGAAGGCGACGACCGTGCTCGCGGCGTTGCAACAGCAACGCTGACGATCATCGTTGCGGGCGACGGCGCGACGTTCCCGTTTTCGACGGGGCCGGCGTACGTGCAGACACCGCAGGGCGGCGTGGCATTGGCACATCCGACGACGTCGACCGTGACCTTGCCCTGACCGCCGGCCTTGACGCCGCTTCCGAAGCCCGACCACCCGGCGATGCAGTGCGGAGGGAATCTAGTCGGACTTGTCTTTGAATTGATCCGATTGATTGCGGCTTGCCGGAGCGCTGTAGACGGCGTCCCAACAGATCCCGGTGCTGCTGCGTAGCTGGACGGTCACCGGCTGTCCGATCGGCAGTGCGGGGAGGCCGAGGTTGGCGCCCTTGCCCTTCAAGAGGATCTTGGCCTTGCCGGGTGCCGAGCCGCTCTTGAGGGTGAGGCGGGTGACGCCGTGGAGCGCGCTCGTGTCGCCGTATTGGAAGCCGGCGCCGTTCTCGCGCCAGCACGACTTGCCGGCGCAGACGCCGCCGGCGGGGAGCGGCAAGCTCATGCGGAGCGCGGTGCCTTCGTAGACGCAGAGCTGGTAGCTCGTGCCGATCGTCGGGTTGCCGAAGTCGGACTTCGGCGTGGTCGCGCCGCGATTCCACTTCCACTGCAGGTTGTCCTTGTCGGGGACGATCGAGTTGCGGAGCAGGACCGACGCCTGGGCCGACGCGACGGGCTGCCGGCAACCCGTCGCCGGTGCCGGGCCGCAGCCGGGGGTGTTCTCGAGCTGGCAGGTCGACGAGCAGCCGTCGCCACTCGTGGTGTTGCCGTCGTCACATTGCTCGCCGCAGCTGCCTTCCGTGCTGCCGTCGCCGCAGATGTCGGCGTTGCCCTGACACTGGCCGGTGGCGCAGGCGTCCGGGATGGTGCAGGCGTCGCCGTCGTCGCAGGTGGTGCCGTCCGGCTGCGCCGCGTCGGCGGGGCAGGCCGCGGCGCTGCCGGTGCACTGCTCGGCGGCGTCGCACTGCTCGGCAGCGGCGCGGCATGCGACGGAGGCGGCCGCGAAGGCGTCGGCGGCGCAGTGGTCGCTGCTGCCGTCGCAGGTCTCGGTGACGTCGCAGACGCCGGCGCTCGCGCGGCAGACGGCCGTGCTCTTGGCGTCGGCGGGGCACGCCGCGGTGCTGCCGGTGCAATGCTCGGCGACGTCGCAGACGCCGGCCGCGCCGCGACACTCGACGGCCGCCGGCCGGAAGGCGTCGGGCGGACAGGTGGTGCCGATGCCGTCGCAGCTTTCGGTCAGATCGCAGAATCCCGCCGACGGACGGCACACGGCCGTGCTCTTGGCATCGGCGGGACAGGCGGGCGAGCC
>CAZWAX010000235.1:0-9123 GCA_964631985.1 uncultured Polyangiaceae bacterium | reverse complement strand
GGTTCGCGGCGCCCTGGAGGGGGTACTCGCCGTGGCACTGCCCGGAGACGTGGCGCCGCATCGCCGGGGGGGTCGCCAGGGTGTTGACGTCGTAGTCGGCGATCCCGGCGCTCGCCTTCAGTGCCTTGATGCCTTCGAGAAAGCCCGGCCGGGTGATCCGGAGCGCCAGCGTCGCCGGATCGTGGCAGTCGATGCAGGCGATCGGGTGCGTGAAGCTCGGCCGCGCCTCGACGTAGGGCATCTGGTTGAAGTGCTCGAAGCCGGCGATCAGATCGCCCTTCCCGGCACGCCGGTACGGCACCCACACCGAGGCGTGACAGTGGATGCAGGTTCCGGACTGCTTGAACTGCTGGACCCGCTGCGTGAAGGTCTGGTCCTCCAGCATGTAGGCGTGGCCGCGTTTCTTCCGGAAATCGGTCGAGAAGGCGTAGCCCGCCCACATCGTACGCAAGCGCTGATCCTCGGCGAGCCGCGACTGGGCGACGATCGAGCGCGGGTCGGCCTCGGTCGGCGCCTGCGGCAGGGCCTCGCTGCCGCCGAAACGCGTGCGCTGCTGATCGACCGTCCGCAGATACGCGTCGTACTGCAGCGGGAAGTTCTTGCCCCAGACCGCGGGGTCGTCGCTCTCCTCGTCGAGCTCGACCACCCGGTAGAACGGGTTCTTCGCCTCCTGCTGGCGCTCGAAGATGTTGACGAGCAGTGCCGTCACCGCCGCCGTCGCCACCGCGGCCACGACCGCGACGGTGAAGACCGCCCCTCGACTCCAGCTTCGTTCGGATCGCCTCGGCTCGGACATCGTTCACCTCGTCTCGGTCGTCACGGACGTCGCGGCGAGCTCGAGATGACCCACCGATCCATGACATCGGATGCAAGAGATCTCACGGGACCCCGCGTGCGCGGGCGTTCCCATCGCCTGCACCACGGCCGCGTGGCAATGGCGGCACGCCGACTCGGCGATGGCGCGACTGCCGGGCGCGGCGCGGATCGGCTCCGGAAACGTCCCCGTCGTGAAATAGAAGGAATGCCAGAACCCGTTTCGCGCCTTGGTCAGATACTTCCCGATCGGGTCATGCGGCACATGACAATCGTTGCATACCGCGACTGCGCGATGACTCCCTTTCAACCAACCGTCGTACTGCTCGTTCATGACGTGGCAATTGGCACACGCCGCCGGGTCGTTGGTGAGATACGACCAGCCACGGGCGTACACGAAGGTGTATCCGCCCACTCCGAGGAGCGCGCCGAGGATCACCGCCACCGCGACGAACGCACCGTGTGCAGGTCGCATCGTCGGGCGGACATAGCCGAACTCGCCCGTCCAGTACGAACAGGTCGCATGGCCGGTGCTCTGGCTCATTGCGTCGTTCGCGATCACGCGCGCGACGGTCGGCCAACGAGAAAATTTCGCGTCTCACCTGTGATTGGGATTGACCTCGCGGAGGCACGTTCCCTAGACTCCGCCCGACACCCCGGTACTCCCACCTGCTGCGAGGCAGACATGTTTCATGCACGGATCGTTTCACCCCGCGGCTCGCTGTATGTCGCCGCCGAGGCCACGCCGTACGATCTGGAGAATCTCCGGACGCACGTGCACGACCTTCGCGTCGCCAAGAGCGCCGACACGCGACTCGAGCTCCGCATCGATCGTCCGAGCACCAGCGCCGCCTACCAGCGCGTCTCGACGTTCCTGCAGCAACTCGAGGCGGAAGGCGTCCAGACGAGCTTCAGCTTGTCGCCGCAAGCACCGTCGGTCGGGCGGAGCGGCGGTGCTCCGAAGCTCCGCGGCGTCACCCGACGCCGGTCGGCCTGAGCGCGGACGGTAGCGCGACTCGCCCCGCCGTGACCAGCGCCCCGCGTCACTGACGAGCGGCGAGAACTTCCCGCACCAGATCGTCCGCCATCGCCGCCAGGGGAGCGTCCCGCTCGGGTTCCCGTCGCTGCATGGTCGCCGGCGGACGCGGCCTCGTGGTTCCGCGAAATCTCGGAGTCGGCCCACGACCCGACGTGCCGACGCGCGAGCACGAACCGCCACCCGCCCGGATTCTCGGGACGACGGCGGAGGTACGTGCCTTGCTCTCCTGATCGCATGATCAAGATCACGCCCCTGTCCCTTCCCGCCGATCCCGTGCGACGCCTGCGCGTCGAGGGACGCATCGTGACCGCCACCGCCGGTGAGCTCGCGAACGCGTGCATGGCGGCGCCGGCCGACCGGACGCCCGTCCTCCTCGACCTCGCCGGCGTCGTGTTCGTCGACGGCGATGGGGCCGCGACCCTGATCGAGCTCACGCGCCGCCACGTGACCGTCGTGGGCTGCTCCCCGTTCGTCGGCACGCTCCTCCGCGCGCACGAAGCGCACGGACCCGAGTCGACGGTCGACGACGACGAGCGGGTCCTGGTGGCGCGCTTGCGTGCCGGCGATCCCGACGCCTTCGAGGCGATGGTGCGCCGCCACGGGCCTCGCCTGCTCGCGGTAACACGCCGCCTGCTGCGCGACCAGGCCGACGCGCCCTCCGTCGCGCAGGAGGCGCTGCTCTCGGCCGGCGAAGAGCTGGGGTCACTGCAAGGCGGCGTCCGCATCGCGACCTGGCTGCATCGCATCGTCGTGCGCATCGCGCTCACGCGCCTCGCCGACCGCGGCCCAACCGCGGAGCCCTCACTCGATCTCCTGCTCCCGCGCTTCGACTCGACGGGCCATTGGGCCGAGGAGCCCCGACCCTGGGCCGTTCCGGACCAGGACCTCGAGCGCCCGGAAACCCGGGCACTGATCCGGGGCTGCCTCGACCGCCTCCCCGAACCGTTCCGCACCATCATGGTGCTCCACGACGTCGAGGGCGTGGACGTTGACGAGGTCGCCGCGCTCCTCGCCACGACGGCGCGTGCCGTCAAAGACCGACTGCATCGGGCCCGGCAGGCACTGCGAACGCTCCTCGTGGGCGCGCCGTCGGTCTCGACTGCTCACGGACCGCCGCGCCCAATCGTCGCGTCGGCGAGGGCCCGCGACTACTCGGCGTAGACGTGGCCTCCGCATGCGGAAGAGGCGCGCATCCCAAAGTCGGGAAGATCAGCGCCGGGTTTGCCCACTTCTCGGAACCCGCGCCTCGGCGATCCAGGCCGGAGAGACCGCAGCCGGTGGCACATCCCATGCTCGTGAGAGGTCAGGCAGGAGGCCATTCTCATGATGCTTGCGAGAGCCAGGACGTTGGGAACCATCGCCGCTGCGCTGAGTCTGCTCTGGGCGGTGCCCGCGCCGGCCGGCGGCCTGTCGTTTCTCGGCCATCTCACGAACGGCACCGACGGCGTCGCCGGTCTCGGTGGTGTCCAGGGCCTCGCCGTCAGTCCGGACGGCGCGCAAGTCTACGCGGTCGGAGCCGACGACAATACCGTCGTGGTGCTGGCACGGGCGGCAACCGGGCTCTTGAGCCCCGTCGCGGTGGTCCGCGAGGGCGTCGACGGTGTCGTGGGGATGCGCTTTCCCGACGCGATCGCCGTGAGCGCGGACGGGCGCAACGTCTACGTCAGCAGTCGCGAGGACGACGCGCTCGTGGTCTTCGCCCGCAACGCGTCGACCGGACTCTTGGCCTTCACGGAGGTCGTGCGTGACGGGGTGAACGGTGCCGACGGCATCGACCACGCGAGCGGCGTCGCCGTCAGTCCCGACGGCGTCCACGTCTACGCGACCGGCGAGCACGACGACGCGGTAGCGGTCTTCGGGCGCGATGCCGTCACCGGCACGTTGACCTTCGTCGAGGTCCAACGCGACGGCGTGGGTGGCGTCACGGGCATCCATCGTCCGAGCGCCGTGGCGCTCAGCCCCGACGGCGCGAGCGTCTACGTCGCGGGCGGGGCGGCCGACGCCCTCGGGGTGTTCGCTCGCAACGCGCTCACCGGGGCGCTCACGTTCGTCGAGGCCGAGAGCTACGGTCCCAGCAGCCACGGGGTCGACCGCCCGAGCTCGATCGCCGTCACGTCCGACGGCGGGAGCCTGTACGTCGCGGGCCACGATGACGACGGGGTCGCCGCCTTCGCGCGCGATGGGCTCACCGGTGCGCTCACCTTCGTCGAGATCGAGGGCAATCACGGCGCGCCGAGCGGTCTCGAAGGCTCCTTCGGCGTCGCGGCCGCCCCGGCCGGGGACTACGTGTTCGCCGTCGGCGAGAACGATCATACGGTCTCGACGCTCCGCCGCGATCCCGTGACGAGCGCGCTCACGTTCGTCACGGCCGCCCGCGACGGCCGCTTCGGCGTCGACGGACTGCGTCGCGCCTCGGCCGTGGTGGTCAGCCCGGACGGCGCGCACGCCTACGTCGCCGGTCACGACGACGACGCCGTGGCGGCGTTCGCCGTCGACCAGTGCGGCAACGGCGCGCTCGGCGCCGACGAGCAATGTGACGACGGCAACGTCGACGCCGGCGACGGCTGCGCCTCGACGTGCCGGCTCGAGCGCTGCGGTCCGATCCCGGCAAGCGGCTGCCGGACGCCGACGCGGCCCGGGGCCACGTCGCTCGCGATCGTCCGCAAGGGCGCCGATCTGCGCCATACCCTCGCGTGGCGATGGCACAAGGACGAGGCGACGACCCTCGCCGATCTCGGGCTGCCGACGACGACGGATGCCTACCTGCTCTGCGTGTACGACGCCTCGGCGGCGCCCCAGCCGCTCCTCGCGCTCGCGGCTCCCCCGGATGACGACTGCGCCGGGGTGCCGTGTTGGAACGCGACCAAGGCGGGGTTCCTCTACGCGGATCGGGAGCGCACGCCCGACGGTCTCCAGCTCGTTCGCCTGCGCGCCGCCGTGGGCGGCGGCGCGGCCGCGCTCGTCGTGACGGGCCGCGGCGCGCACCTCGCCCTCCCCGCGCTGCCCCTCACGACGTCCGTCGTGGTGCAGCTCTCGAACACCCAAACGGGGGCGTGCTGGGAGGCGAGCTACGGCGCCGCGAAGGTCAACGACGGCGAGCGGTTCAAGAGCACCAGCGAGTAGCGCACGAGGGGTCCCTTGCCCCTGGGCCGCGCGCGCTGAGATGCGCGTCAGGCCGCTGCCGCAGGCCGCGACAGCACGAGGAAGCCCTCCGGCGCGAGCGCCGTCGCGAGCATCACCTCGTTGATGTTCTGGTGCTCGGACCACGCCCGTTCCCGGCGATGCTCCGGAACGAGCCAGAACGACTCGATCGCCGTACGGACCGGGGCGTACTGCGCGAGCTGCTCGAGGGCGGTTCGGGTTGCGGCCGTGTTTTCCGCCCAGCAACCGGCGTCAGCCCGCAGGCGCTCGACCGCCGCGAGGCCGATCGCGAGACCGAGCTCGCGGAACGCCAGGCGGGCGGCGGCAGGGTCGCGAAGGTCGGGCTGCCGCGCATAGTGACGGAGCCCAACCACGGCGGCCGCGAGCAACGCCTCGACGAGACGATCGTCGTACGGCCACGCCCCGTGGCGCCCCAGCTGCGCCACCCGGTACGCGTCGACGAGGAGACCGCCAAGGCCGAGCGGATCGGCCGTCGCGAGCCGGCTCGGATCGATCATGGCGGCGAAATCGGCGGCGACGGCGTCGAGCCGCACGCCGCTCGTGGTGGCACCGAGGCTGGCCGCCGTCGCCTCGATCTGCGCGCAGGTGATCAGGCCGTCCAGCGGATCGTGCTGGCCCATCGACGCGACCTGGGGCCGCCCGAGGTCGATGCTCATCTTCCAATGCATCCGCAGGCCGCTGCCTTTCGCCGGGGTGTACACGAACGCACGATGCGCGGCCGCGGCGAGGTCGCGGGCCCAATCGGCGTACATGGCCTGGCCGGTGACGCGGGCCGTCTGATCGAGGGCGTGCATCCACTTCGTGAGGTAGTGAAAGTACTGACCGTCGCGGTCCCACTCGAGCCGCTCGTCGACCCGCGCGCCCACGGCCCGTTCGGGGAGCGGTTTGCCGATGCGGAGACCGCCCCGCGTCGGATGGGCTTCCCCTTCTCGGGCGCCGAGGCCGGAGATCCAGCCCGTACGCGTGTCGTCGGCGCGGTGGCGACCCAGCACGGCATGCACGCGCGCGACCAGGCGAAGCGCGAGTGCGCGGTACGCCACGTCGCCGGTCGCCACGGCGAGGCCGAGAAGATTGCAAACCGCGAACGCGTCGGTCCAGAGGTAGCGGCTACCAGGGCGATCGCCGCGCACCCCCGTGCGTTGGGCGAACTCGGTCATGAGCTCGGCGGCTGGCGCGACGCGGTCCCCCATTCCGTCCGGGTAGCGAGGAGCATGCCACGCGGGGCCCTCGCGAGATCGCGGTGTTGCAACGGGCCGTTCCCGTCGTCGGACAGATCGTCCGACGGGGATTTGCAACCGTGCGAAGGCTACCGGCCGGAGCCGATGAGGCCGCGCCCGGCGCCGACCACGCGGGTCGCGATCGCCCGGATCTCGGCGAAGCTCACCGTGGTCGCGTCACGAACGCTGTGACCCGACTCCCGCACGAAGGCGACGAGCAGCACCAGCGCCGCCGTCGAGTACGAGACGTCGTGGGCGATCGCCGCCCCGACGATCCCCCAGCGCGGGATGAGCAGGATGTTCAACCCGACGTTCAGCCCGAGCGCGAGGACCGCCGCCAGAATGTTGATCTCCTGCTTGCCGCGGCTCGTGAAGTTGCGGGTGAGGATCTGGTAGAGCGCCATCATCACCAGGCCCGGCAGCAGCCAGAGCATCGGGGCCACGGCACCGGCGAAGGCGTCGCCGAACAGCAACGGCACGGCGATCGGCCCCGCGACCGCGAGGACGACCGCTCCCGTGAGCGCGACGAACACGGTATGGCGCGCCACCTTCGCGGTGGCCGCATGCGCCGTGCGATCGTCCGAGGCGGCGAGCCGAGGAAAGAGCACCGTCCCCGTCGACTCCCACACCCGCGTCAGCAGGCTCGTCATGTTCGCGGCGACCGCGTACAGGCCGACCTGCCCCGGCGTCAGGTAGTACCCGATCAAATACTGGTCGAGCCGCTGGTGCTGGGTGGCGGCGAGCGTCTGCACGTACGACTTCCCGCCGAAGCCGATCATCTGGCGGGCGAGCGTGGGATTCACCCGGAAGCGCAGTGGGGCGATGCGGTGGATGCGGACGCCGAGCCAGACCGTCATGAAGACCGTGATCGCGCAGTGGGTGAGCACCGCCCCGAGCAGGCCGAGATCGAGGACCACCAACACGAGCGTCATGCCCGCGAGGCCGAGGAGATTCGGGACGATCTGCTGGAAGTTGTACTCGCGGAAGCGCTGGTGCGCCTGCGCGATGCCGAGGAAGTACGTCTGCAGGATGGCGCAGGGGATCAGGGCGAGCACCGGGACGAGCACGCCCCGCGGAGCGTCCTTGAAAAAGGATTCCATGAACCAATCGCGGGCGAACCAGCAGCCCACCGCCAGCGCCCCGCCCATGACGAGCGCGGTCCAGAGCGCGTTCGACGCCACTTCGGAGGGCGCCGCACCGCGCCGGCGCATGAAATAGACGCTCGCCTGCGGAATGCCGAGCTTGGCGAAGTTCCCGAGCGTGACCGGGAGGAGGATCAGCAGCTGCAGCAACCCCCGATCGTGCGGCCCGAGCCACCGCGCCGTGATGACGCCGGTCCCGATGCCGATCGTCATCATCGCGAGCTGCCCACCGAACACCTGAGCGATGTCGCGAACGAAATGCCCGCCGCCGCTCTTCATGCGGGTGCGAAGGGCGGCGAAGCGGTGGGATGCGTGGGGAGCGACATGCTGCGGAGCACGACCGCATCCGTGGACGCGATCGGGCTGCGATGCATACGAAACCCGGCACCCGCGCGCAACGCCCCCTGACCGCACGAATGGCGCAAGCGCCATGGCTGGTGCCGACGGAACGAGAGGGAATCGGGCGCCGCGGGGGCGGCACGAGCTCAGTGCACGCTCGAGGCGAGCGCGACGGGCGCCGTCGTCGACTGCGGCTCCCGGACGTGGGTCGCGAACCGCACCAGCAGCGCGTCGAGCGAGAGCGGGCCCGGCCCGGCGACGCCGAGCCAGACCAGGAGCGCGACGTAACACCACTCGATCAGCCCGAAGAGGTCGCCGACCGAGCCGACGTTGTCCTTCTGTGCGGTCAGGATGGCGACCGTCATCGTGACGATGAGCGGCACGCTCGCCACGCGGGTGAAGAGCCCGACCATGACGAGCGCGCCGCAAACGAGCTCGGTGCCCGAGGCGAAGGGCGCCTGCAGCTCGGGACGGGGGATGCCGAGCTCGCCGAAATACTGGATCACCTGTTCGAGGTTGTGGAGCTTCCCCCACCCCGAGATCAGGAAGATCCAGCCGACGGTCCAGCGCGCGAGCGTCGGTCCGACCCAGGACAGCGCGTCGGCGATCGTGAGGATCAGGCGGCGGAGGGTGAGCAGCACGTCGATGAGGGTGGTCATGGCAGTTCTCTCCTTCGGTCAGGCGTTCACCGCGGCGCGCGGGAGCGCGCCCTCGGGCTCTGCGTGCGGGTGCGAGATCGTCGCTCCGCGCCCGGTCTGGAATTTGACGAGGTCCTTCGAGAACATCAGATCGAGCGTCCAGTCGATCGCGACCCGCAGCTTCTTCTCGACCCGCGGCAGCTTCGCCAGATAGATCGTCCGCCACATCCACCACGCGAGGAACCCGGAGAAGTTGATCCCGAGGATCTGTGCCACGCCCGTCCGCCGTCCGAGCGACGCGAGCTGGCCGACGGTGCGGAACGTGAACTTCGAGGCCGGCCGGCCGCGGAGGACGGCGACGACGTTCCGCGCGAGGCAGCGTCCCTGACGGATCGCGTGCTGCGCGGTCGGCGGGTGGAACCTGCCGGTCGTGCCGTCGGGCACCATGGCGCAGTCGCCGAGCGCCCACACGCCCGGATGGCCGGGGACGGCGAGGGTCTCGTCGACGAGCAGGCGGCCCCGTTCCTTGTTGCAGGGCAGCGTCCCGAGGAGCGGATTGGGCGTCGTGCCCGCCGTCCAGATGAGGCTCACGGACCGGAGCGTGGTGCCGTCGCTCAGCGTGACGGTGTCGTCGTCGACCGCAGCGACGCGGGTCATCGTCCGGACCTCGACGCCGCGCTCGCCGAGCTTGGCCGCGGCATAGCGGCCGAGCGAGGCGGAGAGCTCGGGCAGGATGACCTCGCCCGGGTGCACCAGCACCATGCGGATCATGT
>CAZWAX010000234.1:0-9172 GCA_964631985.1 uncultured Polyangiaceae bacterium | reverse complement strand
CGCGGCGCTACACCCGGGCGTGGATTCGCGACGGCGCCATCATGGCCGCGGCGCTCCTGCGGGTCGGCTGCGCCGAGGACGCCGGCGCTTTCGTGCGCTGGTACGCCGGCTTCCAGGCCGCCGACGGCACCGTGCCCTGCGCCGTCGACCGGAGTGGCCCCGATTGGCTGGTCGAGCACGACAGTCACGGACAGCTGATCTATGCCGTCGCCGAGTACGTCCGCTTCACCGGCGACCAGGCCTTCCTCGAGGCGCTCTGGCCGCACGTCGCCCGCGCCGCCGCCCACCTCGAGGGGCTCCGCGCGACCCGCCTCGGCCCCGAGTACGAGGCGCCCGAGAAGCGCGGCTGCCACGGCCTCCTCCCGGAGTCGGCGAGCCACGAGGGCTATCTCGCGCATCCCGTCCACGCCTACTGGGACGACTTCTGGGCCGTGCGCGGTCTCGGCGACGCCGCCTGGCTCGCGACCGTGCGCGGCGACGCCATCGAAGCGGCGCGCCTCACGACGCTGCGCGACGCCTTCCGCGCGAGCCTCCGCGACTCGCTCGCACACACGATCGCGACCCGCGGCATCGCCTACGTCCCGGGCTCGGTCGAGTGGGCCGACTTCGACCCCACCGCCACCTCGAACGCGATCTCGCTCCTCGGCGAGACGGCGCTCATGCCGCGGGCCGTGCTCGACGCGACCTTCGCCGAGTACCTCGCCGGCTTCCGCCGCCGCGTCCGGAACGAGATCGACTGGGCCAACTACACCGCCTACGAGGTCCGCATCGTCGGCGCGCTCGTTCACCTGGGCGAGCGCGCGAGCGCCGCGGAGCTGGTGGAGTTCCTACTCGACGACCGGCGGCCGCCGGCCTGGAACCAGTGGCCCGAGATCTCCTGGCGCGACCCGCGGAGCCCCGGCCACATCGGTGATGTGCCGCACGCCTGGATCGCCGCCGAGTACGTGCTGTCGGTCCGTACCATGCTCGCGTACGAGCGCCTGGCCGACGCGACCGTGGTGGTTGCCGCCGGCGTGCCGCCGGCGTGGCTCGACGACGGCGACGTCGTCACGGTCGACGATCTCCGGACCTACTGGGGCACGCTCGGCTTCACGCTCGGCCGCGTCGACGCGGCGACGCTCGTGCTGGCGCTTCGCGGCGACGTCGACGCACCGGGCGGCCTCGTGCTGCGGCCGCCGCTCGGAGGTCGTCTCGTCGCGGTCGAGGTGGACGGCGCGGCCGTGACGGATTTCACCGCCAACGAGGTCGTGGTCCGGCGCTGTCCGGCCGAGGTCGTGATGCGCTATCGGAAGGACGCATGAACGAGACCAAGGTCCCCGCACCGACCACCGTGAGCCTCGCCGACGAGGAGGGCGTCAAGCAGATCCTCGTGGACACGCTCTTCGGGCTCTGGGCGACGATCAACAACCTGACGCGCCTCCGGGTCACGGCGGATTTCACGATTCCCCAGTGCGTCGACACGGCCGACGAGATAATCGCCCTCGTCCGCGCCCGCCACGCCGTCTGGACGGCGACGCAGGCCCGGCCGTGAGCACCCTCTCGCACGCATTGTTCGCCAGCCTCATGGCCTTCGCCCTCGCTGCCGGCATGCTCGCAGCCTTCGAGCTCGGCGTCCGTCTCGGCACGCGGCGCCGGGCCAAGAGCGCCGAGGCCGCTTCCGTCAGCACCGTCGACGGGGCGGTGTTCGGGCTCCTTGGCCTGCTGATCGCCTTCAGCTTCTCGGGCGCCCTGACACGGTTCGACGCGCGTCGTGCCCTCATCGTGGAGGAGGCGAACGCGATCGGGACGGCGTATCTCCGCCTGGACGTCCTGCCGGCCGAAACCCAGCCGGCGCTCCGCGAGCAGTTCCGGCGCTACGTCGAGGGGCGCCTCGAGATCTACCGCCTGCTGCCCGACATGGACGCGGCGGAGGCGGGGCTCGCGCGCTCGACGGCGCTGCAGGGCGAGATCTGGCGCGCCGCCGTGGCCGCCACGGCCGAGGCGCAGCAGGCGCGCATCCTCGTGTTGCCCGCCCTGAACCAGATGATCGACATCACCACCACGCGCACGATGGCCGCCCAGACCCATCCGCCGGCGGTGGTCTTCGGCATGCTGGTGGTGAGCGCGCTCGTCTCCTCGGTGCTCGCCGGCGACGCCATGAGCGCCACGAAGAAGCGCAGCTGGCTGCACATGTTGAGCTTCGCGCTCGCGACCGGGTTCGTCATGTACGTGATCCTCGACCTCGAGTACCCGCGTCTCGGGCTCATCCAGGTCTCCGACTTCGACCGCGTGCTGGAAGCCGTCCGCGCGGGCATGGACTGACGGCGTTGCGCCTGGCGACGATCCTGCGACCGGCGCGGCGCGTGGTGCCGTGGCTGGTGGTCTTGCTGCTGACGCCCGGGCGTCCCGCGCGCGCGGACGGGCTCTTTCCCGCGGCGGCGGCGGACACGCCGGCCGTGGCCGACGCAGCCGAGCTCATGGTCGAGGCCTACGTCTACGCCTATCCGCTGGTCTTGATGGAGCTCACCCGCCGGGTCGAAACCAACGCCGGTGACGGTGCGCCCGCGACCGCGACCGGCGCGCCAATGAACCAGTTCGCGCACCAACGCGCGCTCGCCGACGCCACGACGACGGTGCCGCCGCGTCCGAACGCCGACCTGCTCGCGTCGACGCTCTGGTTCGACGTCGGCGCCGAGCCCTTGGTGGTCACCGTCCCGGACGCCGGCGGCCGCTACTACACGCTGCCGATGTTCGACCTCTGGAGCGACGTCTTCGCCGCGCTCGGCCCGCGGACGACGGGGGGCGGCCTCCAGCACTGGGCGATCACGACCCGCGGGTGGACGGGTATGCTGCCCGACGGCGTCGGGCGTATCGAGGCGCCGACCGCGACCGGCCGGATCGTCGCCCGCTTCCGCGCCGACGGCCCGGCCGACCTTCCCGCCGTCCATCGGTTGCAAGACGGCCTCGCGGCCGTGCCGCTCGGCCAGTGGGGCACGCCGTGGACGCCACCGCGCGGGAGCTACGATCCGGCGCTCCCGAAGCAGCCGGCAGCGGATCAGATCCTCCGCCTCTCGATCACGCGGTTCTTCGATCTCTTCACCACCCTCACCGTGCAGAATCCGCCGCACACCCACGACCACCCCATCCTGCAGCGCATGGCGCGCATCGGGCTCGTACCCGGACGCCCCTTCGCGCCGGACCAGCTCGCACCCGACGTTCGCGCCGCCCTGCAACGCACCCCGACCACGGCCGGGCAGCAGCTGTTCGAATCCTTCAAACGGTCCGGCACGCGGGTGAACGATTGGCGGATGCTGCTCTCGCCGATGGGCACCTACGGCACCGACTATCGCCGCCGACAGGTGGTGGCCTACAGCGCCCTCGGCGCCGACCGCAGCGAGGACGTGCTCTACCTCACGACCATCGCCGCCGGCGACGGCAAGCCCCTCGAGAGCGCCAACCGGTACACGATCCGCTTCGACGCCGCAGCGCTGCCGCCGGCGCAGGCGTTCTGGTCGATCACGCTCTACGACGACCGTCACCTGCTGGCCATGACCACACGCAAGCGCTTCACGATCGGCAGCCGTGACACCCTCACCAGGAATCCCGACGGCTCGCTCGACCTGCACCTGCAAAGCCAGCACCCCGGCAAAGACCGGGAAGCCAACTGGCTGCCGACACCGGTCGAGGGCCGCTTCTCGCTCATCCTCCGCCTGTATTGGCCGAAAGCCCCGGCGCTCGACGGCACGTGGACTCCCCCGCCGGTCGTGCGCGCCGGCGAATGAACGCGGATCCTACGGCGTGGCCCGGGACGCGGCGAAGCGCGACAAGTCGATGATCGAGAGACTGTTCGTCGAGTGGGTGACGAAGGCGCGCGTGCCGTCGCGGCTGACGGCGACGGCACGCGGGCTGCCACCGATCGCGGTCGTGGCGACGACCCGGTCGGTCGCCGTGGCGATGGCCGTGAGCGTGCCGGCCTGGAAGCTCGTCACGTACACGGCGGCGGCCGCGCCGTCGATCGCGATCCCGACCGGCTCGGGGTCGACCGGGATGGTCGCGACCACCTGTTGCGTCACGAGATCCACGACCGACACCGCCGCGTCCCGGCCATTGGCGACGTAGGCCTTCCGGCCGTCCGGGGTCACCACCAGCCCCGTCGGCACGAACGACAACGTCATGCGGCGCACCGTGCCGAACGTCTCCGTATTGACGATCAAGAGGGTCCCATCGGTGCACGCGAGCCGGCAGCCGACGACGTAGAGGAAGCGACCGTCGCCGCTCACCGCGACGTCGGCGGGATGAAAATCGAGAAAGAGGTCCTCCGCAACCTGGTCGGCGGCGGTGTCGATGACGAACAGATGATCGCGGGCGGTGTTGGCGACGTAGACGCGCGTGCCGTCGCGGCTCACCGCGGCCGACGGCCGTTGCGACGGCCGCCGCATCGTCCCCATCGGTACCCGCGACTTCTGCTTGGCCTGCACGGTGTCGACGACGGCGACTTCCTCGCCGCGGAGGTCCACGACATAGGCCCGGCGCGCATCGGGCGTGACCGCGACGGCATACGGCTCCCCGTCGACCTCGACCTCCGCCGCGACCGTCGCCGCGGTCGGATCGACGATGACGAGCTTGCCGCTCGAGACCGACACGTAGGCGCGTCCGTCGGCGCCGGTCGCGACGTCGTTGCCGAAGTCGGGGAGCCGCACCGTCGCGAGCACCGCCCCACCCGGCGCGGCTGCCGCGCGACCGGTCACGCCCGTCCGACCGGCGACGGCACCGCATCCCGCGCCGCCGACCGCCGCCACGACCGCCACGAGGCCGGCGACGATCTCGATGCCTCCGAGCGTCTTTCGCATCGCGCGGCTGTGCCAGGCAGGCCTCGCGTGGTCAAGCCGCGGGGGAGGTAGGCTGGACTCCGGCAAGGTGGCTGGGCATGCTCTCGCGGCTTCGCGAGCCACGCGTTCGCCACACCACACCCCCGAGGGAGAAGGCATGAATCGGATCGTCCTGGCACTGCTCGCCGCCCTCCTGCTCGCGGCGCCCGTACGCGCCCAGCCTGTTCGCCCCGAGGCGGCGCCCGTCTCCGACGACGACGTCATCACCGCCTACCACTACATGCTCGGGCGCTGGCTCATCCTGCGGCAGGAGACGCTCGACCTGAAGGGCGGCATGCGCTGGAACCACCTCGTGCATCGCGAGCCCGGCGGCGTGGCGTGGGCCAACCCCAACCTCGACGCGGCCTACAGCGAAGCGTGGATCGGCATCGACGAGACCAGCTGCACGCTCGTGACGCTCCCCGAGATCACGAAGCGCTACTACACCGTCCAGGTGGTGAACGGCTGGGGCGAGGTCACCGCCAACATCAACGAGCGCACGTTTCCGCAGCACCCGTTCGGCACCTTCGGCCTGTGCGTGAAAGGCGCTACGGTGACGCTGCCGGCCGGCACCGAGCGCATCGACCTCCCGAACCGCAAGTCGCGGGTGTTGATCCGGATCGAGCTCGGCGCCGATCCGGCCGAGGCGCGCGCGCTGCAGCAGAAGATCACCATGCAGGCGACCGGCACCCCGACCGTCGCCGAGACGGTCGTCGCCATGCGCTTCGCCAACGACAAGCTCCCGGGAAGCGCGGGATTCGACCACACCGAGGCGATCCTCGCGAGCGACCCGGACATCAACCCGGGCATGGCCGAACCGGCGAACGCCGCGCGCGCCGTCGGCGCCCTCGCCGGCGACAAGCACTGGCGGATTCGCCTCGACCGCGTCATCCGCACGCAGGCGATCCCGAAGTTCCATGCCGCGTTGGGCGCCCCCGGACCGGTCGAGAACGGATGGATCCACCCCCGGGTATTCGGCAACTACGGCACCGACTATCTGACGCGATCGGTCGTCAACCTCCTCAGCATCTGGGCGAACAACGCCACGGAAGTGGTCTACTTCGGCCGCGCCGGCCTGGACGGCAATCGGACGTACACGCAGACCTTTCCGAAGACCGCGCTCCCCGACACGAAGGCGCGCTACTTCTGGTCGGTGGTCGCCGTCGACGGCGCGCGGTACCGCGTGCTCCCGAACCCTCTCGACCGTCACGTTCTGGGCAAGACGTCGGGACTGCGACCCAACGCCGACGGCTCGCTGACGTTGGCCTTCGGCCCGAACGCCCCGGCGGGGGTGCCGGAGTCCAACTGGCTGCCCACCGTCGCCGGCAAGCCGTACAACCTGACGTATCGGTTCTACGGCCCGACGGAGGACGTGACGAAGGGCACCTACTACCCTCCGGCGCTCACCGCGGGCGGGGCGGTACCGGACTCCGCCGCCGCGCCCGCGGACTCGCACACCGACACGGCCTCGGCGGAGCGCTGACGCGATCGCTTCTTGTTCTTGACCAGCAGGCCCCGGCGGGTGACGCGCGTCTGCCCGTCGGAGTTGCGACGCCATCCGAGGACGGCACGCCGGAGCGGGCCGTACGCGATGTCGAGCGCCTCGCAGACGTTGACGAACGAGCACGGCCATTCCCGGTCGTCGGAGCGGATCCAGCGCTCGGCCTCGATCAGCTCGCGGGTGGCGTGGCGCGGCGCCGTCGCCAGGCGCCGGAACCGGACGATCGCATCGGCGAGGATGGCGAACAACAAGCGGCGCTCGGGCTGCGCGACCTGCCGGACGTCCGCGCCGATGTCGTCGGTCGGATCGACCTCGGGGAGGGTGACCCCGTGGACACCTTCCCAGATACTGCCACTGCCTCGAGATCCTTGGTGTGCGGCAACGAGCATGGTGGCGAACCTCCGTTCGCCTAGGCGTTGCATCACCCGTGCCGGTGCTGGCCCCCGCGCACGGGGAGCTTTTGGCGGCGCCGGAGGCGCCCACGCGTGTCGATTCGACACGCCGGGCCTAAACGATACGGCCGCGGGGGCACGAAACGGCTCGCTTGACCCCGCCGTTGCTTCTGGCCTATCGCGGCCCGAACCTCGCTTGGAGGCCGCCTCGTGAAACTCGCGCGCAAAATCACTCTCGCCGTTGCTGCCGCGATCGTCGCGGTCATGGTGGCTCACGCCTATTTCCTGCTTGGTCGCCAGGTCGTGCTCTTCGACGCCGACCTGGCCCGCAGCGTGCGCCTGAAGCAGGCGCTCCGTGCCGGCATCACCAAGGTGTGGGAGGCCTACGGCGATACCGCCGCACAGGAGCTCGTCGAGACCACCATCACCGACGCCGTCGACGGCGTGCGGGCACGCTGGCTGTGGCTCGATGCTCCAGCGGGCGATCCGCGACATTTGGATCTGCCCCCGGAGCAACGGAAGCAGCTCGAGGATGGCCAGCGCGTCGTCGTCTTCCGGAAGGAAACCGACACGACGATGGAGCGCTACACCTACGCGCCCGCGCGGATCGACGGCAAGCCGCCGGCCGTCATCGAGTTCGTCGAGTCGATCCACGAGCAGCATGCCTTCATCGAGGCGAGCCGCTGGCAGATCCTCCTGGCGACGCTCGCCATCCTGGTCGCGTGCACCGCGGCCGTGTACCTGCTCGGGCTCTGGTACGTCGGCCGTCCGGTGCAGCAACTCCGCGACCGCCTCCGGGCCATCGCCGCGGGCGACCTCGACACGTCGCTCGCCCTCCGACAGAACGACGAGATCGGCGACCTTGCCCGCGAGATCGACGGCATGTGCAAGGGGCTCGCCGACGCGCGCTGTGCCCTTGCCGCCGAGACCGAGGCCCGCATGCACGCCCTCGAACAGCTCCGCCACACCGATCGCCTGACGACGATCGGCCAGCTCGCCGCCGGCGTCGCGCACGAGCTCGGGACGCCGCTCTCGGTGATCACCGGACGTGCCGAGATGATCGCGTCGGGCGAGGCAACGGGGGAGCGCGCCGACGCGAGCGCGCGCGTCATCGTCGAGCAAGCCCACCACATGACGGAGATGATCCGCGAGCTCCTCGACTTTTCGCGGCAGCGCGGACCCAGGTTCGGCCTCGCGAGCGCGCGCGCCGTCTGCGCCCGCACCGTCGACACGCTGGCGTCAGTCGCCCGCCGGCGGAACGTCACGATCACCACCGATCTCGGCACGAATCCGCTGCTGGTGTCGGCCGACGAGCATCAGATCGAGCAGGCGCTGGTCAACCTGATCGTGAACGCCATGCAGGCCATGCCCCACGGCGGCAGCGTGGAGGTGACGTGCCACGAACGGCGCGCGCGGCCACCCGGCGACGGCGGCCCGGAAGGGAGCTTCGCCTGCATCACGGTCGTCGATCACGGCAGCGGCATCCCGGCCGAGCATCTGCCCCGGCTCTTCGAGCCGTTCTTCACCACCAAGGCGCCGGGCGAGGGCACGGGGCTGGGGCTCGCGGTTGCCCACGGCATCGTGCGTGATCACGGCGGGTGGATCGAGGTCGAGAGCCAGCCGGGCCGTGGCAGTTGCTTCGCGTTCTATCTGCCGGTCGCCGCCGAGGCGCAGTCGCCGCCGCACCGCGCCGCATGAGCACGCCGACTCCCAACGGCGGCATGCAGGCGCGCATCCTCGCCGTCGACGACGTGCAGAGCATGTGCGAGATGCTCGCGGAACGGCTCCCCCCGCTCGGGTTCGAGGTCGAATGGTTCACGGAGGCGTCCGCGGCACTCGCCGCCCTCGCCGATCGTGAGTTCGACGCCGTCGTCACCGACATCAACATGCGCGAGATGGACGGGCTCGAGCTCTGCAGCCGCATCGTGGCGGCCCACCCCGAGGTGCCCGTCGTCGTCATCACCGCGTTCGGCAACCTCGAGGCGGCGATCGCCGCCATGCGCGCCGGTGCCTACGACTTCCTGACCAAGCCGTTCGACATCAAGGTGCTCGGGTTGTCGCTCGAGCGCGCCGTGCAGCATCGCCGCCTCCGCGCCGAGGTGAAACGGCTCCGGCAACGCGTGGCCGAGACCGGCCAGGTCGGCGAGCTCATCGGCACGAGCGTGACGATGCAGGAGGTCTACTCGCTGATCACGCGCGTCGCCGACACCGACAGCTCGGTGCTCGTGACCGGCGAGACCGGCACCGGGAAGGAGCTCGTCGCGCGCGCGCTGCACGAGCGCAGCCGGCGCCGCGGCGGACCGTTCATCGCCATCAACTGCGCGGCCGTTCCCGAGACGCTCATCGAGAGCGAGCTCTTCGGTCACGCGCGCGGCGCATTCACCGACGCGCGGTCCGCCCGCACCGGCCTCTTCGTGCAGGCGAACGGCGGC
>CAZWAX010000233.1:0-9244 GCA_964631985.1 uncultured Polyangiaceae bacterium | reverse complement strand
GCGCGCGATCCCCGCGCCGCTCGCCGCGCCCTCGCGCGTACCCTCCGCCGCGCCGGCCGCGACGGCGAGGCGGCGGCCGAGGAGGCGCTGCTCGGCGCGGCGTCGCCATGAGCTCGCGGCAGATGCGAAGATGCCACGCCGAGCGCGGCGATCACGGCAGCGTGCGCGCGCTGACGATCGCGAGGCTCGCGTCTCGACCCACGGCGTTCATCGTGAGCTCCGCGAAGCCCGCCGCACGCAGCAAGTCGAGCACCTCGTCCACGCCGTAGAATCGATAGACGCTCGCCGGAAAGGCCGCACGGGCTTCCGGGCTGCTCTTTCGAAAGCAGAGGGCGAGGTGCCCGCCGGCCCGCAGCACGCGGCGGAGCTCAGCCATGGCCGTCAGCGGGTCCGGCCAGAAATAGAGCGTGTGCACCGAGAGCGCCTTGTCGATGGCGCCATCCGGAAAGGGCATGCGCTCGACGGTACCGAGCCGCACGTCGACCACGCCCTGTCGAACGAACGCGCCGCAGCGCCGCTCGGCGACACGCAGCATCTCCTCCGAGGTGTCGATCCCGAACACTTTGCCCTGCGGGCCGACCGCCGACGCAGCTCGCTCCAGCGCCCGGCCCGGCCCGAAGCCGATCTCGAGCACCCGGTCGCCGGGCCGGAGCTCGAGACACGCGATCGTGGCGTCGTTTTCCGCAACGGTTTCCGACACCATGATCCGGCCGATCAGGCGGCCGAGCAGTCCGCCGGGACACCGCGACTGGCGCGCTATGAATTCGGGTCGGCGCACCGTCGGCCGTCACTCTCGGTCGCGGAGCGCGGTGCGAACGCCGACCGCATACGTGATGCAGGCGCCGAGGACGGTCGTCGCGAAGCCGATGGTGAGCTCGTTTACCCCGGCGATGCAGCTGCGCGGGATGACGACGCCATACCCGATCGCGATCGTCGGCACGACGAAGCCGAGCAACGGCGTCCAGTAGCGAAGCGCCTTCATGGCGCGCTCGGCGTTGCGGTGGCGCGGCAGGTCCGGGTTTCGGCCCCGACGCGGACCCACGTGGTCGTGCGTCCGAGGAGCGGGACGCCGAGATAGCCGCGGAGTCGCAGCAGGTCGCCCTCCACGGCGACACGGCAGGAGTAGGTGCTGCCGCTCCCGGGGTCGTAGATCGTTCCGCCGACCCACGCGTCGGGCTGCTCGGGAGAACGTTCGAGGCCGCGCAGGATCTCGAGCCCGGCGACCGGGCGCGCGCGCAGTCGGACGTCCGGGTTGCGGAAGTCCTGGAGCTCACACCCGTGCTCGTCGAACGGCGACCGCAGCCACTCCACGCGGCCGCAGAAGGCCGTCCCGCAGCGAGCGACGCGGACCTTCGCAGCACCGCCCTCGGCGTACCACAGGCCCTCCGGGGTACTCGCCGACACCGGCGACACCCCGAGCATGCCGACGGCGAGCAGGAGCGCGGCCACCCGTGGCCGCAAGGCCGGGCGGCTCCGCAGCGGGCAGGCCTTCGGCTTCATGCCGGTCAGCAGTCGCGGCAGGGCGAACGGCCGGACCAGGACGTGGTAGACGAGCAGCGTCGCCGCCACCGAGAGCACGAACAAGAGCACGAGCTTCGCCGCGATGCCGAGCGGGAGGGCGACGACACCGTATCCGAGGATCACGATCGCCGACTGGTGCAGGAGATAGACCGGGAAGGCCGATTCGCTGAGGTAGTCGAGCCGCGCCGACCGGAAGCTCAGGAAGCGATGCGCAAGGCCGAGCGCGGCCACCACGAAGCACCAACCCGCGATCGCCGAGCCCGCGAGCAGGACGCTCTCCGACTGGAAGCCCGTCAGCAGCGCCACCAGGAGTCCGCTGGCGGCAAGGCCCGCGACGCCCAGCGCGCGCTTCCATTCCCGCTGCACGAGCGCCTCGAACGACGGCGCCGCGGCCAGCAGCGTACCCACGAGGAAGTACGTCGAGTAGTACGCCACGTTCGCCCAGTCGTCGAAGAGGTTCTGAATGCCCGGCCAGTACGGCCGCAGCGTCACCTGGACGAGGACGAGCGGCACGAGCGGCGCGTACACCCACCACGTGGCGGGGCGCGTGGCGCTCCACCGCCGCGCGACCAGCCAGCCGAGGATCGGCCGATAGAGCAGCGTGAACGTGAGCAGATACGCCACGAACCAGAGATGCCCCCAGCTGAACCGCTCCAGACGCGTGAAGAAGCTCGGCAGGAACTCGAGGAAGCCTTCGTCGAACGGCGGCGCCAGGGGAAGCCCCCCGGGGATCACCAGCTTGAAGCTCTCCTGCCAACGCTCCGCCACCCACAGGCCGGCGTAGTTCAGGTCGAGACCGCTCCGCAGCTCGAGGTACTTGACCATCGGAGCCAGCAGCACGCAGCCCGCGACCAGCGGCAGACCCAGTCGCAGGAGCCGCTCGCGTACGAATCCCGTGCCGCCCCGGAGACGCAACGATGCGACCGCGGACCATCCGGCCAGGAGGAAGAAGAGCGGCATGTGCCAGAGGCTGATGAACCCGCAGACCACGAGCACGACGAACGACACGTCGACGTTTCGTACGTGGTAGAAGGGCGCCGGGCTGAAGACCATCCCGACGTGAAAGACGAAGAGCAGGTACGTCGCGCCCACGCGCAACCAATCGATGTCGTTTCGACGTTCCATCAGCGTTCTTCCTTTGCGAGGGCGCTGACGACCATGTGCACGGCGGTTGCGCGTGCCAGGTCGTCCGCGATCGGTTGGGGGGACGGGTCCCAGTGGCGGTGGACGGCCCAGAAGACGAGGAGCTCGAGCACGAGTCTGGCCGCGACCGCCGCGTCGGGCGCCGGGCGGAGCCGCTTTCGGCGGAAGCGGTCGGCGAGGTACTCCGTCAGCAAGCTCGCCAACCCGCTCCGCGCCCCGGTGAACCACAGCGCGGCGAGCTCCGGCAGGTCACGCGCCGATCTGTCGATGAGCTTGATGCCGACCCGGTTCCGCGCCAGCGTGTCGTACAGCTCGCCGACGATGGCCTCGAGCTCGCCACGTGGGTCGGTACGGCGGCGGTTCGCGATCGCTTCGAGCAGCGCCGTCGGGGCGCGGTCGGCGTTCAGGCGCTGGCGAACGAACTCCAGCGTCGCGCCCGCGGCCGGCGTTCGGAACGGCAACACCAGCGGCTCCGGCAACGGCGTGCCATCCGCATGACGGGCAACGAGGTCGAAGAGCGCTTCCTTGCTCTCGACGTAGAGGTAGAGCGTGCCCTTGGCGACGCCGAGTGCGTTTGCGACGTCCGCCATCTGCGTGAGCCGATACCCTTGGGCGATGAAGACCTGGGCGGCGCAGCGGACGAGCTCGGCAATGCGGTCGGACGGGATCTCACGGGCCATGGCGATCATTTAGACTGACCGACTCGGTCAGTCAAGGGATTTCTTCAAGCACCCGCGGCCGCTCGTCGCTTGGTGTCGGCGGCGTTCGCAAATATAGATGCCGCGGCTCTCATGACCGCGTCCCTGCTCCACGCCATCGTCCCGCCGACGGGTCTCTACGTCCGCGAAGACCGCTGCCAGACCCCGCTCGAAAAGTTCCGGACGATCGCGCTCCGGCCGCCGATCGACCTGATGTACGCGGCGGCAGCCTTCGAGCAGGCGGGCTGGACCTGCAGCCTCGTCGACTACCCGGCCGAAGGCCTCGACGCCGCCGCGCTGGAGTCCCGTCTCCGTACCCTCCGACCGACCGCCTTGCTCGTCAGCTGCACCACCCAGACGATCGAGGCCGACCTCGGGATCGTGGCCCTCGCGAAGCGCGTCGACCCGTCGATCCTGACGATCGCCAAGGGCGCGCACTTCAACGTGCTCGACGTCGAGGTCATGACGCGACACCCCGCGCTCGACGTGGCGCTCCGCGAGGAGATCGAGGAGACCTGCGCCGAGCTCGCGCGCGATCCCGGCCGCGTCGACCGCACGGCGATCGCCGGCATCACGTGGCGCGCGCCCGACGGCCGCGTCGTCCGCAACCCGCCCCGCGAGCTCACCCGCGATCTCGACGCGCTCCCCTTCCCCGCGCGGCATCTCTCCAACAACGGCCTCTATCGCCGCCCGGACACCGACGAGCCGCAGACCACGCTCGTCACCAATCGCGGCTGCCCGCACCGCTGCATCTATTGCCTCGCCAATCAGGTTGCCGGGCTCGCCAACCGCTATCGCTCGGTCCCGAACGTGCTCGCCGAGATCACCGAGTGCGTCGAGCGCCACGGCATCTCGAGCTTCCTCTTCCGCTCCGATCTGTTCACGCAGGACCGGCGCTGGGTGCGGCAGCTCTGCGAGGCCATCCTCGATGCCAAGCTCGCGATCTCCTGGGCCTGCAACTCGCGGGTCGACACGATCGACGTCGAGACCGCGCGCTGGATGAAGCGCGCCGGCTGCTGGATCGCCGCCTTCGGCGTCGAGAGCGGCGACCAACGCGCGCTCGACCGGCTCGAGAAGAACGCCACCGTCGAGCAGGCCTATCGCGCCGTCGCGATCTGCCGCGAGGTCGGCATCAAGTCGAGTGTATATCTCCTCATGGGCCTGCCCTGGGACACCCACGCGTCGATCCAGGCGCTAATCGCGTTCGCGCGCGACCTCGACCCCGACCTGGTCGAGTTCTTCTACCCGTATCCCTTTCCCGGCACCCCGCTGCAGCGCCAATGCGTCGAGCTCGGCCTGCTTTTGCCGGGCGAGATCCCGGCCGATTCGTACGCCTTTCCGGCCGTCGCGACCCAGACGCTGACCAAGCCGGAGCTCGCGGCCTATCGCAGCGCCGCGCTCCGCAGCTTCTACGTTCGACCGCGGAAGATCGTCCGCACGCTCCTCGGCGCGCGCTCGCCGCGGGAGCTCCGGAACTACCTCCGCGCGGGTCTCGCCCAGCTCCGCCAGCTCCGGGAATCGGCGTAGCGGCCACCGGCTTCGAGCTGACGCGTTGAGACCGCATCACCCCGCAAGCGCGGCGTACGCAGCCACGACGAGCGACATCCCGCGCGCGGCGCCGAGCGTGCCCGCGCCCATGCGGTTCATCACGTAGGCGACGACCATGCGGGCGTCGCGGTCCACGACCACGAGCGAGCCCCCCCAGCCGCCCCAGAAGCACGTGCGCGGGTTCGGCCCGAGCGGCATCTCCTCCGACGTCAGGCCGTACCCCATGCCCATCCGCACGGGGACGCCGAGCACGAGGTCGGTGCCGCGCGCCTGCTCGGCGAGGGCGGTCTCGCAGCCCGTAGGCGAGAGCAAGCGCGGCCGGCCGACCGCGCCGTCGCACGCGAGCGCGGACTGGATCGTGGCGACCGAGCGTGCGTTGCCGTGCCCACCGACCGCGCCGAGCTCCGCCCGCCGCCAGGGCTTCGTCCAGGACGCCTCGGCCCGGAGTGGCGGATTGCCGAGGGTGCGGCGCGCGATCGAGGCCCCGTCGCCGACGGTCGGGAGCCCGGTCGCGGGCGGAATCACGCGCCCGACGCGCGCGTCGTGCTCCGGCGCGAGGCCGACGTGGAAGTCGGCGCCGAGCGGTCCCGCGATCTCATCGGCGACGAACCGTCCGAGCGTGGTCCCGGTCACGCGCCGCACCACTTCGCCGACGAGGAATCCCTGCGTCAGCGCGTGATACCCCGGGGCCGTTCCCGGCTCCCACCACGGCGCCTGGGCCGCGAGCAGCGCCGTCGCCTTGTCCCAATCGTAGAGATCTTCGATCGCGAGACGCTCCTGCCATCCGGAGAGACCGGAGGTGTGGCCGAGCAGATGACGGACGCGCACGTCGCCCTTGCCGTTGGCCGCGAACGCCGGCCAGTAGCGCGCCACGGGCGCGTCGAGGTCGAGGGCGCCGCAATCGGCCAGCACGAGGGCGGCGAGCGCCATCACCGTCTTGGTGGTCGAGAAGACGTTGACGATCGTGTCGCGCTCCCAGGGCCGCGTGCGCTCCCCGTCGGCAAAGCCGCCCCAGAGGTCCACCTCGAGGACGCCGTCCACGCTGACGGCCACGCTGGCACCGACGTCCATCCCGCTCGAGAAGAGGCTCGAGAAGACGTCGCGAACGGGCATGAAGCGCGTCGTGCAGGTCCCCGCGACGGCGACGATGGCGCCCGGCTCGCTCACGACGGGCGACCTCAGCGCGGCCGCGTCGCGCCCTGCAGCAACGTCCAGAGGCGCTGCGGGCTCGCCGGGACCTCGAAGAGCGACACCCCGAGCGGGACGAGCGCATCGTTGATCGCGCAGAGGATCGCGGCCGGCGTCGTGTGCATCGCCCCCTCGCCGCAGCCCTTGGCGCCGAGGGGCGTGAACGGCGACGGCGTGCAGAGCGCGCGCTTCTCCGTCATCGGCACCTCGTAGATCGTCGGCAGCAGGTAATCCATGAACGTGGAGGTCCGGAGCTGCGCGTCCTCGTCGTAGACCGCCTCTTCCAGAAGCGCCGCGCCGACGCCTTGCGCGACGCCGCCCTGGGTCTGCCCCTCCACGTTGGCGGGGTTGAGACGCGTGCCGCAGTCGTCGGCGATCCAGTACTTCCGGATGTGGACCTGCGCGGTCTCGACGTCGACCTCGACCAGCACGACGTGGCAGGCGTTGGCGGCAGTGAGATAGCTCTTGGCGCGCCCCTGCTCGTCGGCGACGGTGCGGCCCGGCGCCGTCCAGACGTAGGTCGCCTGCGGCAGCGGGTCGACGCCCGGCGGCAGCAGATCGCTCCGCGCGAGCATCGTCTGCGCCACCTCCTGGAACGGCATGCGTGCCTCGGGCATGCCCTTCACGCCGATCATGCCGTCACGGAGCTCGACGTGCTCCGGCGTGGTCTGGAAGAGCCCCGCCGCGACCACGATCAGCTTCTGGGTCAGCCGCTCGGCGGCCCCGAGCACCGCACCGGTGATCGCCACGCCGAGCCGGCTGCCGCCCGGCCCGAAATGCGGCGGCGCTTCGAGCGAGTCGAGCGCCACGACCCGGACGTCGGCGATGTCGACCTTGAACCAGTCGGCGAGCACCTGGGCGGCGACCGTGTACTGCCCCTGCCCCTCGAGCGCGAAGCCGACCTTGATGGTGAGCTTGCCGAAGAGGTCGATGCCGACGGTGGCGCCTTCGGGCACGCCGGTACCGGGCTGGCCGACGATCGCGTAGGCGTTCCAGTCGAAGACGCCGGGCTCGATCGTGTTGACGAGGCCGATCCCCAGATAGCGACCCTCGGCACGGAGCCGCATCTGCTCGGCGCGGAGCGCGGGATAGTCGGCCATCTCGAGCGCCAATTCGAGCGCGGCCTTGTAGTCGCCGCTGTCGTACTCGTTGCCGCTCGCGATGGTGTAGGGGAAGGCCTCGGGCGGGATGAAGTTCCGCCGCCGGATCTCCGCCGGGTCGAGGGCGAGCCTCCGCGCCGCGAGATCCATCAGCTGCTCGAGCACCCAATTGTGCGGCGGCGGGCCCATGCCACGGTACGGGCTGCCCGGGAGCTTGTTGGTGGCGACGATCGTGAGGTCGTACTGCGCCACGGGAATCGCGTAGCAGCCGGTGAAGTTGGTGAGCGGCTTGGCGGCGCTGACGGCGCCCCACCCTTCGGCGGTCGCGCCGAGGTCGTCGAGCAACCGCACCTTGAAGCCGACGACCTTGCCGTTCGGGTCGAGCGCGATCGCCGCGTCGTAGTGGCGGTCCCACGCCTGGCTCGCGCCGCCGGCGAGGTACTCCATGCGGTCCTCGATCCACTTGACCGGCCGGCCGCCCGCCTGGCGCGAGAGCAACGCCGTGATGTCGGTGCCGCGCGCCCCGCCTTTGCCACCGAAACTGCCGCCGTGCGGGTGACTGATGAAGCGCACCTTGTTGAGCGGGAGGTTGAAGACCATCGCGCGCGACATCGCGAAATGGCCCTGGGCCTGGAAGCTGCCGCGACAGGTGAGCGTGCCCTCGACGAGGTCCCACTGGCTGATCACCCCGAAGGTCTCGAGCGGATTGGCGCCGAGACGGTTCCAGCGGAACGTCTGCTGCACGACGTGCGCGGCGCCCGCGAAGGCCGCGTCGACGTCGCCCCAGGTGAAGAGCTTCCGCAGCATGACGTTGTCGCCGTTCTCTTCGAAGAGCAGCGGGCTTCCGAGCTCGAGGGCCTTGCGTGCGTCGGCGACCGCCGGGAGCGGCTCGTACTCGACGTCGATCAGCTCGAGGGCGTCTTCCGCGACATACCGGCTGACCGCCGCGACCGCCGCCACGGGCTCGCCCACGAACCGGGCCTTGTCGGTGGCGAGACAATGCGTCCCCCAGCCGGGCGGGACCGTCATCGTCGGATTGGACCAGCGCTTCGCGTCCTCGCCGGTGACGACCGCGACCACGCCGGGCAGCTTCGCGGCCGCGCTGGTGTCGATCGCCATGATGCGGGCGTGGGCGTGGGGGCTCCGGAGGATCGCGCAATGGAGCATGCGCGGCAGGACGACGTTGTCGATGAACTCGGTCTGCCCGGTGAGCAGTGCCGGGTCCTCGAGGCGCTCGATCGGTTGGCCGACGTAGCGCGGCGCGCTGTTCGGCAGCCCCGCGAGCGTCTTGGGGATTTCGCTCACGCCGGGAGCTCGCTCATGCGGTGCCCTTGGTCCGCATCTTCTCGACCGCGAGGTGCACCGCCTCGACGATCGCCTGGTAACCGGTGCAGCGACAGATGTGCCCACCGAGCGTATCGACGATCTCCTCGTCGCTCGGGGCCGCTTGCCGCGTGAGCAGCTCGTAGATCGACATCATGAAGCCGGGGGTGCAGAAGCCGCACTGGAGCCCGTGCTTCTCGAGGAAGGCTTGCTGGATCGGGTGCAGCGTCGGCCCGTCGGCGAGGCCCTCGACGGTCTTCAGCTCGGCGCCGTCGGCCTGGACGGCGAGCATGATGCACGAGCGCACCGCTTTGCCGTTCCAGAGCACCGTGCACGCCCCGCAGACGCCGTGCTCGCAGCCGACGTGCGTGCCGGTGAGCCCGAGCGTGCCGCGCAGGAAGTCGACGAGGGTGGTGCGCACCTCGACCTCGGCCTCGTGGCGCTCGCCGTTCACGGTCATCCCGATGCGTCGCGTGGTGCTCATGCCTCTCGTCGTCCTCTCGTCACGCGGCGCGGGCCCGCGTCGTCGCCTCGGCGAGCGCGCGCGCCGTCAGCACGCGCGCCAGGTCGCGGCGATAGTCGGCGCTGGCGTGCACGTCGCTGAGCGGCTCCTCGAGATCGGCCGCCGCCTGCGCGCCCACTCGCGCGAAGACGCCCGGGTCGGCGGTCGCCCGCGCCCGCGCCTGCCCGGCCGCCCTCGCGCGAACCGGGGTGGCCCCGACG
>CAZWAX010000232.1:0-9301 GCA_964631985.1 uncultured Polyangiaceae bacterium | reverse complement strand
CCGGCCTCGAGCCCGTGTTCAAATTTCTGCGCTTCTCGGTGATCGCCAACAGGCGGGCGAAGGCAAGTGCGCGGGTGGCTGGTACGACTTCGTTACGCGCTCGGCACCATGGGCGGAGTTCTGCGTCATGCGGGACAAGCAGCGCATGCCGCTCGAATCGGTGGCGCGTGATGTCGTCGCTGCCACCAACGCGATTGCCGTCGAGGAGGCGCTGTTGGGGCGTCGGTTGCGCCAAGCAACCGCGTATCACTATGTACCGACGATCATCACGACAGCGCGGCTTTTCGTTGCGAGCGTCGACATCGCGACCATCGGCTTGAGCGACGGGAAGGTGCCCGACGCGTCGTTCGCGTCTGTGCCTTACGTGTGGATGCAGAAGGCGCTCTCGACACGCCGCGCGTCGGGCGAATTCGTCTACGACATCGGCGATGCGCATAAGGCCAAGCTGCGATCCGTTCTGGTCATCGAGGCGTCGCAAGTCCTAGAGGTGCTGCCGACCCTAGACATTGACGGCTCGGTGCCGTGGGACGAGAGCGAGCTCGATGTGGGTGCGGAGCCCCGGTAGGGTACCATCCCTCGGCGTCCGGGTGACGAAACACTCCTAACGTCCGCGCATTCGGCGCGGGTAACATCCCTATCCCGGCCGCCGGGGTGTTCGGGGGCCATCCACCTTCGCGCGTGCCTGCGCGTGCGCGCGCAGTAGAACGCGGGCGCGCGTCAGAGTGGGACGCGCAGGCGCGTCGGAGTTGATACGCCGAGCGCATCGCACTCGTATCGCTGTGATCTACATTCACTCTTGATACTCAACGCATTGAGCGTCAGTATCGCGACGAACGTCACGAATGCGCGACACAGTTGCGCGATCGTGCGTCGTTGCTGCGCAGCACGTTCACGGTGTGTCGCGTGCTTAGCTTCGTGCGCTACGTGGCACGCGGATCGCACGCCCTTCGCGCAGCAGTCGCGATCACCGCGATGCACACCAAACCTGAAACGAAGGGGAACGAACGATGCGAACCAAGCGTAATGCAGGAACGAATGAGCAGCGCGAGCGCGAGCTCGCCGAAGATGTGGCGACGGCAGCGCGCGTGCGCGCGACATGGACGCAGGGCGAAGGCGACGCGGTCAGCGTCATCGAAGCGACGGGCGACGGCGAGAGCGACAGCGACGACGACGCGTGCGACATCGTCGACCCCAATGAAACGCCGCTACTGCTCGTTGAGGTGAGCGAGGCGAGCGACCTTCACGCCTTGGCAGCGGACCTCTACGACGACGTGCGCGAGATCGTGGGACTCGATCCGCGCGAGCAGACGGCCGAGGAGTACGCGGCCGACGTTGAAATCCGCTTGGTCGACATCGCCGACCGGCTGGCGCTGCTCGTCCTCGCGCTCAACGCCATGCAGAAGCGCGAACCGCTCTCGATCCACTGTGAGCCGGAAGGCGAAAGCGACGAGGCGGCACCGGGCTTCGCGCTCGTCGGGTAGGAGGCGCCTGAGCCTCAAACAACGACGGGCGCCCGAGAGCGCCCGCCTTTGCCCCGTTGCCGTGCGCAAACACGGTGCCGGGCATGCACCGAAAGGGGTAACTTCCGATGCGCACCCACCATGCCACACGCTCGCCCGCCGGGCGATCCACCTTCGACGTTCTGGCCTTCCAAAGCGGCGGCCCGTTGCCGCTCCAACTCCACGTCCGCCGCTGGCGCAAGGACGGCGTCGTGGCCTCGCTGCTCGTCTACGCCCCGACGCGTGGGGAGTGGTTCGACGGGCCGGACATGCCGGCGGACGTGCGCGCCTTCGCCGTCGCGGCGCTGACGACCTACCTTGGCGACGCTCCCGTCTTCACGTTCACGTCAGGGGTGCGGTCGTGACGCCCGATCGCATACGCCACGTCCGCACGCTGCGGATCGTCGCTGAGACGCAGGCGACGTACTACTCCAACGGGCCGCTTTCGTCGTCGTCCGCCGTCGCCGGCACCGTGCGCCCGTTCTTCGACGAGCTCGATCGCGAGGTGTTCGCGCTCGTGCTCTTGGACGGCAAGAACGAGCCGCTTGGGTTCCACGTCGTCTCCGTCGGGACGCTGAACGCTTCGCTGGTACACCCGCGCGAGGTGCTCAAGGCGTTGATTCTGGCCAACGCAGCGGCGTGCGTGCTGGTCCACAATCACCCGAGTGGCGTAGCGACGCCGAGCGCCGAGGACTTCGCCATTACGGAGCGGCTGTGCCGGGTCGCGACGGACCTCGGCGTGCGCGTGCTCGATCACGTCGTGATCGGGGCCGCGACGCATTACAGCTTTGCCGACGAGGGCACGTTACCGTCCGTCTGAGTCATGCCGTGCGAGCGCGCCAGTTCGGGCGCTCGCGCGAGGCCATGCCGCCGCTCTTCCCTACGCCGTGATGGCTCGTCGCAGGGCAGGGCGCTCGTCGCTGGTGCCGGTACAGGTGCCGGTTGCGCAGTGATACTCAGTGACACCCCGTGACACCGCGTGACGCGCTCGCGCTCCCGAATCGACGTGCAATCGCGACGTTGCGCCGAAAGTCCGCGAATCGTCGACACCGCACTACTCGCGACCACCGGCCTTTCACGTCGGTAACACGGGTTCAAATCCCGTCGGGGACACTCGTCATGTCGCGTGCCTAGCGTGCGACGCTCGTGGCATCGTCAGCAGTGGTGTCCGATTTGGTGTCACTTGGCGTCCCTGTTTCGGTGCCGTCGAGTGCTCCAACCAAGGCGTGGAGGTGGGCGTTGTCGGCGTGGGCGTAGCGTTCCGACATTCGGGTCGAGGTGTGGCCGAGCAGCGTGGCGATGCTGGAGATGTCCGCGCGACCTTGCATGCGGAGGCGCGTCGCGAAGGTGTGTCGGAGATCCTTGAAACGGAAGTCACGAATCGTGGCGTGGCGGAGCGCCGGCCGGAAGACCAGACGGTCGTACTTGAGGGATGCCAAGATGGACGCCAAGGTGCGCGCGCTCGCCATCGAGGTGTCGGCAGCGCACAGAGGCGCTGATCACGGTGTGCCGGAGCTACGGGATGAATCCGACGCCCGCGTGGTGGCGCGCGCCGCCGCATCAGCCTGAGAAGGAGGCGCCAATGAGCGACATTCGCCGCGTCGTGACAGGGCTCGACGCTGAGGACCGTGCAGTCGTCCAGTTCGACAGCCAGCTTGCGCTCGAACCGGGGCCGTTCGGCATCAACTCGGTCAACCTGTGGATCACCGACAGCTATCCGGCGGGCTTCTCGTTCACCCATGACACCGTGCCCCGGCCGCTCGGCATCTCGCCGCCTGACAACGGCACCAAGTTCCGCATCGTCGAGTTCCCGCCGCTCGACCAAGCGACCGAGGCGATGATGCCGCCCGGTATGCTGCATGCCCTAGTCGGCGACCAGGCGCCGAAGCGCGGCCGTGCCGTCAGCCACCCGCTGATGCATCGTACGCGCAGCGTCGACTATGCGATCGTGCTGTCGGGCGAGGTCGACCTGATGCTCGATGAGACCTCGGTGCACCTCCAGCCGGGCGACGTCATCGTCCAGCAGGCAACCAACCACGGCTGGGTCAACCGTGGTGCCCAACCGTGCCGCATCCTATTCGTCCTGATGGACGCCAAGGAGCCGTAGCGCGTTCGGGCGCTACGACCTCGCCATCACGCAGCCTGCTTGACGGTGAGAACTCACGGATTGGTTGGCGTAGGAGAGGCCAAATCCCGTCGGGGACGCTGACTTATGCGCTGCCTGTGGTGCTGGTGCCGGTAGCGGTGCCGGGTGGCTCTCGCGAAATGCGCTGCGCCGATTCGAGCAAGTGCTCCGCCGAGGCGAGAGATCCCCTCTCGTCCATTGCGAACGCAGCCATTGCGCGGGCCGACTGTAACGCAGGCAAGCAAGGGTGGCACGGTCCGAGCACGCCTTCGGGCGAGCGGATAGAATTCTCGCACAGCCCGTCACGACCCAGCGTGGCTCAGCGGTGGCATCGCCGTCTAACGACGGACGGACAGTGCGAGTAGCGCGATCGTCGGGGAGAGATCGAATCTCGTCAATCACGCTCATGGGTGAATGACCCGTCCCGAACCACGTGTGCCGTTCCGGGGCATGTGTCCATCCATCGCGGCGGAGGGCGCCTACTCCTCCGACCGTGCGACGGGCACTCGCGGTGGAATGATCGCCGATCACGTTCCGGCAGCCCGTGCAGGGGAGCGTCCACACACCCCGCCGACGCCCACAGCGCTCGCAGGGGTTCGTGGCGTGGAATTTGGGGAGGGTTGCCGCATCAACTGGCTTGTGCGTCGGCCCGCGAAATGCGCTGCACGGTTTCGAGTAGATGGTCGGGAACGGCATGCCGTAACGTTCGGTGATGCGGGCTCGTCGTGTCCTGCCCTGGTCCTTCGTGCGCATCTGTGGTTCGCTCCGAATGGAGGAAGAAGCGATGAGTGACGCGAATCCCGTTCCGTCCAAGGGGCAGGCCGGCGCCGATCCCTACTCCGTCTCCCTCGAGCGCATCGACGTCTCCGATTCGGAGATCTTCGAGACGGACACGCACTGGGGCTACTTCGAGCGCCTGCGCAAGGAGGATCCGGTCCACTACTGCGCGCAGAGCGATTTCGGCCCGTACTGGTCCGTGACGAAGTACGACGGCGTCGTCCACGTGGAGAAGCACCCCGAGATCTTCTCCTCGGCGCGCAGCATCGTGCTCGGCGATCCGGATCCCGACTTTCCGCTGGAAGCGGGGTTCATCACCATGGACGGCGTCAAGCACGAGGCCCATCGCAAGGTGGTCCAGCCGGTCGCGGCGCCGCGCAACATCGGCTTTCTCGAACCCCTGATCCGTGAACGCATTTCCCTGATCCTCGACGAGCTGCCGGTAGGCGAGACCTTCGACTGGGTCGACCGGGTGTCGATCGAGGTGACGACGAGCATGCTCGCCACCCTGTTCGACTTCCCCTACGAGCACCGTCGCAAGCTCACGTTCTGGTCGGACATGGCCACCGCCAGCCCGCAGGGGGTCGGGGCCGTCGGTGTGACCGAAGAGGAGCGGCGCATCGCCCTCATGGACTGCCTCGAAGTGTTCACGGCGCTCTGGAAGGAGCGGCAGAACGCACCGACCACCGGCCGGATCGACTTCGTCACCGCGCTCGCGAACGCCGACGCGACGCGCGGGTTGGAACCGATGGAGTACCTCGGCACCCTGGTCCTGCTCATCGTCGGCGGCAACGACACGACGCGGAACTCGATCTCTGGCGGAGTGCTGGCCCTCAACGAGAACCCCGACGAGTACGCCAAGCTCCGCGCCCACCCGGAGCTCGTGACGAACATGGTGAGCGAGATCATTCGCTGGCAGACGCCGCTCGCCTACATGCGCCGCACGGCGACCCGCGATACCGAGCTCGCCGGCAAGCGCATCGCGAAGGGCGACAAGGTCGCCATGTGGTACGTCTCGGCCAATCGCGACGAGGACGTCTTCGAGCGACCGAACGAGTTCCGCATCGATCGCGAGAACGCGCGCGACCACCTCGCGTTTGGCCGCGGCGTCCACTTCTGCATGGGCAGCCGCATCGCCGAGATGCAGCTGCGCGTCCTCTGGGAGGAGACCCTCGCCCGCTTCCGCCACGTCGAGGTCGTCGGCAAGCCCGTGCGGGTGCGCTCGAACTTCGTGAAGGGGTACGCGCAACTGCCGACTCGCGTCCACCCCCACTGAGCGCGCGCGGCGACGGCGCGCACGTCATGCCGCTGCAGTCCGGGGATCAATCGGCACGATCCGCGGCGTGCCGCGCTCGATGATCTCGGCCGCGGCGAGACAGCGATCCTCGCGATGGCGGGTCGCGATCAGCTGCACCGCCTGCGGGAGACCGTCCGCGACGCCGACGGGCACCACCGCCGCAGGAAGGCCGAGGAGGTTGCACGCCGTGACGAGCCGCATGCTCCGCATGATCGCCGCCATCCCGTCGGCGGTGAGGTCGGCGTCGGGAGCGAAGGGCGGCGCACACGCGACCGGGCCCAGTACGACGTCGAAGCCATCGAGGAAGATCGCCCAATCGCGGGCGACGCGCGTCCGCCGCGCCAGCGCTTCCATGTAGCCGGCCAGGTCGACCTCGGGAAAGCCGCCGATCAGGTGCTCGATGACGGTGAGCGCGTCGGCCGCGAGGAGGGTGCGGGCGAACGGCAGCACCATCGTCCGGGTCTCGGCCGCAAGGAGCGTCCCCCAGAGCTCGTGAGCCTCGACGATCGCAGGTGGGTCGATCGCCTCGACGCGACACCCGGCGGCGGCGAGCAGATCGGCGGCGCGCCGCACGCCGGCGGCGATCGTCCGGTCGCAGCCGAGCCCGCCCGGGTCGGTCGTGACGGCGACCCGCAACGGCGCGGATGCGCGGGTCTCCGCTGCCGTGACCGACCACGGATCGCGCGGGTCGGCGCCCGCTAGGACCCCGAGCGCGAGCGCGAGGTCGCCGACCTCCCGCGCCATCGGCCCGTCGGTGAGCATCATCCGGAACGCGAGCGGCACCTCGATCGGCACCGTCGAGTCGTAGTGCGGGATGCGGCCCAGCGTCGGACGGAGCGCGACGGTCCCACAGCATTGCGACGGCCAGCGCACCGAGCCGCCGATGTCGTTGCCGATCCCGAGCGGGCTCATGCCAGTCGCGATCGCCGCCCCCTCGCCGCCGCTCGAGCCGCCGGGCGTGCGCTGCGCGTCCCACGGGTTCCGAGTCACCCCGTGGAGGGCGCTTGCCGTATGCCAGCGCAGACCCAGGTCCGGCATGTTGGTGCGCGCGAAGGGAATCGCGCCGGCGGCACGCAAGCGCTGCACCCCCGGCGCATCCGCCACCGGCCGGTCGTTCGCGAACACCGGCATGCCGGCGGTGGTGGCGGATCCGGCGACGTCGACGTTCACCTTGACCGTGACCGGCACGCCGTGGAGCGGCCCGACCGTCTCGCCCCGCGCCAACGCCGCATCCGCAGCGTCCGCCGCGGCCCGGGCCTCGTCGACCAGCACCTCGGTGATCGCATGCACGACGGGATTCACCGCGTCGACACGCGCGAGGTGCGCCTCGAGCACCTCGCGGCTCGATACCTCCCCCGACCGAATCGAAGCAGCAAGCGCACACGCACTCCGCCGCCAAAGCTCCGAAGCCATGGCGCTGGGTAGTGCCCACACCCCGACCCGTCAAGAGCAGTCGACAAACGTGCCCGTGGGGGCGAGGGCAAAGCGGCAATCACGGTCATTCTGCGTCTGTCGAATTCGAGTCTGCTCGTTCGACGAGGGGTAGGCGGCCGAGTAGACCCCTGCCGTCGAGAAGAGATGCGATGAAGTTCGTGTGTCTTGGTTAACCTCGACCATGCGATCCGGCTCATGTCGTCGCACCCCGGGGTGCGCGGCGGTCCCTTCGAGATCCGCCCGGCCGCGGACCTGACGGGAATGGTCCACGAGAGCGCGCGCCGCCGGACGGCGAAGCGGTGACGAGGGACCGCGCGGCGTAGTTGCACCGCCGCGTTTCAATATTGGACCGCGGCCACCTCGGTCGGCAGTCCACGGTTCGCTCGAGTCATCGACTTCGCGAAGATTCAGCTGCACGACGTGCGGGGGGTGCGCGGTTGCTCGTCATCAGGCTCCCGGCCGACCTGGGCACAGCGCTTGCTCGGCCTGGTGGGGCTGACGAACCTCGTGACGAACATCTCACATAGCGTGTCGCACGATGCCGACACGGCGCTCGACCGCGACCTCACGGTCCTGCGGGCGCACGCGCGCCTCGGTCTCTGCATCATGCTGCTCTCGCTCGGCCTGCTCTCGCTCAGCGACTTCCGCTTGTCACCCGCTACGGCGCAGGCACTGCATGTCGCCCGTCTGCTGCAGCTCGCCTGGATCGGCTTCGGCTTCTACGTGAACGGTCGCGACGCCGCCCGCCGTGAGTACGTCATTTCGACGGTGGTCTTCATCTCGGGCATCTACGGGCTGTCGTTGCTGACCGCCTACTTGCGGAGTGACTCGACCACCCAGGTCCTCACGATCATGGCGCTCGCCTTCGGAACGGCGACCACGCTGCAATGGGGCGCCGTGCCGCAACTCGTCTCCGTCATCGTCGCGGCGCTCTCGATGCTCGGCGCGAGCGTGCTGATGCGGGGGACCGCAGCCGCCGCGCCGGCACCGATGGTCGGCGTCGCGATCACGCTCATCTCCTCGGTCTACATTGCGCGTCAGCTCGAACGGTACCGGCGGGAACGCGACCGGGCCGCGACCGCGTTGCGGGCGAGCGAGCAACGCTTCCGGGCGCTCGTCGAACGCGGGTCGGACGTGATCACGATCCTCGACGACACAGGCACGATTCGTTACGAGAGTCCGCCGATCGCGCGGGTGCTCGGCTATCGTCCCGACGAGGTGCTCGGCTTCCCTATCTCCGACTTCGTCCATCCCGATGACGTCGCGCGGGTCCGCGGCACGATGCTCGACGCAGCCGCGAGCGGCGGGAGCGCCGTCCTCGAGTGCCGGTACCTCCGGAAGGACGGTTCGTGGTGCGACGTCGAGGTCGTGGCGACGAGCCTGCTCGACGACCCGAGCGTGCGCGGGATCGTCCTCAATTGGCGGGAGGTCACCGAGCGCAAGCGTGCCGAGGACGAGCGGAGTCGGTACTTGCAGACGCTCGCCGAGGCGCACGACCAGGCCCTCGCGTCGACGCGGGCAAAGTCGGCGTTCGTCGCCACCATGAGCCACGAGATCCGGACCCCGATGAACGTCATCATCGGCATGGCGGACATGGCGCTCGACAGCGAGGATCCGGCCGAGGCCCGGCAGTACGTCACGACGGCGCGCTCGGCGGCGGTCGCGCTCCTGGGCATTCTCAACGACGTCCTCGACCACTCGAAGATGGAGGCGGGCAAGCTCGCCGTCGAGCGCGTGGCGATGAGCGTGCGGGACATCATCGCGGACGTCGTCCGGTCGTTCGCCATCACGGCCACGCGGAAGGGCATCGTGCTTGACTACCGCACGGATCCCCGGCTGCCCGCGCGCCTCCAGGGCGACCCGGTCCGCGTGCGCCAAGTCCTGATGAACCTCGTCGGCAACGCCATCAAATTCACGGATACCGGTTCGGTGACGATCGAGACCCGCGCCTCGGAGACCCCGACGGGCCCGACCATCCGGGTCGCGGTCCGCGACACCGGCATTGGCCTCGCGCCGGAGCGCCAGGCCGGTATCTTCCAGATCGTCACGCAGCCCGGCATCCGCCCCACGCGCAGCTTCCGCCGCCCATGGGTGAAATGTCGAGTTGACCGGAAGCGGGAACATCATCACCATTGGCTCATACGGGTTAAGGTGCTGAATGACCGAGCT
>CAZWAX010000231.1:0-9303 GCA_964631985.1 uncultured Polyangiaceae bacterium | reverse complement strand
ACCGCACCGAGGCATCGTTGCTGCACCGCCGGTTGTCGAGTTGCCCGTTGCCGGCGTCCGGATTCTCGATCGGACCGGTGATGTTGCACACACCGCAGGGGCGAGAGCTGGCCGCGCACGCCACCTGAACCGTCACCTGGCCGTCCGTGATGATCGGCGCGCGGTGCGAGATGCCCGTGACACCGGTATCGAGCACGCTCGCCGCATCGTTGGCATCGCCCTCGAACGTGACCTGGGTCGGGCACGCGCAATTGCACGAGCCGGTGCAGGTGAAGTCGGGACCGCACACCGCCCAGGTGTTGGGTGCCGTCGACGGATCGCAGGCCTCGCCGGGATCGTTGAGGCTGTTGTTGCAGGTCAGGCCGGGGGTGGAGGTCACCGTCGGGGTCGGGTCCGGAACGCAGGCCGGGGCCGGGTTGGCCGGATCGAGCAAGCAGGCCTGCTCCTCGAGGAACGCGTCGGCCGCCGACTTGAGCGCCGCAGCCTGGCTTCCGGCGTTGGTGCAATCCAGGTTCGCCGCCGCCTTGTCGAGGCAGCCCTTCACACCGTCGGCGAGCTTGGTGGCCGCTTTGCCGGTGCAGACGGAGTCGACGTCGCCCGGCAACTTGCCCGCGGCCTTCGCCCAGCATCCACCGACCGCGGCGACGTACTTGCCGACGCACTTCTGCTTGGCGGCGTCGCACTTACCGACCGCATCACCCACGGCAATGTTCAGGTCGTCGGCGTACTGATCCGCATCGGCATCGCGCGCTCCGCCGTTGCCAATGCCGCCGGTACACAGCGGGTACTTGCCATCGGTCTTGGTGAACGAGGACGTGATCTTGCCGCTGTTCTTGGACAGACACTCGCCCAACTTCACGGGATCGGGCTTGGCCGAGTCCTTGGAATGACACGCTGCGTAGGCCGAAGCTCCCTTGGTGAGAGTCTTCAGCTTGGCCGAAAGACATTTGTCGACGGTGAAGCTCGTTATTTGCGCTTGCGCCGACGTCCCGAGCGCCAGCACCCCTACCAGGGCGGCTAGGCCGAGCGCGACTTTGGACACAACCTTCATGACTCTCCTCCTTCAACTTGTTAAAAATGCGTGGGATCTTTCCGAGCGGCTCGGCCGTCGGACCTCATCGTGCCTTGTGCGTAAACGCTGCTTCGACCGCAATCACCGGAAGCGGGTATTTCTCCCCTCATCGAAGGGGAGAGCGACCCGCATTGCAGGCTCGACCTCAGCGGCGACACTTCTAGATTTTCAGGCGGTGAGACGCCGTTTTACTCACGGAACGGCACAAGCGACTGCTCCGTTTATGCGCCGGCGGCGCAAGCGGTGTCAAACAAAAATGCGCCGTTTCGGCGCACTTCGCCGCGCCGTGTCAGACGCGGTGCGGCGGGCGCGTGACCGCACCCAACGAGGCCGACGAGACGAGCGCTGCGTACTTCGCCATGACGCCGGTCTCATAGCGGGGAGGCGGTGCCTGCCACCCCGCGAGCCGCGCATGCAGCACAGCCTCCCCCACGTCGACGTCGAGGCGCCGCGCCACGATGTCGACGGTGATGATGTCGCCTTCCTCTACCGCCGCGATCGGGCCGCCGACGGCGGCTTCGGGTGCCACGTGCCCCGCCATCAGGCCACGGGTCGCGCCGCTGAAGCGCCCGTCGGTGAGAAGCGCCACGTGCTCGCCGAGCCCCGCGCCCATGAGCGCCGCGGTCACACCCAGCATCTCGCGCATGCCAGGACCGCCGCGAGGACCCTCGTAGCGAATGACGACGACGTCGCCCGCCTTGATCGCGCCATGGGTCGCAGCCGCCATGGCGTCTTCCTCACGCTCGAACACCCGTGCCGGCCCGCGATGATGCAGCCGCTCGTGACCGGCGACCTTCACGACGCACCCCTCGGGCGCGAGATTGCCCTTGAGGATGACCAAGCCCCCCGACGTCTTGAGGGGGGCCGTCACGGACCGCACGACCTCTTGTCCGGCGGTCTCGACCGCCAGCGCGGCTTCCTCGGCGATCGTTCGACCGCTCGGCGTGACGGCGGACCCGTCGACCAAGCTCGCCTCGACGAGGCGCGCGGCGAGCACGCGGGTGCCGCCGGCGCGCCCGAGGTCGACGGCCGTGAATCGTCCACCCGGCTTCAGATCCGCGAGCAGCGGCGTGCGGCGGCTGATGGCGTCGAAATCGTCGATCACGAGCGGCACGCCGCTTTCGGTCGCCATGGCCAGGAAGTGCAGCACGGCATTGGTCGACCCCCCGCTGGCCGCGACACCGGCGATCGCGTTCTCGTAGGCGGTGCGCGTGGCGAGGGCGCGCGGGCGAAGATCACGGCGCAGCATGTCCATCACGAGCGCGCCCGTTTCCTCGGCCACGCGCGCTTTGTCCGGATCCGTGGCGGCGACGCTCGCCGTGCCCATCGGCGAAAGGCCGAGGAACTCGAGCGCCATCGCCATCGTGTTGGCCGTGTACTGCCCGCCGCACGCACCCGCCCCCGGACAGGCGCGGTCCTCGAGCGCCCGCAAGTCCGCGTCGCTCATGCGGCCGGCGGCGTTGGCACCGACCGCCTCGAAGAGATCCTGGATCGTGACGTCGCGATCCTGGAACCGCCCCGGCTGGATCGACCCGCCGTAGAGCACGACGCCAGGGACGTCGAGACGCAGGAGCGCCATGGCCCCCGCCGGGATCGTCTTGTCGCAGCCGACCAGCACGACCATCGCGTCGAACATATGGCCACGTCCCATCAGCTCGATTGAGTCCGCGATCACCTCGCGACTCACGAGCGACGTCTTCATGCCTTCGGTTCCCATCGTGATGCCGTCGCTGATCGCGATCGTGTTGAACTCCATGGGCGTGCCACCCGCTGCCCGTACCCCGCGCTTCACGTGCTCGGCGAGCGCTCGCAGGCCGAAGTTGCACGGCATCGTCTCGGTCCAGGTGTTGGCGACGCCCACGATGGGTCGTGCGAGGTCCGCGTCGCTGAACCCGATGCCCTTCAGATACGAGCGTGCGGGCGCCCGGTCGCGACCGTCGTAGAGCACGCGGCTCTTGTGGCGAAGATCATGGGTGGCCATCGTCCGGTTATCGACGCCGGTACGGGTCGCCGCAAGCCCGCGCGATGCGCGCTAACGCCGGAACGCCGCGATCTTGCGCTCGAGGAGCGCGCGCTCCTCGGCCACGCCCTCGCCCGAAGCGAGCTCGGCGAGCTCGGCCGCCACACGATCCGCGACCGGGCGAAAAGCACCCGGGGTCGTCGAATCGAGCGCTTGGGTCAAGCTCTCGATCGCCGTGCCGACGTCACCCGCCGCGGCGGCGGCGCGCGCGCGTTGGACGTAGTCCTCGGGGTCGAGGCTCATCGGCAGGGCGAGGTCCAGGAGCGCGAGCGCCGCGACCCCCGCACCGGGATCGCCACTCGCGATGCGCCAGGCGGTACGCAAGCGGAGCGCGTCGCCATGCACCGCATCGTTCGGCCGGGTCGCGGCGAGACGCGGCTCCAGCGACCGCAGCGCCTCCCAATCGCGGCTCGTCTGGCGCGACCACCCCTCCACGACCGCGCGCGCCGGATCGACGAGAGGCGCGGCGAGCGCGACGAGATCGGGGTCGCCCGCGACGAGCCGCACCTTCTCCGAACGCAACAAGGCCACGCGGGCCTCGTAGGCGTCGGGATCCGCGGCGAGCGCGGCCCGCAAGCTCGCACGTCCGTCCGCGACACGTTCGGTCGCGAGCGCGACGATGCCCGCGGCGGTCGCAGCCTCCACGGGGTCGCCGAGCGCCGCTGCCACACGATGGGCGCGTGGAAAATCCCAGTCCGCCAGAAGGCGCCGCACCAGGTAGAGGCGATCGAGCGCCGGGAGCGCCGCGGGCAACGGGTCGTGCGGCGCCAGCAGCTCGTCGGCGCCCCGATAGCGCAGTGGTGTCCGAATGCGGATGGTGCGGGTCTCGAGCAGGTTGCGGTCGTCGGTCGTGAGCGCGGCGCCGACGGCAAGAGCACGCGCGCCGCTCTCGTCGAGCGCGAACGCCGCCGCCGCGTCCTCCGGCGTCTGGATGCCGGCGCGCGCCAGCTCGACCGGCGCCGCGGCGAGCGCCCGTGCGGCGTTGGCTTCGACGGCGAGCGGCGACGGCGATGCGATGAAGAGCGCGGTCCCGCGGAAGAACGGCCGGTAGACCCGGACGTGCGGAAAAGCGTCGAGCAACGTCGCAAGCAGCGAGCTCAGCAACGGTTGGTCGATCAAGTCGAGATCGATCCACTGCACGAAGACCCCGTCCGGCGTCAGATGGTCGCGGACGACGTGAAAGAACTCGCGCGTGTAGAGGTGCGAGGCCCCGCCCGTCCACGGATGCGACGGCTGCGACACCACGATGTCGTAGCGCTTGGTGGTGAGCGCGAGCGCCCCGCGCGCGTCGTTGACGTGCAAGTGGAGGCCGGGAAGCGCGAGCGGATCGATGGCTCGCCGTCCACGAAAATGCTCGTTGGCCTCGATCACACGCGGTTCGAGCTCGATCACGTCGACGTCCTCGAGCGCCGTCGGCAGGGCTTCGAGCGCCGTGCCGGCGCCGAGCCCGATCACGAGCACATGGTGCGCGTCCGGGCGGGCGAGCACGGGCAGCGCCCCGAGCCACCGGTCCGGAATGGCCCGCCGGTACCGGCGCGGCGGCAACATCACGCCCTCCGGGAGGCCGTTGGTCCGCAGCTTGAACACCCCGCCTTCGAGGCCGACGGCGACCCCGGCGCTGCGCCCGACGGTGAAGAGCTCGGGCCGGGGGGCCTCCCGTCCGACCGAGAGTGGCGAGGTTCCGACCAGGCGCCACGGCGTCGCGGGAGGGGCGATCACGAGCGCAACGGCGGCGACGAACGCCAGGATCGCAAACGACGGCGATCGCCGCGGCGCGGCCACGGCCAGCACGAATGCCAACGCCAGGTTCACCCCCGCGGCCGCAGCGACGAGGCCCGCGTAGCCGAGAGACGGCATGAGCCAGAACCCCGCTCCGAGCGCGCCGATGATGGCTCCGAGCGTGTTCCACGCGTACACCCGCGCGCTCGCGGTTGCCGCCTCCTCGCCACCGTGCGCGAGGACGCGCACCGCCAGCGGAAAGGTGGCTCCGATCGCCAGCGTCGACGGGAGCATCACGAGGGCCGCGAGCACGACGTTGCCGAGCGCGCTTGGATCGCGCCCGGCGCCGAGGTGGAGCGCGAGCGCCGGCAACAGATCCATGGCCCGGAACGCCGCGAGCGCACCACCGGCGATCGCAAGCTCGGCGAGCACCAACCCGCGCACCGCGCGTGCCGGCGTCGTCCCGAGCCGCGCCGCCACTCCGGCCCCGAGGGCGATGCCCGCAAGGAAGGTGGCGAGCATGGTCGCGAACGCATAGGTCGACGCGCCGAGCACGTGACCGAGAAGGCGGGTCCACACGACCTCGTACGTGAAGGACGTCACGCCCGAGAACAGCATTACCCAGAGGACGACGCCGGCCCCGCCGTGCGCGCGTGCACCCACCGCCGCTGCCGGTCCCGTGACGGGCGAGCGGGCGCCGCGTGCCACCAGGGCCGCAAGGAGCCCCACGAGCACGTTGACACCCACCCCGACGAGCACCGTGCCCCTGAGCCCCAGCCACGGCAGCAGCACGAAAGCGGCGACGACCGCCCCCGCCACGGCACCCGCGGTGTTGATCGCGTAGAGCGTCCCGACCTTGGGTGCGAGCTCGGCATCGCTTCGGACCGCAAGGCGCGCCAGGAGCGGGAGCGTTGCTCCCATGCAAAGCGTCGGCACGAGCAGGATCACGAAGGCCGCCCCGAGGTAGAAGAGCGCGAGCGCGGCGCCGGTCGCCGACGGCGGCGCGGCGCCGCTCCCGAACCACACGACCGCGACCGCCGTCGCGCCCCGGAGGGCGAGTGGGACGAGCAGCGCGGCGAGCGCGATCACGAGCTCCAGTCCCGCGTATACGAGCAACGGGCGCGCGATGCGGGTGACGACGCGACCGACCAGGGCGGCGCCGACCGCGAGGCCCCCCATATAGGCGGCCAGCACGGTGGCGACGGCGAGGTCGGCCGTGCCGAAGACGAACGCGAACTGGCGCATCCAGACGGTTTGGTAGAGCAGCGCCGCGAAGCCGGACAGGAAGAAGCAGACGAGTGCCGCCCCGAACACCGGATCGCGCGCTGGAGACGGCCCGGATGTTTCGCTCTCGACCCGAGACACGGCGGGACGGCATACACTGCAAGCGAAACGCGCGGAAGCACGCGGGAATGGCACCGGTTGCGCTTCCGGGCTAGGAGCTGGACATGCCGGCGATTCGCAGCGTGACGGTCTACGCCGCCTCGGCCCCCGAGGCCCCTCCCGCGCTCCGGGACGTCGCGCGTGCGCTCGGCGCCGGCATCGCGGCACGCGGTTGGCTCCTCGTCTACGGCGGCGCCAACATCGGCCTCATGGGCGAGTTGGCCGACGCGGCGCTCGCCGCGGGTGGCCGGGTCGAGGGCGTCATCCTCGACACCTTCGCGCGCGTCGCGCACCAACGGCTGCACGCCCTCGACACGGTCGGCGACATGCGGAGCCGGAAGGCCGCCCTCGCCCACCGCGGCGATGCCTTCGTGACCCTCCCCGGCGGTTTCGGCACCTTGGAGGAGCTCTCGGAGGTCCTCGTCGAGCGTCAGCTCGGCTTTCACGCCAAGCCGTTGGTCCTCGTGAACGTCGACGGATTCTGGGACCCGTTCCTGGCGCTCGTCGAGCGTCAGATCGCCGCCGGTCTCGTACGCGCAGCCTACCGTGACTTGCTGACGGTCGTGCCGGATGCGCACGATGCGCTCGTCGCGCTCGACGCCGCGGTCGCGCGCACCGCGACCGAAGCCACGCTCGACCTCGGCAAGCTCGACGGCCGGGGGTAGTCTCCCGTCATGCCCGAGCTCCCCGACGTCGTCGTCTACGTCGAACGCTTGCGACATCACGCGGTCGGCACTGTGCTCGAGGGCGTACGCCTGGCCAGCCCGTTTCTCCTGCGGACGGTCGAGCCGCCGCTCGCCGCGGCGACGAGCAAGCGCGTGCTCGGCATCGAGCGGCTCGGGAAGCGCATCGCGATCGAGCTCGAGGACGACCTCTATCTCGTGCTGCATCTGATGATCGCGGGGCGCCTGCGCTGGCGCGAGCGCGGCGCCAAGCCTCCCGGGCGCCTCGGTCTCGCCGCCTTCGACTTCCCGACCGGAACGTTGCTCCTGACCGAAGCCGGTTCGAAGAAGCGCGCCGCGCTCCATCTGGTCCGCGGCACCGAGGCGCTCCGCGCCCTCGCCCCAACCGGTCTGGAGGTGCTGAGCGCCGACCTCCCGACCTTCCGCGAGGTCTTTCTCCGCGAGCGTCACACCCTCAAGCGCACCCTCACCGATCCGCGCCTGCTGAGCGGCATCGGCAACGCGTACTCCGACGAGATCCTCCACCGCGCGCGACTGTCGCCCGTCCGCTTGAACGACCAACTCGACGAGGGGGAGGTCGCTCGGCTCTACGACGCGTGTCGGGCGGTGCTGACCGAGTGGACCGAGCGCCTCCGCCGCGAGGTCGGCGAGGGATTCCCCGAGAAGGTCACCGCGTTCCGTCCGGAAATGGCGGTGCACGGTCGCTATCGCCTGCCCTGCCCGGCGTGCGGCACGCCGGTGCAACGCATCGTTCACGCCGAGAACGAGACCAACTACTGCCCGCGCTGTCAGACCGGCGGAAAGCTCCTCGCCGATCGGGCGCTGTCGCGCCTCCTCCACGACGACTGGCCGCGGACGATCGACGAGCTCGAGAGCGGCACGCGCGCCGTCGGGCGACGTCGGCGCTGACGCGGTCGCGCTTGTCGCCCTCGTCCCGTGGGATAGTATCCGCCGCCACCGTTCCGGCGCCGCCGCGCCGTCATCCCAGAGGAGGTTCACGTGTACAAGATCGCAGTCATTCCCGGTGACGGCACCGGTCCGGAGGTCACCGCCGAGGCCGTCAAGGTGCTCGCCGCCGCCGCCAAGCGCTCGGGCTTCACCTACGAGACGACCAATTTCGATTTCGGCGGCGACCGCTACCTCCGCACCGGCGAGGTCCTCCCGGAAAGCGCGGTCACCGACCTGCGCGGCTTCGATGCGATCCTCCTCGGCGCCATCGGCCACCCGGACGTGAAGCCCGGCATCCTCGAGAAGGGCATCCTGCTCCGGCTCCGCTTCGAGCTCGACCTGTACGTCAATCTGCGGCCCGTGAAGCTCTACGAAGGTGTCGATACTCCGCTCAAGGACAAGGGCCCGGCCGAGGTCGACTTCGTCGTCGTGCGCGAGAACACCGAAGGCTTGTACGCCGGCGCCGGCGGGACGTTGAAGCGCGGTACGCCGGACGAGGTCGCCGTGCAGGAGTCGATCAATACCCGCAAAGGCGTCGAGCGCTGCCTCCGCTATGCCTTCGAGTACACGCGCAAGCGCAATCGCCGGAAGACCCTCACGCTCTGCGGCAAGACCAACGTCCTCACCTACGCCTTCGACCTCTGGGAGCGTGCCTTCAACGAGGTCGGCCAGGCCGACTACCCCGACGTCAAGCGCGAATACGCCCACGTCGACGCGACCTGCATGTGGATGGTCAAGAACCCCGAGTGGTTCGACGTCATCGTGACCGACAACATGTTCGGCGACATCATCACCGACCTCGGCGCCATGATTCAGGGAGGCATGGGCATCGCCGCCGGCGGCAACATCAACCCGTCGACCGTCTCGATGTTCGAGCCGATCGGCGGCTCGGCGCCCAAGTACACCGGCCAGGGCGTCATCAACCCCATGGCTGCCATCGCGGCGGCGCAAATGCTCCTCACCCACCTCGGCGAAACCGACGCCGCCACCCGCGTCGACGCCGCGATCTCCCACGTGGTCGCGAAGAAGCTGAAGTCGATGCAAGCCGGCAAGATGGGCTACTCGACGTCCCAAGTCGGCGACCTCGTCGCCGACGCCGTCGCCACGTCCTAAGGACCCAGGCCGCCCGGGCGTCGCGCTACTGCTGGGCGACGCCCCGGTCACTCACACGAGACGCGATTCGTCGGGACGTCGTGGTGAGCAACTGAGCTACGACGGCCCCGACCACTGTGCGTCGCCGGGGCCGTCGCTCGACCTCACGTGAACCTACGGGGCGCCGACGGCGGTGCCCTTGATCGTCACACGGCCCGGACCCGGGAGCCCGGCCACGTTGTTGATCGACGCCGCCCCGACGGGACCGACGCAGAACACCGCGCCGAGCGTCGGCGACGCCACGTCGTTCATCGGCACGTCCGCCATACCAAGCGCGATCAACGTGTCGGTGCCGTCTTGCGTCCCCGAGGGCTGGAAGGTCCCGC
>CAZWAX010000230.1:0-9340 GCA_964631985.1 uncultured Polyangiaceae bacterium | reverse complement strand
CGGGACGCAACCCCAAGCACTCGGCACTCGCGGTCACGACCGGGCTGCTCCAGCAGTTGGTCACGCTCCATCACGCCCCGGTCGGCCGCCGCGCGGTCGTCGTCGGTGCGGAGCACGTCAGCTTCTCGGCCGTGCTCACGCTCGCACACGCGGGCGCGACGACGGTCGCGATGGTCACGGAGGAGCCGCGGCACCAGAGCTGGGCCGCGCTCGCGTGGCTCGCGACGGGACGGCGCGGCGTGCCCGTGCTCACCCGCCAGCGCGTGCAGGCGATCCGCGGGCGCGGTCGGGTCGAGGCGGTCGTGCTCGCCGACCTCGTGACCGGTGCCGAGCGCGAGATCGCCTGCGACACGGTCGTGTTCACCGGTGACTGGATGCCGGATCACGAGCTCGGCCGCCTGGGCGGTTTGGTCATGGATCCCGGCACGCGCGCGCCGCGCGTCGACGGCGCGCTCCGCTGCTCGGCGCCCGGGGTCTTCGCTGCCGGCAACCTCGTGCACGCCGCCGAGACTGCCGACGTGGCGGCGCTCTCCGGGCGCCATGCCGCGCGCGCCGCCCATACCTTCCTCGGGGGACGCACGTGGCCCAGCGGCGCGCCGGTCGCCATCGTGTGCGAGCCGCCGATCCGGTGGATCTCACCGAATGCCGTCGCCGCCGACGTCCGGGGCGTGCCCCACGATCGCTTCCTCCTGCGCGTCGACCGCTTTCTCGATGCGGCCGAGCTCGAGGTGCGGCAAGGCGAGCGCGTGCTGCATCGCGAGCGCTTCCGGCAGCTCGTGCCGGGGCGGTCGATCAGCCTCCGCGCGGCATGGCTCGCGCACGTCGACGGTGGGGGACCGTCCGTCGACGTGCGCGTGCGGCCGGAGGGTCGCCGCTGAGCGCGTGGCCGCTCAGGGGACGTCCACCGGCAGGCGGAGTCGGCTCAGGCCGGGCAGGCCGAAGGCGCTGTTCACGAGGTGCGCCCCGACGGGCGACACACACGCGAAGCCGCCGAGCGTCGGGCGCGCGATGCCGCCGCACGGCAAGCCCGGCTTGCCGGTCACGACCACGGGATTTCCCGGGGTGCCGTTGTCGGCGAAGCAGGGTCGTGGCTTCTGCACGCACTGCTGACCGGGGACGCAGTCCTCGCACGCGCAGTCGTCGTCGGTGCTGCAGCTGCGGAACGTTTGGATCGAGCAGACGTCGTCGCTCGGTCCGATCACGCACTCGCCTTCGCCCGCGCTGTTCCCCGCGCAGAGCGGCGGATCGCCGGGAAGGGAGGTATCCGAGAAGCAGCTGTTGGGCTTCGTGGGCTCGCCGGGGCGGCCGCAGATGCCCAGCGAGCAGCTGCTCGCTGGGCACTCGGAGCTGACCGCGCAGGGGGCGTCGGCGTTCGGACCGCCGACGCAGATGCCGCCGCAACCGACCGAGCACGTGCCGCCGGGGCAGGCGCTGCCATTCACGCAGGTCGCGCCGTGGTTGCCGCCCCCGAGGCAGACGCTGCACGGCTTGCCGCCCTCGCTGCCGCCGACGCAGCGCCGGCCGCCGCAGATGCCGGGCGCGCCGCCGCTGGTCGGACAATCCGCGTTCGTCGCGCAGGCTTCGGCGTTCAGGGTGTTGCAGGAATCACAGAGGCACCGCAGCGAACTGAAGCCGGTCTCGCGGCAGCTCGGGCTCGCCGCCACGATGCTACGGGCCTGCGATCCGGTCGTCAGCGGGAACGTCAAGTTGAAGGTGCCGGCGTCGGCCGAAGGACTCGGTGGACAATCGAGCGTGACGTCGCCGCGTAGACCGCCGCCCTGGACGGTGCAGGCCTCGCCGGAGCGTGGGCCGTCGGTGCAGAGTCCGGCGACGCAGCGCGGACACGGGTGCTCGGGCGGGCCCATCGCGTACAGTCGCGTCCGCAACGAGAGCTGCGCCGCCATGCTGCCGTCGGTGAGGTCGACGGTGCCGGCCACCGGGCCGACGATCTCGTTCATCGCGCAGAACGGGAAGCCGCCGGTACTCAGGCCCTGGGGTGGGCCGAGGAAGAAGACGCACGACGAGGGCACGCAGCCGCCGCCGGGACATTCGGAGGCGTTGGTGCAGGCCGCGCCATCGTTGGCGCCGCCACCGCAGAGACCGCAATCGGTGTCGCTGCCGCACGCCGTCCAGGAGTGGTCGAGGCAACGCCGCGAGGCGGCGGAGGGACCGCCGGCATCGGCGACCGGCCCGTTCAGGGTGCAGGCGCCGCAGGTCGGATGGTTGGTGCCCGCACACCCGCTGACCGCGAGCGTGATTCCACTGTTGCTCGGCAGCGTCGCCTCGTGGCCGAGCCCGGTGAAGCCGAGGTCGAGGTCGACCCGGTCGGCGGCCGTGGTGAGCGCGAGGGACGTCGGGCACGCGGAGGTCATCGGCGGCGCGAAGCACCCGGCGCACTCGCTCGGATAGGTCGCGAGCTGCGGAACCGGCGCGCGGTCGACGCAGGCTGCCGCCGCGGCCGCCACGCAGTCGAGGCAGGCGACGAGGCCGGTGAGATCGGTGATCGGGGCGCCGCAGGCGGGGCCACCCGGGACGGTGACGCTCGGGCAGGCGTCCGCGAAGCCGATCTCCGCCGGCGTGCGGTCGTCGACGCCGCCGAGCGTGTGATCCGCGCCGCCGCAGGCTTTGGCGATCGACCGCGTGCGTTTCTCGTCGGCCTTCGCGATCTGGGCGAGGTACTTGCCGTCACCCGTCGCCGGGGGCGCGCATGAGTCGCCGTGCTGGCCCATCTGACGAGCCCGCCAGCATGCCGCGAGCGCTTTGCTCTCGGCGCGCAGGTAGATCGCGTTGGCCTTGCCGATCGCGCGTTGGCAGGCATTCAACGCGGGATCGCCGCTGCTCGGCAGCGCGAGCGCCCCATAGGCGAGGTCGTTCGCGGAGGTCGACGCCTCGGTTCCGAGGCAGACGAGGCACGTCGCGATGTCGCCGCAGGTCGCGATCGGCTGATCGCAGTACGCGGTCGCGATGTTCGGGCAGACGTCCGGCCAGCCGAGCGCCGCCGGGAGATGCTCGTCGATCGCGTCGGCGTTGCAGATCCGATCGCTGCCGCCGCAGGCCGTGGCGATCGTCGAGGCGAGCTTGATCGTGGCCTTCTGGACCGCCGCCGTCGCCTTGGCATCGGGACACGTGCCCGCGCCCGCCTTGACGAGCGCCGCTTCGCACGTGTCGGAGGCCTTGGTCGTGGCCTGAAAGAACTGCGCGCTCGCCTTGGTGATCGCGCGCTGGCATTTGAGCACGTCGGCGTCGGCATGGCCGGTCCCGACGGTGATCATGACCACGGCGAGGCTCGCCAGGCGTGTCGTTGGTCGCATGTCGCTCTCTCCCCTCAGTCCTTCGCCTTCAGGTCGGTGTCGGTACGACGCTGGAAGGGCTCCGCGTAGGTCGCGCCCCAGCAGAGGCCGCTGGCGCGATGGCGGAGCTGTAGGGTCAGCGGCGCGACCAGCGAAGCCAACGTCGGCAGCGGCAGGAGGTCGCCCTTGCCGGCGACCTGGATCGCGGATTTGCCGGCGTCGCCCGACTTGAGGTGGAGCTTGGTGATGCCGCGCGGTGTGCCGCTCGCGTTCTTGTAGAGGAAGCCCTTCGAGCTCGCCTTCCAACACGGGCGACCGTCGCAGAGACCGCCGGCCGGGACGACCATACCCGCCCGCAGGCCGTTCCCGTCGTACACGCAGAGGTCGTAGTGGTCGGTCGTCGTCGGATCGCCGAGCTCGGTGAGCGTCGTGGCGGCGCCCTTGGTCCAGCGCCACCGCAGCTGATCCTTGCTGTCGGGGCTCTGGTCCTTCAGGGCCAGTTGCGACTTGCCCGTCACGACCGGCGTGCGACACGCGTCGGGGGCGACGGGGCAGGCCAGCGCCGGCGAGCCGCTCTCCGAGAAGGTCAGCCGGCCGACGTGCCGGTTGCGCGTGAGGCCGGGGAACCCGACGATCGTATCCACGAGGCTCGAGCCCGTCGATGGCAGGCAGGTCTGCATCCCGAGCACAGTCGGGTCGGACAGGTCCCCGGACGGGGGCGTCGCGATGCCGCTCACGCTCTGGACGTCGCCGAGGGTCCCGTCGGTCACGAAGCAGGCGCGGTTCTGCGACACGCAGGATCCCGGGACATCATCGCAGTCGGCGATGCTCGTGCACCCGCGGTTCGGATGATTGCTGCAGAACTGGACGACGGGACCCACGTCGCACTGACCCTTGCCGTCCCCGATCGGGGCGGTGTCGAGACAGTGGAAGCGATCGTCTTCGGGCGTGGTGGTGTTGTCCAAGCAAGCGTTGGGTGCGGTCGGCGCGCCGCGGCGCCCGCAGCCGCCCGGGGCGGTCCCGGGACACTCGCTGCTGTCCACGCATGCCGCGCCGTTGTTGGGACCGCCGATACAGCGGCGGCCGCCGCAGATCGGGTCGATCGGTCCCGCGGGATCGGGGCAGTCGGCGTTCTCGTCGCAGGGCTCGCCCGCGGCGCTGTTGCATGTGTCGCAGAAGCACTTGCGGCCGAAGGCGTAGAGATCGGTGCAGCCGAGACTGGTGGCGCTGAGCACGAGGCTTTGGGTGCCGGTCGAGAACGTGACGATGCCAGGCTCCCCGGTCGCGAGGAGCGCGAGCGGGGGTGACGGACAATCGAAGCTCGAGGTGCCGAAGTCGTCATAGGGGGCGAGCGAGGTGCCATGGCCGTCGCACGGCAGGCCGTTCCGGGGCCCCTCGCCGCAGAAGCCGCCGCGGAGCCCATCGTTGGGGACCGGATCGCCCACGCAGGCGGGACAGGCTTTCGAGGGGCTCGACCCGATGTAGAGGCGGCTGCGATAGGACACGCTCAGATCGAGCGCGCCGCTCTCGACGTCGACGCTGCCGGTCACCGGGCTCGTGAGCTCGTGCGTGTGGCACGAGCCGACGCCGCCGACGGCCGTCGGTTGCGGCACGGTGATGAAGACGGCGCAGGTGTCGAGGGCGCCGCAATCCCCGAGCTCGGTCGCCTCGGTGCAGGCGATCGACGTGTCGTTCAAGCAGCGTTGGAACATGCCGGCGGCGTCGGGCAGGAGCCCCGTCACCGCGCAGGTCCCGCAGGGAGGGCTCCCGGGCACGCAATCGATGCCCAAGCGGAGCACGTTCCCGTAGATCGGCCGGTCGTGGGCCATGCCTCCCCAGCCCGTGTCGGCCGTGGATTGTCCCGCCGCGGGATCGAACGCGATCACCTCCGGGCAGGTGGAGGCGGCGTCACTCGGAGCCACCAACAGCAGCAGGAGCAAGGCGAGAGAGCTTCCCAGGATCGAAAGGGGCATGAGCGATCTCCTCAGTCGGCGTGGTCTTTGAGTTGCTCGGTCGTGAGCTTCTCGAAGGGCGGCACGAAGGTGGTGCCGAAGCAGAGACCCGTCGAGCGATTGCGGAGCTGGACCTCGATCGTCCCGGCGAGGCTCGCGAGCGGCGGCAACGGCAGGGCGCCGCCCGCGCCTTTCAGCTTGACCTGGGCTTTGTCGGTGGGGCTGGCACGGAGCGACAGGCTGGTGACGCCATGCGGGCCCCCGGCGGAGTTCCGGTACGTGAACCCATTGGGGAGCGCTCGCCAGCACGGCTTGGTGGGACAGGTCCCGCCGCTGGGCACGTACACGGTCGCGCGGAGGCCCGAGGCGTCGTAGACGCAGAGATCGTAGGCGGTCGTCGTCGTGGGATCGCCTCCGGGCTCGCCGAGCTCCGCCACCGTCGTCGCGGCTCCGCGGCTCCACTGCCAGGCGAGACGATCCCTGGGGTCGTCGGCGCGGTCGGTGATCTGCACGATCGACTTCCGCGGGAAGAGCGACGTTCGACAGGCGTCGGGTGCGGGGGGACACGAGGACCCGTTCGGGGTGGAGACCGGCGTGGGGGTCGGGGTCGCGGGCTGCAGTGGCGTCGCGGTCTCGCTCGGGGTCGACGTCTGCAGTGGCACGTCCACCGGATCGAAGATCAACCGGCCGGGCTGGCGGGTGCGGGCGAGACCCGGAAGGCCGGCGGCGCTGTTCTGGAATCCACTGTTGCCCGAGCGGATGCACGCGAGCGAGCCGAGGTCGGTCGGCTCGGAGACGCCGGCGACCGGCGGCGTGGCGGTGCCGCTCACGGCAACACTGCCGCCGAGCACGCCCTGATCGAGGAAGCAGTAGCGATGGTGCGTACCGCACGCGCCCGGCACGTCGTCGCAATCGTCGTCGGCGAGGCAGCCGCGGTTGGGGTGGTTCGTGCATTGATTGTCGACGGGCCCGGCGGTGCATTCGCCGCGGCCGCCACCGATCGGGGCGCAGTCGTTCGTCGTGGTGGTGTCGTCGAGGCAGGCGTTCGGCTCCGACGGCTCACCCGGACGGGTGCAGAAACCGCCCGGGCATTCCGAGGCGGCGGTGCATGGCGTCCCGCCGTTGGCGCCCCCCAGGCAGCGGCGGCCGCCGCAGATTCCGGGATTGCCGCCGCTCGGGGGACAATCGGCGTTGCTCGAGCAGGCCTCGGCCGCGAGGGTGTTGCAGGTGGCACAGAAGCACGGCGTGCCGCTCACGCCGATGCAGGGGGGAGAGTCGGTGCTCAGAACGACGCTCTGAGGTTCCGTCGAGGCGGCGATCGATCCGAGCGTGTGGGTCATCGTGAGCTGGTCGCGGACGTGCGGGCAATCGAAGCTCGCGGCGCCGAAGTCGGGCACGTCGGAGACATCGTTGACATCGCATCCGAGACCGGCACGGGGTCCGGCGTCGCAGGTGCCGGCCCGAAGCGCATCGTTGGGCACGGGATCGCCGACGCAGCGCGGGCACCCCTGGAACGGACCCCCGGGTACGCCGCCGACGCCGCTGCGCATCTCCGTGAGGATCGGGACCACCGGGGCGAAGGCACCGCTTTCGACGTCGACGGTGCCGCCGACGGCTCCGTCGACGAAGGCCGTCATGCAGTAGGAGAGGCCACCGAGGCCGAGCGAGGTCGGTGGGCCGAGGAAGGTCCGACACCGCCCGGCCGCACCGCACACCGCCACCTCGGTCGCGGGCGTGCAGGTGAGCGACGAGTCGTTGAGGCATCGCGAGGGGTAGGCGGCCGAATCGTCGAGCCCGGTGATCGGGCACGTCCCGCACGGCGGCGTGCTCACCGGACAGTCGAGTGCGAGGTTGAGGGTGGGGCCGAGGATCGCGACGTCGTGGTAGATGCCCGTCCAGCCGGACTCGAGCACGCCATTGGCCGTCGGCTCGAACCGAACGGTGGCCGGGCAATCGGCCTCGGCCGACCCCGGGAGGGCGGCGAACACGAGCAGCGCGAACAGGACGATCGGGGACGACTCGACCGATGATCGACGATCGCGAACCCTCATGGTTCCTCCTTTGAGCCGGTCGGGGAGCGCCTGCAGTCCTCGCAACGCTGGGACGGCACGGGCAGGCGGCACGACCGGCTCTACTGAGACGGTAGTGTGACTTTCTAGCGCACAATGTTCCTTGCGAGGGCGACCGCGTGCTCGACGTCGGCTCGGTCGACGTCCAGATGGGTCACGAATCGCACGGTGGTCGCGTTGAGGGGCAGGCAGCGGACGCCGGCGCCGATCAAGGTGCCGACGACCTCCATCGGGCCGAGGTGGCTTGCGGTGGTGTCGAGGAGGACGATGTTGGTTTCGACCGGGCGGCGGACCCGGAGGCCGGCGAGACCGTCGAGGCCGTCGGCCGGGAGGGCGGCGTTGGCGTGGTCGTCGGCGAGGCGGGCGACGTGGTGGTCGAGCGCGTGCAGGGCCGCGGCCGCGAGCACGCCGGCCTGGCGCATGCCCCCGCCGAGCATTTTGCGCACGCGGCGGGCGTCGGTGACCAGCTGACGGCTGCCGATCAGCACCGAGCCGACCGGGCAGCCGAGCCCCTTGCTGAAGCAGAAGCTCAGGGAGTCGACCTGGTCGGCGATCGTCGGGAGCGCGATCCCCTGGGCGACGCAGGCGTTCCAGACCCGGGCGCCGTCGAGGTGGACGGCGAGCCCGTGGGCGCGACCGGCGGCCACGACCGCGGCGAGCTGATCGAGCGGATAGCAGCTCCCGCCGCCGGCGTTGTGGGTGTTCTCGAGCCAGAGCAGGCGTGATCTCGGCTGGTGGACGTCGTTCAGGCGCATGGCGCCGTCCACCTGCGCCGGCGTCAGCAGGCCGCGCTCGCCATCGAGCAGCGCGACGCTCACGCCGGCCACGGCCGCGAAGCCGCCACCCTCGTAGCGATAGAGATGCGACGTGCGCTCGAGGATGACCTCGTCGCCGGGCTCGGTGTGGAGCTTGCACGCGATCAGGTTCGCCATCGTGCCGCTCGGCACGAAGAGCGCGGCCTCCTTGCCGGCGAGCGCGGCGGCGCGCGCCTCGAGGGCCTGGATCGTCGGGTCCTCCTGGAAGACGTCGTCGCCGACCTCGGCCGCGGCCATGGCGGCGCGCATTGCGGCGGTCGGACGGGTCAGGGTGTCGCTACGTAGGTCGACGATACGCATGGCGGTAACGGCACCTCAGATCGCGCGGCCGAGCATAGGGCGCGTTAGCGCCCGACAATTGACACGAAGCTGACGCAGCGGCCCGGGGCGCCGCCGAGGTTGTGCGTGAGACCCAACGTGGGGTTGTCGAGCTGGCGCGGGCCGGCCTCGCCGCGGAGCTGCAGCCACATCTCGTACATCATGCGGAGGCCCGAGGCGCCGATCGGGTGGCCGAACGACTTGAGGCCGCCGTCGGGATTCACCGGCAGACCGCCGTCGAGATCGAAGAAGCCGTTCATCACGTCCTGCCAGGCGGTGCCGCGCGGGCTGAAGCCGAGGTCCTCGTAGAGCACGAGCTCGGTCGGCGTGAAGCAGTCGTGGACCTCGGCCATGCTGATCTCCTTGCGGGGATCGGTGACGCCGGCTTGCTTGTAGGCGTCCTTGGCCGAGGCGACGACCTCGCGGAAGGTCGTGAAGTCGTAGTCCTGCGCGAGCGGGCCTTCGCCCGGGCCGGCCACGAACGAGAGCGCCTTTATATAGATGGGATGCGGCGTGTACTTGTGTGCGTCCTCGGCCCGGACGACGATCGCCGCCGCCGAGCCGTCGGCGACGCCCGAGCAGTCCATGACGCCGAGCGGGTCGGCGACCTTCGGCGAGTTGAGGATGGTCTCCATCGAGACTTCCTTCCGGAACTGTGCCTTGGGGTTCTTGGCGCCGTTCCGGTGGTTCTTCCACGCGATCCGCGCCAGCACCTCTTTGCCTTTGTCGGCCTCGAGGCCGTACTTCTTGAAGTACGCCGGCGCGAGTAACGAGAACGACGCCGGTGCCGTCATGTTGCCGAGCGTGCCGTCGTTCGGCGGGCTCGAGACGACCAGGCCCGAGTAGCCCGAGTCCTTGAGCTTCTCGACGCCGATCGCCATCGCGATGTCGTAGGC
>CAZWAX010000229.1:0-9366 GCA_964631985.1 uncultured Polyangiaceae bacterium | reverse complement strand
GTGTCGTCCTTGGGATAGAAATAGAGGACGACCGCCTTCTTGCCGCGGTAGTCACTGAGCCGCACCGTCTTGCCGGTGGCATCCGGCAGCGCGAAGTCGGGCGCCTGCTGCCCGGCCGTGATGGCGGGATCGCCGCCCCCCGTGATCGCATCGAGAAGTCCCATGGCGGCGCTCACTGCCATACTTCGCGCGCCGGAGTCCAGGCGACCGCCGTCGGCCCCGACCCTGTCGATCTGCGGAGGGCGGGCGCTCTGACCGGCGGCTAGGCGCCGGACGAGCGCGCGTCCGCTCGGCGTCCTAAGGAACGGACGGCTGGGCGGCGGGCGGCCGCGTCACACTGAGCAGCGTCAGGCTGCTCCCGCGCTGCAGCAGGACGAAACTCACCGGGTCGCCCGGCGCGATGCCGTCGAGCACCGCTTGCGAGGCGACCGCGAACCGCATCGTCATCGGCTCCATCAGCCCCGGCATGGCCTCGTGGCGAATCGTGACGTGGAGCCGGGGCTCGTCGATCGCGACGACCTCGCCGCGCCCGGTCCATTCCCGACCCTGACTGCATGCCGGCACGAGGAGGGCCAGGATGCCAGCCGCGAGCATCCACCGCGCGCGGTCTCGACGCATCGCCGGAAGGTAGAGCGCCACGCTCAGAAGCGCCAGGTGACGCCGCCGCGCACGCGGTACTCGGGAATGAGGCCTTCGTCCGGGCGCACCACCGGGAGATCCCCGGCGAGCTCGAACCCGAGCGACGTCCCCCAGGTGAAGCTCAGTCCCGGACCGACGAAGACCCAGGTCGTCGCGGTCGAGCCGCCGTCGGGTGCGGTGCTCGTGCCTTCGAGGGTGTCGGTGCCCTGATATTTACCCGAGGTCACCGCCTGCAGGGTGAGCGTGTAGGCGTGATCCAGCAGCACGTACCCGCCGACGCCGACGAACCAGTTGGTCTCGTCTCCGTATTGATAGCGATACGCACCCTCGCTCCGGATCGCGTGCTGCACCGACACGGTCAGGAAGGCGCGATCCCAGCTGGCGAACCCCGCGCCGCCGACGATGCCGTCGATCGAGCCCGAGCCGAGGGCGAGGTCGTGTCCGTTGATGCCGCTCGGACTGCCTTCGGGGATGTGGTGCGCCGACGCGACGCGACCGTCGACGCGGGCCGCCGCCGCTTCGGACGCGCGGCGGAGCTTCTGCTCCTCGACGAGCTTCCCCGGGTCGCCGCTCGGCATCTTGAGCCCGCCGAGCAGGGTGAACCGCACGAGCGCGTGCTCGTCGACGTAGGTCCACGGGCGCCAGAGCGCGAGCAGCGCGACGTCACCGAACCCGCTGGTGTCGCCCGCCGTCATCACACCGTCGCGGATCTGATCGTCGACGAGCTGGCGGTTCTTCAGCCGATGATAGTCGCGGGCGATGATCGGGACGTTCACCTGGACGCCGAATTTGGGATGGAAGTCCCAGCCGATCAGCAGCTGCGTGATGAAGCTGTTGAGGCGCTCGCCCTTGTCGACGTCGCCGCCCTCGGGATCGGGAAGCTCGGTCTTGTAGCGCGTGCCCTGCTCGGCGATCCCGACGACCAGGCCGGTCCGTGCCTCGCGCATCTGGGTCGCGGTGTAGACGGCGCAGACGTCGCACGCCGCGGCGGGCGCCGCGGCCGCCAGCATGCCCGCGGCTACCGCGAGCACCAGCCGGCCACGGGCCGTGGCGCTCAGGAGTCGGGACACGAGAGGTTGGTCGCGAGACCCGCCGCCGCCCGCAGCACGTTGACGCCGTCGCTCACGCTGACCGTGCCGCTGGCGTCGACGTCGCAGAGCGCCGTGTCGGCGCAGCCGCCGCCCCAATCCGCGGCGGGGCGGAGCTCGGCCGCCCCGTCGGTTACGCGGACCGTGCCGCCGCCGTCCCCGTCGCCGCAGACGGCGCCCGCGACCGGCGTCGCGGTCGGCTCCGGGGTCGTCGGGGTTGCGATCGGCGTCGGCACCGGCCCGCAGGTCGCGACGTCGTTGGTGAGCTGCAGCACGTACTCGTCCGAGGCGGCGTAGGTGGTCGCGGCCCGCACCCGCAGGTGCACCGTCTGACAACCCGACGTGCCCACCGGCAACGTGAGCTGCCATTCCGGGTGTGCGTGCAGCGACGGCGCCGTGCCGAGCACCACACTGTCGCCGACCGCCAGGAGCGACTCGCCGCGGAGCTTCACCCCCGCGGTGTCGCCGATCCCGACGACGTCGACCGTCACCTGCGTGCCGGCGAGGAGCGGGAACACCGTCTCGTCGGCCTCCGGATTCTCGAAGCTCGGGTCGGCGGCGGTGTAGAGCACGAAGCCGTTGCCCGAGAAGCTCTGGGTCAGCAGCACCGGATCGTTGGCGCTGCGCTCGAGGCGGAGCGCACCGCCCCCTTCCGCGGTGCTGCCGACGACGAGCGGCGCCACGGGCGTGTCGTGCGCCGCGACCCGCGCCGGACCGACGGCGTGGACGATCGCCCCGAGCGCCAGTGCCACCGCCACGGTGCGCCGTCTACTCGTGGACCTGCTCCTTCACGGTCGCGCCGGCAAGACACGGGAAGTACGAGGCCAGATCCTCGCCCTCGACCGTCAGATGCTCGAGGGCGATCTTGGTCCCCGCATACGAGGCCGCGATCAGGCGATCGACCTCGCACGCGACGTAGCCGAGGTGCGCGCGGGCCTCGAGCGTCGTGAGCTCGGCGGCGGCCGCGGCCCCGCATTTCTTGTCGATCTGTGCCGCCGCCTTGTCGCGGGCGGCCGCGATCTTGGCGAGCAGGCCGGCGCCGCAGAGCGACGCGGCGGCGCTCTTCGCCTTGGCATCGTCGAGTCCGGCGGCGTGCCGGGCGGCCGCGACTCCGAGCTTGTCGAGACACCGGCCGAGTCGCTGGTGCTTCGCGGCCGCGAACGCGCGGGTCGCGGCGGCGATCGTCTTCTGACAGGTGACGGCGCTCGCGTCGTAGGCGACCTCGTCGAGGTCGAGCGGCGGCAGGTGCCCGTTCGAGAGCCGCAGGGTGTAGCTGTCCGAGGCGGCATAGCCGGAGGCCGTCGTGGTCAGACGAAACCCGATGGTCCTCTCGCCGTGGGCGCCTGCCGGCAGGGCCAGCAGGAGTTGCCACTCGGGATGCGCGTGGAAGGCGCCGGCATCGGCGTCGAACGTGCCGAGCACGGCCGACTCGCCGACCGCGTCGAGCACCGTGCCGTTCACCTTGACGCCGGTCGCGCCGGGGTCGAGCGCGGTGATCTCGAGGCTGAGCGCGGTCTCGTCGTCGAGCACGAAGGCCGTGGCTTTGTCGGTCGTGAGCGCATTGAAGCTCGGCGTACCGGCCGTGTAGATGCTCGTACCTCCGAGACTCGCGGAGAAGCTCACCGGCACCACGTTGGTGAAATCGAAGTCGACCCGGAGCGCACCGCCGCCGTCGGCGGTCGATCCGATCACGAGCCCCGCTCCCCCATGGGCCCAGCCGTCGCTCACTCGCTCACTCATGACCGCCGCCAGCATTCCGAACATCGCCACCGCTCGTCGCACGTTCCCTCCGTTTGCGCGTCTGTCGTGCGGCGTTTCATAGCGGCGTCCATGCCGAGCCGGAATGTGACACGTCGTCGCAGCCGGCGCAGCCGCTCCGCCTGCGACGATTCGTCGCAGGCCCCGCGAAATCACGATTGACATTCCGGGCCGACGTGAGGCCTTAATCGATGCGCGACGCGGTTGGTCGCGAACCGGCGGTCGGAGGAGCGGAGCGATGGCGGATGGGTACGTCGGAAGGGTGCAACGCCGTTGCGCCGTCCTGGCAGGAGTCGCGCTGAGTCTCGCGCTCGCAGCACCCGTTTGGGGTGCGGGCGCGCTCGAAGACGCCGACGCGCAGAAGGCGGCGGTCAAGTGTCAGACCCTGATCGCCAAGACGACGGCGAAGGCGCTCGCCACCAAGCTCAAGGCCTTCAACGCGTGCGCGGCCGCCGCCCTCGCCTGCGTCGCCACCAAGGCCGACAAGGCCGATTGCCCGCCCAAGGCCGCCGCGACCTGCAGCAAGAAGCTCGGCAGCGCCGCGGCCGCCGCCGCGAAGGCGCGCGACAAGATCACCGCCACCAAGAGCTGCCTGGCGCTCTCGAACGAGGAGCTGCTGGGCGCCGACGGGCTCGGCTTCGGCGGCATCGCCGGCACCTGCGCCGCGGACTTCGGCATCGACGTCTGCGACGGCCTCGCGCCGATCGCGGCATGCCTCCTGACCTCGCACGACGTCGCCGCCGGTGCGCTCTTCGGACGACCCGCGCCGCGCACGGCAGAGCTGCTCGGCCTGTTGCCGGGCGCGCCCTTCGCGGCCGCGACCGGCCTGCCGACCCACCCCGGCTGCGGGAATTGCACCCCGCCCGCTGACGCGCGGAAGGGTGTCGAGAAATGCGGCAAGGCCCTCGGCGCCGGCACGCAGGCGCTCGCGAGCGCGCTCGAAGGCGCCTTCGGCACGTGCACGCTCGAGCACTACGGATGCGCGCAGGCGAAGGCCGGCGCCGCCACCTGCGTCACCGCCGCGACCGCGGCGTGCACCAAGGCCGCCGCCAAAGTCACCAAAGCGGTGGCGAAGCTCGGCGCCGTCGCGGCCAAGGGCTGCGGCGTCGACTTCGCTGCCGCAAGCGCGACCAGCGGCCTCAATCTGAACGCGCTCGCGAGCCGCTGCGCGGCGCTCGGCGTGACCCCGCTCGACGGCCCGAACGCGCTCTCGACCTGCCTCACCGCCGAGGCCCGCTGTGCCATCGCGACCCTCGTTGGTACCGCGGTGCCGCGTACGGCGGAGCTCACCCCGGCGGATCTCGGCACGCTCGCCGCCGATCTCGGTGCGACCTGCCCCACCATCACCGCGCTGCAGACCGCACGCGCCGCGACCGCCCCGCGCGCGGTCTTCGGCAGCATCTTGAAGCTCCTGAAGTCGGTGCGGCGCTCCGTGCCGAGCGCTCTCGGCGTGCGCGCGAGCGGCGGCAAGCCGGCGTCGACCGGCAACAACGGCTCCGGCGTCAGCAAGGTGACCGGCTCGACGAAGGTGAAGTTCGGGACGATCGGCAAGTACAAGGTCTCGTACCACGGCCCGCGCGGCCGCATCGGCGGCGGTCTCGCCAACGACGAGCCGCCGCCGACCTTGATCGTGACGGTGTCGCGCCCCGACATCGTGCTCGACGACCACTTCGAGCTGCCGCTCCTCACCACCCCCGGCGACGGCAGCGACGTCGAGGACGAGATCGACGTCGAGTTCGGCGACACCATTCCGGCCTGCGCCTTCGAGCTGAGCTTCGCGACCCAGAGCGCCGCCGGCGTCAGCGACTACGCGTCGATCCTGCAGGTGCTCGACGAGCAGGACCCGGTGCTCCCGGGCGTCGAGCTCGTGAGCCGCGGGCCCGCGGGCGTGCAGCAGGACGGTGCCGCCGACGGGACCAGCGTCGCGATCTCGCCGAACGGGCGCTGGGTCGCGTTCACCAGCCTCGCGACCAATCTCGTGGCGCCGGTCGCCGGCCACACCGCCTCCGACGTCTTCCTCCGCGACCGCTGCGTCGCCGACGGGGTCGCGATCGCGGGATGCACGCCGACGACCACCCTCGAAAGCGTGAACCCCGGCGGCGAGCTGTTCCACGACGGCGCGGCCGGCCACGTCGCCGTCTCCGACGACGGCCGCTGGGTCGCGTACGACGTGCTCCGCGGCCCGGCCCCGTTCGTCACCCAGACCTTCGTGAAGGACCGTTGCCTCTCGAACGGCGAGCCGGTCGACGTCTGCCTGGTCGGCAACCTCGACGCCAGCTTCGACGGCGAGTCGATGACGAGCGGCGGCGTCCTCTCCAGCATGTCGAGCGACGGCCGTTACGTCGCCTTCACCAGCAACACGACCTTCGGCCCCGGCGGTCCCTTCATGGTCTACGTGCTCGACCGCTGCGTCAGCACGACCGCGGCGGTCGACGGCGGCTGCGAGCCCGACCTCGCCCGCATCAGCGACAGCAACGCCGGGGGCGAGTCGAACGACGACAACGCGTTCGGCGCAGTCTCACGCACGGGGCGCTTCGTCGCCTGGCGAAGCAACGCGTCGGACATCCTGAACGTCGGGGACACCAACGGCACCAACGACGTCTACCTGCGCGATCGCTGCCTCGACGCCAATGGCATCCCCATCGACCCCTGCAGCCAGCTCACGGTGCGGGTGAATCTCGATCCGAACGGCAACCAATCCCAAGGCGACGACCGCGCGACCCCGCCGCTCACCAACGTCGCCGTCTCCGAGAATGGTCGCTTCGTCGCGTTCACCAGCACGGCGACGGATCTCCTCCCCCCGGGCGCGGATACCAACGGCAAGCGCGACGTCTTCGTCTACGACCGCTGCCACGACGGCTTCAACGCGGTGCCGGACTGCACCCCCGGCGCCGAGCGCGTGAACCTCGGCCCGAACGGGAGCGAGAGCAACGGCGACATCCCCGGCGGCTTCGCCATCAGCATGTCGTCCAACGGCCGCCTGATCGCGTTCGCGTCGGACGCGACGAACCTGCAAGGGCCAGCCGTCGGCACCCCGAGCGGCACGTTCCAGATCTTCCTCCGCGACCGCTGCCGCGACGACGGCGTGGCGATCCCCGGCTGCACGCCGGCGACGACCCTGGTGAGCGCCGCCCCGGATCGCGGCCTCGGCATCGCCAACTCGGACCACCCCGCGCTCGCCGAAGGCGGCAGCACGACGGCGTTCCTCAGCGCGGCGTCGAACCTGCTGGGTCCGGGCGTCGATGCCAACGGCCTGCGCGACGTGTTCGCGAAGGATCGCTAGCCGACCCGGCAAGCCTTGTGTCCCGCCCGCAGCACGCTATGGAACGGCGGCGCGGAGGGTCATCATGGCGAACGTCTCGCTGCTGCAGTTTCGCTACTCGCCCTACAACGAGAAGGTGCGCTGGACGCTCGACCTGAAGCGCATCCCGCATCGCCGCCAGAGCCTTCTCCCGGGCCCTCACGCACCGGCCGCATTGCGGCGCACCGGGCAGACGGCGACGCCGATCCTGCAGCTCGACGGCCGCTGGATCGCCGGCTCGGCGGCGATCGTCGCCGCCCTCGACGCCCACCATCCGACCCCCTCGCTCCGACCGAGCGATCCGGGCCGGATCGACGAGGCCAGCGCCGTCGAGCGCCGCTTCGACGACGACCTCGTGCCGCGCATGCGGCGCCCGGCGCTCGCCGCGCTCATGACCGACCCGGGCTACATGTGTCGGCTGTTCGGCGAAGGACACGGCCCGCTCGCGCTCGCCCTCTTTCGCGCCGCCTTTCCGGTGACGCGCCTCCTCGTCGCCAAGGGAAACGGCATCGACGACCCCGGGATCGAGGACGGCAAGCGCGCCTGCGGCGAGGCGCTCGATCTCGTCGCCGAGCGCAGCCGCGCGACCGGCTACCTCGTCGGCGACCGCTTCTCGCACGCCGACCTCGCCGCTGCCGCGGGGCTCGCGATGGTCTTCCCGCCCGCGGGCTCGCCGATGGACCAACCGAAGCCGCAGCCGGCGGCTTCGACGGCGCTCGCCGACGCGTGGCGCGGGCATCCGGGGCTGGCCTGGTTGGAGCGCGTCTATGCCGAGCATCGCCCGGCGATCCACGACTTCGACGGCCCGTCCCCGTACTGACGCGGTCGGCGCCTGACCGCGCGACGCGCAATTGACAGGCAGGGACCCTTCGGGGCCTAACGGCTGACGTCATGGGCTTCTACGCCACGCGCGTCTTCCCGACGATCCTCGATTTCGTCATGCGACAGGAGCCGATCCGGCGGCAGCGCGAGAAGGTGGTGCCGCGCGCGCACGGCGTCGTCCTCGAGGTCGGCGTCGGCTCGGGCCTGAACCTGCCGCACTACGACCGCAGCCGGCTGACGAAGCTCTACGCGCTCGATCCCTCGCTCGAGCTGCAGCGGCTGGCCAGGCGGCGCGCGGACGAGAGCGGCGTGCCGATCGAGTTCCTCCCGGTCTCGGGTGAGGAGATCCCACTCGCCGCCGCCTCGATCGACAGCATCGTGATCACGTACACGATGTGCAGCATCCCCGACGTCGCGCGGGCGCTCGCCGAGATGCACCGGGTGCTGCGTCCGGGGGGCGCGCTCTACTTTTCCGAGCACGGCCGCGCCGCGGACGCCGGCGTCGTGCGCTGGCAGGACCGCGTGAATCCCTTCTGGCGGCGCCTGAGCGGCGGCTGCAACCTGAATCGCCCGATCCCCGAGCTACTGACGACGGCGGGCTTCGCGCTCCCCGAGATCACGAGCCTGTACCTGCCCGGGCCGCGGCTGATGACGTTCACATATTGGGGCGCCGCGACGCGCGCCTGACGTCGCGGGCGACCGCGCGCCAGCTCTGCACAGGTAGGTCCCGGCTGCCAAGCGCGATTCCATCCGCGATCGACTGTGCAGAGCGTCGCTAGCTGCGTGGCGGGTACTTCTGCAGCTTCCGCTGCAGCGACCGGCGGTGCAGGCCGAGGCGGCGGGCCGCCTCCGAGATGCTGCCGCCGCAGTCGGAGAGCACGCGGCTGATGTGCTCCCACTCGGCGCGCGCCAGCGACGGCGCGGCGTAGTCGCGCGGCGGCGGCTCGAGGGGCGGCGCCTCGCCGCGCGCGAACGCCGCCAGGATGTCGTCGACGTCGGCAGGCTTGGGGAGATAGTAGGTGGCGCCGATCCGCACCGCCTCGATCGCGGTCGCGATGCTGCCGTAGCCGGTCAACACGAGGATGCGCGTCGCCGGATCGAGGGCCTTCAGGTCGCGGACGAGCTCGAGGCCCGACGGCCCGGGCATGCGGAGATCGACGACCGCCATCTCGGGCGAGTCCTCGCGGGCGCGGGCCAGGGCCTCGTCGTAGTCGCCTGCGGCGCGCACGTCGTAGCCGCGGTCGCGAAAAGCGCGGGCGAGGCGGGTGCGAAAGACCTCGTCGTCGTCGACGATCAGGAGCGAGGGTGACGTGGCGCCGGCGGGCTCGCGGGAGTCGGTCATGGCGTGGTTCGGCCGGTGTCGGCTGCCAGCGTGCCGGACGCGCCCGGGTCCGCAACGCGACGAATCGTCGCAGCGTCGGCGGCCGGCATCACCAGCGTCACCGTCGTGCCGCGTCCGAGCGCCGAGTCGATCTCGAGCTCGCCGCCGAGGCGCTCGAGCACGACGCGCGCGAGGAAGAGCCCGAGGCCCATGCCGCGTGCGAGGCCGTCACCATTCTTGGTGGTGAAGAAAGGCTCGCCCGCGTGCGCCAGCACCTCGGGCGTCATGCCGGGGCCGCGGTCGGTGACGGCGAGCCGCCAGCGCTCCGCGGCGAGGGCGAGATCGACGCGTACCTCGCCGGCGCCGCCCGCGGCCTCGAGCGCGTTCTTGAGCACGCCGCGGAGGGCCTGCGCGAACGCCCGCGGCGGCACGCGCAC
>CAZWAX010000228.1:0-9403 GCA_964631985.1 uncultured Polyangiaceae bacterium | reverse complement strand
ACGTCCTCGAGCTCCTTCACGCCGAAGGGCACGCCGGCGAGCGGGCCCGGATCCTCGCCGCGTGCGATCCGCGCGTCGATGGCGTCGGCGGCGGCGCGCGCGCCCGCGGCGTCCTCGAAGACGAACGCGCCGAGCGGTGGGTTCACACGGGCGAGCCGTGCGAGATGGTGGTCGAGGACGGTGCGGGCACGGAGGTCACCGCGGCGGATCGCGTCGGCGAGCTCGGTGACGGCGCGGGCGTGCAACGGAGCGGCGTCGGCCATGGGCGGCGGATCATGCCCGGGTCCGACCGGCACGGGCAAGACGTCGCGTGGCGCTCAGGTCGCGGAGTACGCGGGCGCCGACGCCGGCACGTTCAGGTTCGACAGCAGCGCCGCCAGCACGTCGTCGTGCTTGCCGCGGCCGTCGATCTCGGCCAGCAGACCGCGATCGCGGTAGTAGTCGAGCAGGGGAGCGGTGTCGCGCGCGTAGACTTCGAGACGCGCGGTGATGACGGACTCGTGATCGTCGTCGCGTTGGAGGAGGCTGCCGTGGCAGACGTCGCAGGTGTCGTGCCGCAGCGGCGGATCGAGGACGAGATGATAGGGCGTCCCGCAATCGCGGCAGGTACGGCGCCCGCTCAGCCGGCGCACGACCTCGTCGGTCGGGACGTTGAGGCTCCCGACGCGGTGCAGCGACCAGCCGAACCGTTGCAGCGCCCGGTCGAGGGCCTCCGCTTGGATCACGGTGCGGGGGAACCCGTCGAGGATGAACCCTCGGGTGCAATCGTCACGCTGGAGGCGCGCTTCGATGATCGAGATGATCAGCGCATCGGGAACGAGAGCGCCGCAATCCATGTAACTCTTGGCTTCGCGGCCGAGTGACGAGCCGTGCTTCACTTCGTCGCGCAACATCTCGCCGGTGGAGATCGCCGGCACGCGCAGGCGCTGGGCAAGCCGGGAGGCTTGTGTGCCTTTCCCGGCACCGGGGGGGCCCATCAGGATCAGGTTGAGTGGCATGCGTGCACGCTCCTCGGGAGGAAGAGTGGAAGGCAGCGGGTGGGAAGCCAGAGACATGTCATGCGATCACATCACGGTCGAGTCCTCAAATGATTTTTTCTCGTCGCGACGATAAGGCGGCGATGGCACCGAGCGTCAGGAGGCCGGGTCCGATGAAGATCGCGGTCAGCACCGGGACGATGACGTAGAGGCTGACGTCGGTTGGTACCGGGCGGCAGGGCCCACCGGCGAGCTCCGGCCCGCAGAGCACTCCTTGAATGGCGTTCGCCGCGACCGCGTTCCATATGACGTGCTGTAGCGTCGCGAGTGCGAGCCCGATCGCCGGCACGAGCCAGCGCCCGCCCGGGCGGCGCACGCCGCTGCTCCACGCCCATCCGAGCGCGGCGCCGAAGGTCGCCGTGAAGGCCGCGTGGTTCCCTCCGCCGAGAAGCGCACGCACGTAGACGGCCCGCAGCAAACCGTCTTGTCCGCCCATCAGCACGGCGAAGGAGAGATAGACGACGTTCTCCGTGAACGCGAAGCCGACGCCGACGAGCGCACCGTAGACCATGCCGTCGCGCGTGCCGTCGACGACCCGGCGTGCGGTCACGACGACCAGCACGAGCGCCAACGCTTTGGCGATCTCCTCGACGACCGGCGCCCCGAAGCCGCCGGCGAGCGGACGCGCCTGGTCGGCGTTGGTGAGCGTGCCGACCCACGCGAGCAGCCACCCGTTCACCGTGTGCGAAACGTACGCGGCGAGCACCGCACCCGCGAGCAGCGCCGCAACCAGCGCGAGCGGCGGCTCGGGCTCGCGTCGATCGAAGAGAATGATCCCCCCGGCAAAGAGTAGGGCCGGCACGGCCGCGGCGAGCACGATCATCCCCGGCACGTCGGTGAGCATGCGCACGAACCACACGCTCGGCCCGACCGCGACGAGCGCAGCGAGCAGGAGCGCCGAGCGGGACATCGGCGGGCGCGGATCCGGTCTCGTCATGCGGCGCGACCCGCCATAGCACACCGCGGACGATCCGCACGCCGTAGCGGGGCGCCGAGAGTCGACCTCCCGCTATCGACGGGGTAGAAGGCGCGCGGCGCACGCAACCGACGCACACGCGCGGAGGAGGGACACGCATGAGTGACGGGACGTCCACGGGAAGCCAGGCCCTACCTGCCCGGACGCCGCTCGGAGCCGAGCTGCTGACGCACGGGGTCCGCGAGTCGGTCGAGCTCTTGGAGCACGAGCCGGACCAGGCCGTCGCCGACGCGCTCGCCGACTTCTATCCCGATCTGGCGTTGCAGATCCTGTGGCGGTTGCCCGAGGCCAAGCGCCGCCAGGTGTTCGCGCTGCTGCCGCCCGAGAAGCGCGAGCAGTGGAACCTCAACGTCGACTATCCCGAAGAGAGCGTCGGCCGCTTGATGGATCCCCCGCTCGGTGTGCTGAAGCCCGGCCAGACCGTCGCCGAAGCCGTCGAGGTGCTGCGCGAGCTGGCGGCGCGCGCCATGGTGACCTACGGCTACGTGCTCGACGACGGCGGCCGTCTCCTCGGCGTGATCGTCTTTCGCGAGCTGCTCTTCGCCGACCCGAAACAGCCGCTGACCGACGTGATGCTGCGCGAGCCGTTCTCGCTTCGGCCGCGCACGCCGATCCTCGAGGCGATGAAGGAAGTGCTCCGCCGGCACTATCCCGTCTATCCGGTCTGCGAGGAGGACGGGCGCCTCGTCGGCATCGTGCGCGGCCAGACGCTCTTCGAGTACCAGGCGTTCGAGATCAGCGCCCAGTCCGGCAAGATGGTCGGTGTCGAGAAGGAAGAGCGGGTCTCGACGCCGTGGCAACGGAGCCTGCTCTTCCGCCACCCGTGGTTGCAGTTCAATCTGCTGACGGCCTTCGTCGCCGCCTCGGTCGTCGGCATCTTCGAGGAGACGATCGACAAGGTCGTGGCGCTCGCGGTCTTTCTGCCGGTGCTCGCCGGGCAGTCGGGCAACACCGGGTGTCAGGCGCTCGCGGTCACGATCCGTGGCATCACGCTCGGCGAGCTGACGACGGCGGGCGCGAAGAAGCTCGTCGCCAAGGAGGCCTGGCTCGGCTTCCTGAACGGCATCGGCACCGGCCTCTCGGCCGGGCTCGGCATGTTCATCTTCTCGTACACCAAGGGCGACCCCGACGCGCCGATGCTCGCGTTGATCGTGGTCCTCGCCATGGTCGGGGCCTGTGTCTCGAGCGGGATCTTCGGCGCCCTCGTGCCGCTCGTCCTGCGCCGCCTCGGTGCCGATCCCGCGACCGCCTCGAGCATCTTCCTCACGACCGCGACCGACGTCGCGAGCATGGGCCTCTTCCTCGGCCTCGCAACGATCCTGCTCTTGTAGCGGTGCGCATCCGGTCAGAACCGACGCGTCAGCTGCCAGAAGAGGACGGGGCCGCTGATGGCGTAGCGGCCCGGGACTGCGCGCGCCTCGCCGGCGTTGATCTTGCGATCGTCGAAGAAGCCCATGCCGCTCGCGAGGTCGATGGTCCAGCGCCCGAGGTCGACGCCGCCGCCCACGCCGAAGATCAGGTCGTTGTAGTCGGAGAGGAGCGGCGTGACCGAGCGCGGCTCGAGCGCGTTCTGGCCACGCGCCAGACCGGCACGGAGCACGACCTGGGGATGCACGCGTCCTTCGGCGGCGACGCCCCAGCGGTAGACGTCCTGGGTCTCGAGGGCGAACGGCGTGTCGAGCGCCGGCGTGTCCTGGAAGCGGAACGTCGACTCCTCGAAGGTCGAGCTGTCGGTCCAGCGCCCGAAGGCCATGAGCGTGACGGCGGGATGCGGCTGCCACGAGAGGCCGACGGCCACCTGTTGCGGAACGTCGAAGTCGAAGTGCAGATCCTCGCGCTTGCCGCCGACCCCGACGCTGCCGCGCATGTAGATCTTGCCGGGGGTCTTGTAGGTGAGCGCGAGTTGCCACTGGGGGTGGACCCGGTAGAGCACGCCGAGGGTCGCCTGCACGCCCGGACCGCGCAGGCGCCAACGCAGGCTCTGGTCCGGCGTCGGAACGTGATTCTTCAAATCCCCGAACAGCGGGTTCAGCTCGACGCCGACCGCGAGGTCGGTGCGCGGCCGCCACGCGACGGTCGGCGCCAACGTGATCACGCCGAGCTCGGTGAACGAGTCGCGCGGCACCCCGGCCTCGGGGTCGCGCTTGAAGTCGAACTTCGAGCCGACCGCACCGAACATGCCGAGGCCGATCGTCAGATCGTGGCCGATCGGCATCGCGGCGCCGCCGCTCGGGGCGAGGGCGACGTTGTGGGTGGTCTCGTCGTAGCCGGCATCGTTCGAGAGCTCGGCGCGCATGAAGAGGAGACCGCCACCGAGGGTCACCTGGGTCTCGCGCAGCAGGCTGAGACCGGCGGGATTCTGGAAGAACGCACTCATGAGGTCGGTCGGTGCGGCGGCCGTGGCGCCGGCGAGCGCGGAGTCGCGCGCCCCCGCCGTCGGAGCGAGGAGCTGGCTCGCCTCGGCTGGCGCGCCGCTCATCGCGATGAGCAGTACGGCCGCGACCACACGCCAACCTCCGAAGACCAGGTACTGCATCGTCACCTCGAGCCCGAAGAGTGGCGGGGCGCGCAAGGTGCCCGAAGGTCCGAGCGCGGTCAACGACGCGATGCGTTCATTGACACGAGCGCGCATGACCGCCTTATCAAGCCGTCATGGAGACTCGACACGCCTCGGTCGCCGTGATCGGTGCGGGCGACTACATCGGGAGCGCGATCGCCCGTCGCTTCGCGCGCGAAGGCTACGCGGTCTACGCCGGACGACGGGGCGGCGACAAGCTCGCGCCGCTGCTCGACGCGATCGCCGTCGAGGGAGGACGGGGCTCCGGCCGCGGCCTCGACGCGCGGAAGGAGGACGACGTGGCGGCCTTCATCCGCGAGGCCGACGCGATCGCTCCCCTCGAGGTCTGCATCTTCAACGTCGGCGCCAACGTCTATTTCCCGATCCTCGACACGACCGAGCGGGTCTTCCGGAAGGTGTGGGAGATGGCGTGCTACGCGGGCTTCCTCACCGGACGCGAGGCGGCCCGCGCCATGGTCGCGCACGGACGGGGCTCGCTCTTCTTCACGGGCGCGACGGCGAGCCTGCGCGGGGCCGCCGGCTTCGCCGCCTTCGCGGCCGCCAAGGCGGGTTTGCGGGCGGTGGCGCAGAGCATGGCGCGCGAGCTCGGCCCACGGAACATCCACGTTGCGCATCTGGTGATCGATGCCGGCGTCGATACCGCGTTCGTCCGCGACCGGATCCGCGACGCGCAGGGCGAGGCGGGGCTCGCCGCGCTCGCCCCGGATCAGTTGATGCGGCCCGAGTCGATCGCCGACGCGTACTGGCAACTGCATCAGCAGTCGCGCGACGCGTGGACCTTCGAGCTCGACCTCCGTCCCGCCCGTGAAACCTGGTAGTGCCCGTCGGTGACGCCATGACGCCTCCCGAGTTCTACTTCGACTTCGGCAGCCCGAATGCCTACCTCGCCTATCGCGTGCTCCCGACGATCGAGCAGCGCACCGGCGCGCGCTTCGTGCACGTGCCCGCCCTCCTCGGCGGCATCTTCAAGGCGACCAACAACCAATCGCCGGTCCAGGCCTACGCGCACATCCCGAGCAAGCTCGCGTACGAGCACCGGGAGATGGAACGCTTCATCGCGCGGCACGGCCTCCACGAGTTCCGCATGAACCCGCACTTCCCGGTGAACACGCTGCTGATCATGCGCGGCGCCGTCGCGGCCGGGCTCGAGGGCCGGCTCCCGGCGTACGAAGAGGCGGTCATGCGCCACCTGTGGGCGGAGGGGCGGAAGATGGATGATCCGGCCGTCGTACGGGAGGCGCTCGACGGGTCGGGGCTCGACGGGTCCCGGCTGCTCGCCCGCACCCAGGACACCGAGGTCAAGCAAAGACTGCTCGCCAACACGGAGCGCGCGGTCGCGCGCGGTGTCTTCGGGCTCCCGGCGTTCTTCGTCGGCGACGAGATGTTCTTCGGGAAGGATCGTCTGCGCGAGGTCGAGGAAGAGCTCGTGCGGGGCCCGGCGTGAATCAGGGCTTTGCCTACGCGGAGCAGATCGGACCGCAGGCGGCGGGTCGGTCGGTGCTCGAGCATCTCGCCGAGCGGTACCGCCACTCGACGCGCGACGAATGGGCGGGCCGGCTCGCCGCCGGACAGGTGGCGCTCGACGGCGCGATCGCGGCCTCCGACGATCGTCTGCGCGCCGGGCAACGGCTCGTCTGGCAGCGGCCGCCCTGGCGCGAGCCGGCGGCACCGCTCGACTTCGCCGTGCTGCACGTCGATGCCGACGTACTGGCCGTCGCCAAGCCGCGCGGGCTCCCGACCATGCCCGCCGGCGGGTTCTTCACGCACACGTTGCAGTGGCAAGTGCGGCGGCGCTGGGCCGATGCGGTGCCGGCGCATCGGCTGGGACGCGGTACGTCCGGCGTCGTGCTGTTCGCCCGCTCGACCGCAGCACGCCGCGGTCTGCCGCGCGCGTGGGAGGCCGGTGCCGTGGTCCGCACGTATCGCGGGCTCGTCGTCGGGAGGCCGACGCGCGACACGTTGACCGTCGAGACGCCGATCGGCCTGGTGCCGCACGCGGTGCTCGGCACGGTCCACGCGGCATGTGACGGCGGCAAGCCGGCACGGACACACGTGCGGATGCTCGCGTCGCGGGACGACACGAGCCTCGTGGAGGTCCGGATCGAGACCGGACGGCCCGATCAGATCCGCATCCACCTCGCCGCCGCCGGGCATCCGCTCGTGGGCGATCCGTTCTACGGTGCCGGCGGACGACCGCTCGCGCCTGGACGTGCGCTGCCGGGCGACGGCGGGTATCGGCTGCATGCGATGCGTCTCGCGTTCCCCCATCCGCGCACGCACGAGCGCACGGTCGTCGAGTGTCCGCCGCCGGCGGATCTTCGGGCCTGAGCCATGCGCATCTACACCACCGCCCCGCTCGAAGACCCGCGCGATGCCCGCGTGATCTTTCCCACCCTGGAGCGCGCCGGGTACGACGGCGCCTTCAGCTTCGAGGCCAAGCACGATCCGTTTCTGCCGCTCGCCGTCGCGGCCGAGCACACCAGCCGGATCGCGCTCGGGACGGCGGTGGCGATCGCGTTCGCGCGCAACCCGATGACGCTCGCCAACCTGGGCTACGATCTCCAGGTGTTGACCGGCGGTCGCTTCCTGCTCGGGCTCGGCACGCAGGTGCGGCCGCACATCGAGCGGCGCTTCAGCTCCGTGTGGTCGCATCCCGTCGCCCGCATGCGCGAGCTGGTGCAGGCGATCCGCGCCATTTGGGCCACCTGGGAAGGACGGGGCCCGCTCCGCTTCGAGGGCGAGCACTACCGGCACACGCTCATGATCCCGGCCTTCGATCCCGGACCGAATCCGTTCGGGCCGCCGCCGATCTGGCTCGGCGGGGTCGGTCCCAAGATGATCGAGGCCGCGGGCGAGGTGGCCGACGGGTTCATCGCGCACCCGTTCGCGACCCGGCGGTCGCTCACCGAGCACGTCATGCCGGCTCTCGCCCGCGGGCTTGCGCGCGCCGGCCGTCGCCGGAGCGACCTCCAGGTCGTGTGCGCGACGATCGTCGTCACCGCCGAGGACGACGCCGAGCTCGCGCGCATCCGGCGCGCGGTGAAGAAGCAGCTCGCCTTCTACGGATCGACGCCGGCGTACCGTCCGACGCTCGCCGCCGAGGGTTACGACCCGCTCCACGACGAGCTGAATCGGTTGTCGAAGGCCGGCCGCTGGGACGACATGACCGACCTGATCGACGACGCGCTCCTCGACGCCGTCGCGGTGGTCGGGCCGCGGCGCGAGGTGGCCGCGAAGCTGCGGGCGCGACTCGCCGACCTCGCGGACGGGGTCAGCCTCACCAACAATCGCGCCCCCGACCCCAGTCACTGGGCGGACGTCGTCGCGGACTTGCGGGCGAATCCGCGCTGAGGCCGGCGTCGCGGCGCGGTCGGCCGTCGAAAAGTTGACGCTCGGACCGGTCTCGGCCGCTGCAAATCGGAGGCAATCTCGGCGCTCCTCTCGTAGCGACGAGGGCACAGCACTTGCTCTAGAGGGGCGAGAGGCGAGTCGGGGAGGGCCGCTCGCGACACTCGGAGCGCTCGCGGCACCGGGGGGAGACCAGACTGGCCGTGCCACGCGACGAGAGCATTCGAGCCGCGCTCGACGAGGAGATGACGCCGCTCCTCGTGCGACGGGTGCAGGCCGTCGTGCTGCTCTCGGCTGCCGGCATCCTCGTCGGCATGCTGGTGGACGTCGCGCTCGCCCGTGTCTTGCCACCCTTTCTCACGTCCATACGGATCGCGGCGATCGGAACGTACGGCTTCGCCCTCTACGTCTTGGGGCGGCTCGGTGACGGCGGAAACTGGGCGCTCGCGCGCCGGGCCGCGATCGTCGGAGCCGGAATCATGTGCCTCGAAACGTCCGCGATCGACATGGCAGCCGGCGAATCGGGGATGTCCCTGCACGTGCTGAGCGCCCTCGCGCTCGGGGCCGCCATCGTCTTTCCGTGGGGCGTCGGGGCGCAAGTCGCGCTCGTGCTCGTCGGCGCCGCCTGTCTCGCCGCGCACCTCGCCAACGATCCGAGCCTGTGGGCGCACTCGTCGAACCTGGTGCTGACGGTCGGGTCGACCCTCGCCGTTTCGATCTACGCCGCCGGTTCGCTCGATACGCAACGCCTGGCGCGGAAGGGCATCGAGATGCTGCAGGCCGGGCAGAAGCGCGTGCTCGAGATGGTGGCACGCGACGCGCCTCTTCTCGAGGTGCTCGACGAGACGTTGCGCGTCGTCGAGCAGCAGTCGCCCGGAATGATGTGCTCGATTCTCCTCGTCGACGCGAGCGGGACGGCGCTCCGCCACGTCGCGTCGCGCCGGCTCGCGCCCGAGGTCGTGCAGGCGATGGCGTCGGTCGCGATCGGCCCGGACGTCGGCTCGTGCGGGACCGCGGCGTTCCTGCGCGCGCGTGTGGTCGTCGAGGACGTCGCCACCGACACGCGGTGGCGGGACTTCCGCGACCTCGCGGCGCGGGCCGGCCTCGCGGCGTGCTGGTCCGAGCCGATCCTCGCGGGCGACGGTCGTCTCCTCGGGACGCTCGCCATGTACTACCGGACCCCGCGCGGCCCGACGCCGGCCGAGTGCGGCATGATCGAGCTCGGCGCGTATCTCGCGGGGATCGCGGTCGAGCGCGGGCAAGCCCGAAGCGACCTCGAACGCTACGTCGCCGCCCTCGACGGCGCGCGGGCCCAAGCCGAGGACAACGCCACGCAGCTCCGTGCCCAGACGGAGGAGCTCGCGCACACGCGCGATCAGGCGCTCAGCTCGGCCCGCGCCAAGTCCGAGTTCCTCGCCAACATGAGCCACGAGATCCGCACGCCGATGAACGGCATCATCGGCA
>CAZWAX010000227.1:0-9411 GCA_964631985.1 uncultured Polyangiaceae bacterium | reverse complement strand
GTTCAGCGTGCTGAGGGCCATGAGCGCGCAGATGATCGAGATGTTCCAGAAACGCACGATGATCTGGGGCTCGGGCCAGCCCTTGGGCTCGAAGTGGTGATGGATCGGCGCCATCAGGAAGATGCGCTTGCCGCCGGTCCACCGGAAGTACGTCACCTGCGCGATCACCGAGAGAGCCTCGACCACGAAGATCAGCCCGACCAGGACGAGCACGATCTCGTGCTTGGTGATGAGCGCCACCATCGCGATTGCGGCTCCGAGCGGCAGCGACCCGACGTCGCCCATGAACATCTGCGCGGGGTAGGCGTTGAACCAGAGGAAGCCGAGCCCCGCCGCCGCGAGCGCCCCGCAGAAGATGCAGAGCTCGCCCGCGCCCGGCACGTACGAGATCTGCAGATACTCGGCGAGCTTCACGTTGCCGGCGACGTACGCGAAGATCATGTACGTCCCGGCCGCGATCATGACCGGGCCGATCGCGAGGCCGTCGAGCCCGTCGGTCAGGTTCACCGCGTTCGACGCGCCGACCAGCACCAGCATCGCGAACGGCAGGTAGAACCAGCCGAGGTGCACGTGCACGTCCTTGAAGAAGGGCAAGACGACGATCGGCGAAAAGCCCGGCACCTGCAGGAGGAAAAAGCTCGCGACCGCCGCGATGACGCACTGGGCGAGGAACTTGTGGCGCGCCTTCAAGCCCGCCGAGTTGCCATGACGATACTTCCGGTAGTCGTCGACGAAGCCGATCAGACCGAATCCGAGCGTCACCAGCTGCACCAGCCAAACGTACGGGTTGGTGAGGTCGCCGAGCAGCAGCGTCGACAGCAGCAGCGAGAAGAGGATGAGCGTGCCGCCCATGGTCGGCGTCCCGGCCTTCACCTGATGGCGGGCCGGGCCGTCGCTGCGGATCGGCTGCCCGATGTGGTTCGCCGTGAGGCGGCGGATCAGCACCGGGCCGAGCACGAAGGAGATGGTGAGCGCCATCAATGCCGCGAGCAGCGTGCGGAAGCTGATGTAGCGGAAGACGTTGAAAATGCCGTAGCTCGTGTGGAGGGAGTACAGGGCGGCGTAGAGCATCGCTCAGTTGGCTCCGAGGAGGCGGACGACCTCTTCCATGCGCTGGCCGCGCGACCCTTTGACGAGCACCCAGTCGCCGCGCCGCGTGTCGGCGGTGAGGGCGGCGGCGATCGCCGCGTGATTCGCCCCGAGGTGGATGGCGTCCCGAGCCATACCCTCCGCGGCGCCGGCCGCGGTCTCGCCGGCGAAGTCGCCGTGCAGGTAGAGCGCGGCGAGCCCGAGCCTCCCGGCGAGCGTCCCGACGGCGCGGTGCTGCGCGGCGCTGGCGGTCCCGAGCTCGAGCATGTCGCCGAGGACGGCGATCCGGCGGGAGGCCGGGGCCTCGGCGAGGCTCCGGAGCGCCGCGGCGACCGACGCCGGGTTGGCGTTGTAGCTGTCGTCGACGATGGTCACGCCGTTCGCGATCGTGATCACGCCCATGCGGTTCCCGACCGACGTCGCGGCGCCGAGCCCGGCGCGGATCGCCTCGGGGGCGACGCCGACCGACCACGCGGCGGCAGCGGCGGCAAGCGCATTCATCACGTTGTGGCGGCCGGGGATCTGCAGCTGCACGTCGATCGCGTCGCCTTCCAGGCGCAGCCGAAAGGCCGCGGTCCCGCGGGCGTCGCAGCTCACCCGCTCGGCGGTGATCGCGGTCCCCGCGCCGAACGCGATGCGACGGCCCGGGAATGCGGCCCCGAGCGGCGCGACGTGCGGGTCTTCCGCGTTCACGATGGCGGTTGCCTCCGGTCGCATGGTCGCGAAGAGCTCGCCCTTGGCACGCGCCACGCCCTCGACCGAGCCCAGGCCTTCGAGATGGGCCGGGCCGACGTTGGTGATCAGCCCCACGTCGGGGTCGGCGATCTCGGTCAGCCGGCGGATCTCGCCCGGCGCGTTCATACCCATCTCGATGACGGCGTGGGTCTCGTCACCCGCGAGCCCGAGCAGCGTCAGCGGGACCCCGATCAGGTTGTTGAGGTTGCCCTGCGTCTTCCGGACCCGTGCCGGGTCGCCGGCGTGCGCGAGGATGGACGCAAGCATCTCCTTGGTCGTCGTCTTGCCGTTCGAGCCGGTGACCGCCAACACGCAGGGCGCCACACGACGACGCAGATCGGCGGCGAGATCCTGGAGCGCGCGGAGGGTATCGGACACCTGCAGCACGGTCACGTCGGTGGCACTCGGGAGCTCCACGGGCCGCGCCACGACCAGGCCCGTCGCCCCGGCGCTGACGGCGTCGGCCGCGAACCGATGGGCGTCATGCTGCTCGCCGACGAGCGCGACGAAGAGATCACCGGGAGCGAGCGCCCGGGTGTCCGTCATGACGCGCAGGAAACGATCGCCACGCCCGCGCCGGAGCACGCGGGCATCACTCGCCCGGACCACGTCGTCGAGGGTCCACGGGCTCGGCGCGCGCGCCGGCTCGGTCGTCGCGGCGGTCGCGGCACTCACGAGCGACCCGCCTCGGGATCGGCCCCGGTGCGGACACCCGGGCGCACGCCCCGGCCCGCCAGCACGCGCCGCGCGACCGCACGGTCGTCGAACGGCCGCTTCTCGGTGCCGATGATCTGGTAGTCCTCGTGGCCTTTGCCGGCGATCACCACGCAGTCCCCGGCACGCGCCGTCATGAGGGCGCTCGCGATCGCCTGGGTGCGGTCGGATTGGACGAGGTAGCCGCGCTTCGGGCTCGCGAGATTCGGCAGGAGCGGCACACCCACGTTCTCGAGCCCGACCTCGGCGTCGGCGAGGATCCGCATCGGGTCCTCGGTGCGGGGATTGTCGGACGTGAGGATCGCGAGATCAGCGTGCCGGCCGACGGCCTCGGCCATGAGCGGACGCTTGCCGCGGTCGCGATCGCCGCCGCAGCCGAAGACGCAGATGAGCCGGTTCGGGACCAAGGCGCGCAGCGTTCCGAGCACGCCCGCGAGCGCATCGGGCGTATGCGCATAGTCGACCAGCACCGTGAAGTCCTGTCCGGCGACGACCGGTTCGAGACGACCCGGCACGCCCGGGAAGGCCTCGAGCGCGCCGGCGATGGTCGCCAGCGGCGTGCCGAGCGCGTGGGCCGTCGCGGTCGCGGCGAGCACGTTCTCGAGATGCCCGGCACCGACGAGCCGCGTCGCGATCGCGACGCGCTCGCTGCCGGCGACGAGCGTCGCCCGGATTCCGGCGAGCGTCATGTCGACCGCCTCGGCACGGACGTCACCGCCGGCGCCGAAGGTGACGATCGGGCTCGCGATCGAGCCCCGGAGCCCGGCGACGTTGGCGTCGGCGGCGTTCAGCCCGGGGACCCGCCGGGCCTTCGGGCTCGCGTCGGGCGGGGCGAAGAGCCGTGCCTTGGCACGCAGGTACTCGTCCTGGTCGCTGTGGAAGTCCATGTGGTCGCGTCCGAGGTTGGTGAAGATGGCCGCGTCCCAGGCGATGCCGTCGGTTCGGTCCTGCACGAGCGCGTGCGACGACACCTCCATCGCGACGTGCGTCGCGCCCCCGGCCCGCATCGCCGCCAGGCGCGCCACGATCTCGAGCGCCGGCGGCGTCGTGAGCGGTGCCGGCTCGGCGACCCCGTCGAACCGGTAGCTGATGGTCCCGAGCACGCCCGGACGCGCACCCGCGGCCTGCCAGATCGCTTCGAGCAAATAGGTGACCGTCGTCTTGCCGTTGGTGCCGGTGACGCCGACCATGGTGAGATGCGCGGCCGGATCGCCGTAGAAGCGGGCCGCAGCGCGCGCGAGGAAGCGGGCCGGCTCCGTGGTTGCGACGAGCGCCAGGCCCTTCGGCAGCTTGGTCGCGCGGGTGCCGACCACGGCGACGGCGCCGCGGCGGCACGCCTCGGCGACGAACCGCCCGCCGTCGGTGCGCGTCCCCGGCAGCGCCACGAAGAGATCGCCCGGCCGGACGTCCCGGGAGTCGGCAGCGAGACGCTCGATCGCGACGTTCGCGTCGCCCTTCAGCTCGAACGCGACCCCGTGGACTCCCGCGAGGAGCTCACCGAGCATCACCATCGCGCGACCGCACGGGCCGCCAGGCAGGAATCGATCACAAGACGTCGCTCGAGGGGGCCAGACTCAGGGCCAATTCTTTCCCGGGAGCCGCAGCAGCGCCAGGGGCCGGGATCTGACTCTGCACGTAACCCTCGCCGGTCACCTGGACCATCCAGCCGAGGTCGCGGGCGCGCTCGACGGCTTTCCGCTTGCTGAGCCCGAGGAAGGACGGAACCCCGAGCGGGACCGCGGGCGCAATCGGCTCCTCGATCGCGACCGACGCCTCCTGCAGGAAGGGCGAGGGCTGCGCCGGGATCATGCCGAGCCGCTCGAGGGCGGCCGCGCCGATCGCCCGGAAGATGGGTGCGGCCACCATCCCGCCGTACTTGGAGGTCTGGGGCTCGTCGACCATGACCATGATCACGTAGCGGGGCGCATCGGCGGGGAGAAACCCGACGAACGACGCCACGCGGGCGTGGGACGAATAGCGCCCCGTCCCGGGCTCCACCTTCTGCGAGGTGCCCGTCTTGCCGGCGACACGCACGCCCGCGATCTGCGCCTTGGTGCCGGTGCCGCCGGCCTCGACGACCTGCTCCAGCATCGCCGTCACCGCCTTGGCGGTCTCGGGCTTCATGAGTCGCCGGATCACCTTCGGCTGATGCTCCCAGAGCGCCTCGCCGGACGCACCCGTCGCGCGCAGGCCGACGTACGGTTGCACCAGCTGTCCGCCGTTCGCGATCGCCGCGAAAGCGCGCGCCATCTGGAGCGGCGTGACCGCGATGCCCTGCCCGAAGCTGGTCGTCATGAGGTTGATGCGCGACCAGCTCGGCAACGGCCGCAGCATGCCGCCGACCTCGGCGGGCAGGTCGATCCCGGTCGGCTTCCCCAACCCCAGGTCGGCGAGGAACGCATGGAAGCGCTCGCGGCCGAGCTTCTCGCCGATCTTCGCGGCCGCGATGTTGCTCGACAGCGCGATCGACTCGGCGACCGACAGCCACCCGTGGCGATGGTGGTCGTGAATGACCCACTTGCCGACCGGCATGGCACCGTTCTCGCAGAAGATCATCTCGTCCGGCCGGACGACGCCGTGCTCGAGCGCCGCCGCGGCGAGGATCGCCTTGAAGGTCGACCCCGGCTCGTAGAACTCGTTGATGGCGCGATTCCGCCGGTGCGCCGGCGGGATGGTGCCGCGATCGTTCGGGTCGAAGGTGGGCGCGTTGGCGAGCGCCAGGATCTCGCCGGTCCACGGATCGAGCACGATGGCGGTGCCGGCCGCGGCCTGGGCCTCGCGGACGCCGTGCTCGAGGGCGTTCTCGGCGATCGTCTGCAGGCCGACGTCGAGCGTGAGCTGCACCGTGGCGCCGTCGAGCGCGCGCGGATCGTCCATGCCCTCGGTCAGGATCTCGCGCCCGCGGGCGTCCCGCTCGATCTCGAGGGTGCGCGTCAGTGCCCGCAGATCCTGCTCGTAGACGCGCTCGATGCCCTCGATGCCGCGGAGATCGACGCCCGCGAAGCCGAGCACCTGCGCGGCCGCGGGGCCGTGCGGGTAGAAGCGGCGCGCCTCGGTGATCTCGCCGAGTCCGCGAATGGCGAGCTGCTGGACGGCGGCCTGCTCGCGCGGCGTCACGGCACGCTTCAGCCAGACGAAGCTCGCGTCGCTAGTCAGCTTGGCTGCCACGGCGCGCGGCGGGAGGTCGAGCGCCGCGCTGAGCGCGGTCTGGGCCCGGCCGCGGTCGCCGGCGTTCACCTGCCGCGGCCGCACGTAGAGCGACGGCCGCTCGACGCTCGAGGCGAGCGTCTCGCCGTGCCGATCGAGGATGGCGCCGCGATGCGCGGCGATGTGGATCTTCTCGTGGTGCTGGCGGCGAGCGAGCGCGGAGAGATCGGGACTGTCGGTCAGCGTGAACTGCACGATCCGCATCGCAACCATCGCGAGGAGGACCGCGATGCCGCCGCCGACGGCGAGGATGCGTGCTTTCACGGCACGCTCACGATCTGCCCCGCGCTCGGCGGCCCCATGCCGAGCCGCTCGCGCGCCAGGACCTCGAGGCGCCGCGGCGACGTCAACGTGGCGATCTCGAGCCCGAGCTCGCGCTGCTCCTGCTCGAGGCGGTGCGCGAGATGGCGCGCGGCCGAGAGTTGGTACCCGGTGTGCACCGCCTGGAGGCGTACCCAAACCAACAGCAACGCGACGCCGACCATCATGAGAGTGCCGGCCACGATCGCGGCCGTCAGCCGGCGCTCGCCGGTGCGCGGCCGGGCGCGCATGGCGGCTACGGTGGCAGGCGCGCTCCGCCCCGCGTGATGAAGCGATCGTCCCCACACCGCTGCGACGCTCATCGTGGCTCCTCCTGTTGCCGGATGGTCATGCGAGCACCTCGACGGCGCGGAGGTGCGCCGAGCGGGCTCGTCGGTTGTCGGCGATCTCCTCACGCGTGGGCGCGACCGCCTTCTTGGTGAGGATCTTCACCCGTGCCGTCGCCCCGCACATGCAACGCGGCAGCGCCGGCGGGCACGTACAGCGTGGCACCCACGACCGCATCGCCTGCTTCACCATGCGATCCTCGAGGGAGTGATAGGCGATGACGACCAGGCGGCCGGCGGGTCGGAGCCAATCGAGCACGCGCGCCAGGAAGGTCTCGAGATGCTCGAGCTCGCGGTTCACCGCGATGCGAAGCGCCTGGAACACGCGCGTCGCCGGATGCGTGCCGCCGTGGCGACGGACGATGCGCGCCACCAGATCGGCGAGCGCGCGCGTCGTCGTGAACGGCGCCGCCGCGCGGTCGGTGACGATGGCGCGGGCGATGCGCCGCGACGCCTTCTCCTCGCCATACCGCCAGAAGATGTCGGCGAGGGCGCGCTCGTCGAGCGTCGCCACCAGATCGGCCGCCGACGGCCCGACGCCAGCATGCATGCGCATGTCGAGCGGTCCGCCGGCGCGAAAGCCGAAGCCGCGCTCCGGGTCGTCGAGCTGGCGCGACGAGAGGCCGAGGTCGAGCAGGATGCCGTCGGCGGCGGTCTGTGCCACCGCGGCGAGGGCCGCGTCGATCTCGCTGAAGTTCCCGTGAAAGGTCTGGAAGCGCGGCCCGAACGCGGCGAGACGACGGGCGGTACGCTCGAGGGTCAGATGATCACGGTCGATGCCGAGAACCGCGACCCCGGCGTCGGCTTCGAGCATGCGTTCGGAATGCCCGCCGTCGCCCACCGTTCCGTCAATGTAGAAGCCTCCCGGTTTCAGGTGGAGGAAGCGCAGGGCTTCCTCCACCATCACCGGCGCATGTCGACGACCGCTCTCCGCCTCCGCATCCACCCCGCCACCACCCGGAGAAGGCCGAAGTTGGTCCTCCGACATGTGTGCTCACCTTGCCAATGATCCGGGCGTGCCCGGCGACCCCCCGGTCCGCTACTCCGGGCACGCCCGTTCTCCACCACCACCCCACCACTCCACCACGTTTTCGAGCGAGGTCAGAGGTTCAGATCCTCGAACATGCCGTCGTCCTCCGCGGCTTCGGCATCCACCTCGCCCATCACTTTCCGGTAATTCTCCTCATCCATCAGCCGAAACATGTGCGACTGCCCCATCACCACCACGTCCCGCTTCAGATCGGCGTGCTGCCTGAGCGTCGTAGGCAGCAGGATGCGTCCCGCCGAGTCGATCTCCGAGCGATGCGAGCGCCCGATGTAGCCCACCTGGAAACGGATGGACTTGGCGCCGAACTTGGGAAGCGCTTCGAACTTCGCGAGCAGCTTCTGCCATTCGCCGTATGGATAGATCTCCACACAGCGCTGCCCCAGGACCGTGAACGGCGCGAGGACCAGACGGTGATCGTCGATGAGCTGATCGCGGAAACAGGCTGGGACGCTGACGCGTCCTTTGCCGTCGATCGTGTGTGAGAAGTTCCCGCAAAGATCCACACCAGCTCCGCCAACCTCAGATCACCGTCTGACACCCGATCACACTCCACCACCACTTCACCCCACCCAGCGGGTGTCTTTAAGCAACTGGTCAGCCGCTGTCAAGAAAAATGTGCGGGCCTTGAAATTTTCTTCGGACGGGGTCTTCGCGAAGCCTCGAGAGCGTCGGATCGGGCCTATAAGCCGGATCCTGTGCGCCTTCCCGAAGGAAGGCCGACGGTCATTCCTCTAGGCCGGCCATTGCTGGACGGCTCAAGCGACCATACCCGAGGGCGTGCGGCGGGCAGCCGAACCCTCTTATTTGATCTTGCTCCGGGTGGGGTTTGCCGAGCACCCCGGGTCACCCCGGGGCCTGGTGAGCTCTTACCTCACCGGTTCGCCCTTACCGACGGCGCGAAGCCGCCGGCGGTCTCATTTCTGTGGCACTTTCCCCGTCTCGCAACGAGCCGCCGTTAGCGGCCACCCTGCCCTACGGAGTCCGGACTTTCCTCCCGGTGGGATCTCCCACCCGGCGACCGTCCGGCCCGGTCCGACGTTCTCGAACCCAGAGAGTGCCTCGCGCCCACGTGATCCGCAAGCTGTGGTGGACCAGGGCATGCCCTCCGCGCGCGGCGCGCGCGGCCGAGCGGCCAGCGAGCCGGGGGATGTACGAAGCGCGGCTTTGCTGCGCTTCGTGAAGGGGGAGAGATCCCCCTTATTCTACTGCTCGGGTGCGGGTGCCGGCTCGGGGGGGCGGACGTAGAGGATGCGGTGACAGCTCGGGCACTGGATCACCCGCGTGTTGCGGTGGATCTCGTTGGCGAGCTGCGGGGCGACGCGCATGTGGCAACCTTCACAGGTACCGCCGCGGATCTCGACCACCGCCTGGCCCCGTTTCCGCGAAAGGATGGTCTCGTACTGCCGGCGGAGCGGAGCCTCGAGCTCGGCGGCGAGCGTCTCGCGCCGGCCCCGTGACTCGTCGAGACCGGTCGAGAGCTCGTCGATCTCGAGGTCGACCCGCTCCTTTTCGTTGGCGCGCTTGGCGTCCAGCGCCTCGAACGCGGCCGCGAGCTCGGTCTCGCGCGCCTTCAGCCCGTCGAGCTGATCGAAGATCCCCATCAGGTTCTCTTCGAGGAGTCCGGTGCCCTCCTTGGCGACCTCGATCTCGCGGCGCACGGCGGAGGCTTCCTTCTCGTTGCGGATGCGGTTCAAGCGCATCCGCCGGTCCTTCATCTTCACTTCCTCGTCGGCGAGGGAGCCTTCGATGTCGCGCCGGCGCGACTCGATGTCGGCGCGCTCGGCGCGGACCGCTTCGAGCGCCTGACGCTGCTCGGCAACTGTATCTTCGAGCTCGGCCATCTCGCGGCGGAGCGTTTCGATCGCGTCGGTCCGCTCGCGCAGCTGCAGATCGATGATCTGCAGGCTTACCAACACCTCGATCTGATTTCCCAATCTTTCTCCTCGCGCACCGTAAAAAATGGGCCCACCA
>CAZWAX010000226.1:0-9479 GCA_964631985.1 uncultured Polyangiaceae bacterium | reverse complement strand
TCGCCGAAAGCCGGGCGGTCGCGGTGCTCCGCCCCCCGGACGCGACGCCGCGTCGCCGGCCGACGCCGCCTCGGAAGGTGCGTCGACGCCACCTCCACCCGCGCCGGGCTCGGCCGCGGCCCGCGTCTCCGCGGTACCGTCGGGCGCTCCGGAGGAGGGCGTTCCTTCGGGAGTCGGCAGTCCGGCCCCCTCGGCACCCTCGGGCCGTCGCCCGCGTCGTCGGCGCTGTCTAGGCGAGGCCGATCTCCTTACAGAGGTAGACGTCCTGAATCGTGTTCAGGATCTCCACACCCTGTTTCATGGGCTTCTGGAAGGCCTTACGGCCCGAGATGAGCCCGGTGCCGCCGGCGCGCTTGTTGACGACGGCGGTGAACGCGGCGTCGGCGAGGTCGTTCTTGCCCGCCGCACCGCCCGAATTGATGAGCCCGCTCCGACCCATGTAGCAGTTCGCGACCTGGTAACGGCAGAGATCGATCGGGTGGTCGCTCGAGAGCTCCGAGTACACCTTGTCGTGGGTCTTGCCGTACTTGAGCGCGGTGTAGCCGCCGTTGTTGGTCGGCAGCTTCTGCTTGATGATGTCGGCCTGGATCGTGGTGCCGATGTGGTTGGCCTGGCCGGTGAGGTCCGCCGACTCGTGGTAGTCGACCTTCTCGGTCTTGAAGGCGTTGTTGCGGAGGTAGCACCAGAGCACGGTGAACATCCCGAGGTCATGGGCCTGCTCGAACGCGCGCGCGACCTCCACGAGCTGGCGGGTGCCGTTCTCGGAGCCGAAGTAGATGGTTGCGCCGACGCCGACGCAGCCCATGTCGAAGGCCTGCTTCATGCTCCCGAAGACGATCTGATCGAATTTGTTCGGATACGTGATGAGCTCGCTGTGGTTGAACTTGAGGATGAACGGCACGCGGTGGGCGTAGCGCTTTGCCACCGCGCCGAGCACGCCGAGCGTGCTCGCGACGCCGTTGCACCCGCCCTCGATTGCGAGCTCGACGATGTTGGAGGGATCGAAGTAGATCGGGTTCGGCGCGAAGCTCGCGCCGCCGGAGTGCTCGATGCCCTGGTCGACGGGCAGGATCGAGACGTAGCCGGTGTCGGCCAGTCGACCGTGGCCGAACAGGGCTTGCAGATTGCGCAAGACCGGGGGCTTGCGGTCCGAGTCGATCCAGACGCGATCGAGGAAATCGGGTCCGGGAGCGTGCAGTAGGTCCTTGGGGATCGTGGTGCAGGTGTGCTTCAGCAAGGAATCGGCGTGGGTGCCGAGCAGCTCCTGAATCTTCCCGAGCATCGCGTCTGTCCTCCGTGGTTCGAGGGGGCAGCCGGGACCGCGGCGTGCCTCACGCCTGCGGCCAGTCTGCCTCCAGGGGTCGTTCTCAGCGGTGAATGGATGAAGCTACCGCCCAAACCAGCACAACAGGGGCGGCGGTTTCACGTCGGGCGCCCGGGGGCGCTCCAGCACGACACCGTTCGCGCGTAGCTGCTGTAGCACTGTCGAGCGCGGCCCGCTAGCCCAGAAAGAGAAGATTCCGTCGGGACGGTCCGTTCGCCCTGGTCGGGCTCGCTGGTGTAAGGCGCTCGCGGTAGATGCGCGGCGGGATCAGGTCGAGACTCCGGCGGCTCGTCGGGTGCGGGGCACTCCTGATGACGGCGATCCCCGGATCGGCGCACGCGATCCCCGTCTTCGCCCGCGTGTACGACAAGCCGTGCGGCGCCTGTCACACCGTCTTCCCGCAATTGAATCCCGCCGGGGAGCGCTTCCGGGCGCAGGGGCTGCACGGCCTCGAGCCCGCGCTGGCGCCGCTGAAGATCGGTCCGGGCCTCGACGTCCCCGGCACGCTGCCGCTGGCCATCTACCTGGCCAGCGGCGTCAACGTCGGGACGCTCGACGAGCCGCAGCAGGCGGACGAGATCCGGACGCACGTCAACCTCGATTTTCTGCGGGTGCTCGGGGGTGGGGAACTCGGTCCCCATCTCGCGTTTCTCTTCGATCACGAGATGCTGGAGATGGAGGCGGACAGCGGCGAGGTCGTCGTCAACACGATGCCGTACCAGGGTTACGTGGTGGCGCACCTCGAACGGTACGGCTGGCTCGCGAACCTCAAGGGCGGTTGGTACGAGCTGCCGCTCGCCACCTCGGCGCAGATCCATCGGCTCGCCGTCCGGTCGTATCGCACGTACGACGCGACGGGGTGTGCCCTCCTCGGCATCGACCCGCCCGGCGGACGGTGCGACGACGTGCCGACGCTCGGCCAGACCCAGCTCGGTGCCGAGATCTCCGGCCTGCATCCCGAGCGCGGCCTCGGCTGGGCGGTCGCCTTCACCAACGGCAGTGACAATCGCGTCGACGATGCCGCCAGCAAAGACGTTCACCTCCGCCTGAGCCAGCAGCTCGGCGGTCAACGTGTCGGAGGGTACGTCGCGTACAGCCCGGACGTCGCCGGCCACGGCGTCGGGAACGAAAGCGTTCACTTCGGGCCGGACCTCGACATCTACAGCCGGCGCGGCCATGTCATCGGCCAGCTGCTCGCGGCCCACGAATCGAATCCGACCGACCGCCATCGCGGGCTCTGGTACTACGGGGGCTTCGTCGAAGGGCACTATCGTGTGACCAAGGATCTCCTGGCATTGCTGCGCTTCGAGCACGTGTGGACGCAGACCTTCGACGACACGCGCCAGGGGGGCACGACGCAGGTGCGACGGCGGGTGGTCGAGGTCACGGCGGGGTGGCAATGGCTGCCGCTCGAGAACGTCCGGTTGATCGCCGAGGTGACGTACGGGCACGACGACGAGACGGTGAGCAATCAAGCCACCAACGAGTGGGTTGGTACGCTGCGGCTGGCGACGGCGTTCTGGCCGCTCGCGCCGCCTTTCCTGGCACCCACCCAGCCCGGAGTGCGGCGGTGAGCCGCTGGCTCGCGGTCGTGCTGGTGCTCGGAGCCACCGTCCGCGTCCCGCCCGTGGCGGCCGGGGACGTGGAGGGCATAGTCGCCGATGCGACGCGCGCCGCCGTCGTGGTGCTCGAGTCGGTCGGCGGCGCGGTGCCACTGCCGCCCGGTCCACCGGTGGTGATGGATCAGAAGAATCTGACGTTCGTGCCGGCGGTCCTGCCGGTCATGCGCGGGACGACGATCGAGTTCAGCAACAGCGACGACGTGCAGCACAACGTCTTCAGCCCGTCGGCGGTCGCGGCCAAGTTCGATCTCGGCACCTACGGGCCCGGAGCCACCCGTCGCGTGACGCTCACCGAGACGGGGGACGTGCTGGTGCTGTGCAACATCCACATGGAGATGGAGGCGCGCATCCTGGTCCTCGACACGCCGTATTTCTCGCTCGTGGCGCCGGATGGCCGCTATCGCATCGCCGGTGTGCCGGCGGGAGCGTACATGCTCCGACTGTGGCAGGGCGGGTGGTCGTCGCTGCGCCAGACGATCGACGTGCCCGCGAGCGGGAGCCTGTCGGTGGACGTCGAGCATGGGCGCCGGTAGGACCCCGTGATCTGGCGGGCGCTCTCGCCGCGCGCGTGGAGCATCCGCGTCAAGAGCGTGATGCTGGCCCTCGGCTACCTGCTGGTCCTGTCGGTGGTGTACGGGGCGTTCACGGTTCATCTGTTGCAGCGGGAGATCTCCGAGGCGCACGACCGTCTCCGGCAGACCGCGCGCCTGGTCGCCGCCGAGATCGACGGGCGGCTCGACGCCGGGATGCAGCGCCTCGTGACGGTCTCGAACCTCCCCGGGCTCACCTACGGGCTGCAGACCATCCAGGAAGCGCCGCGCGACGGCTACATCCCGCCCTGGACGACGTTGCACTATCTCTTCTTCAAGTCCGCCGTCTTCAGCGGCGGCGTATTCCTGCTCGACCGTGAGGGCGTGGTGCTGTGGACGGAGCCTCCGGGCTTGCCGTGGCTGCAGGCCAACCTGCGCACGGTCGCCGGTGTCGACGAGGTGCTGCGCGGGGCCGGGCGCTACGTGTCGGGTGTGCTGACGGACGACCCGTTGGGCGCCCCGCCGCACGTCGTGCTGGCGGTCCCCATCGCCAATGGCGTCGGCGAAGTGCAGGGCGTCCTCGGCGGCGTGATCGACTTCGCCGCGAGCCCGTTTGCGAACGTGCTGCGTTCGATCGTGACGACCGAGGGTCGTTTCGTCGAAGTGGTCGATCAGCACGGGACGGTCCTGGTTGCGACCGATCCGACCCGACTCTTCGGGCGCGTCGCGATGCGCGCGCCCGACGCCGACGATCCTCTGCGCGCCGAGGTCGCGGTGCCGAGCGCGCCCTGGCGCGTGATCGCAGGTCAGCCTCCGGCCCTCGGGCTGCGGCGCATCTGGCGATCGCAAGGCGCGCTCTGGGCCGTCGGACTGGTCCTGCTGCTCGCGCTCGCCGCGATCGGGATGCCGATCGTCAACGGATTCGTGCGCGCCATCCGGCAGCTCACCGATGCCGCCGAGACGGTCGCGCGCGGCGATCTTTCGCAACCGATCGAGGTCGGATGGCGCCGGGACGAGATCGCGACGCTCGGCCGCGCCTTCGAGCAGATGCGCGTCGAGCTCGGCGGCTCGCAGCGGGCGCTCGAGCAGCGACTCGAGGAACGCGAAGAGCTGATCCGGCTGCTGGTGCGCAGCAACGACAAGCTCGTGAGTGCCCAGGCCCGCCTCATCGAGGCCGAGCGGTTCGCGGCCATCGGAGAGCTCTCGGCGGCCGTCGCGCACGGCATTCGCAACCCGGTGGCCGGGATCAAGATGGCGGCGCAGCTCGCCGGTCTCGAGCTCCCCGCCGCGCATCCGTTGCGGCAGAACGTCGACGACATCATCGGTGAGGCCGACAAGCTCGAGGCTCGCATCTCGACCCTGCTGAACTTTGCCAAGCCGTTCGAGCCCCACCCGCAACGCTGCCGCATCGACCGCCTCGTCGCGACCACCGTCGCCTCCGTGCGGAGTCACGCGGAGAGCGGCGGCATCGGCTTGGTCGTGGACGTGAGGGACGACCTCCCCGCCGTCATGCTCGACGAGGCGCAGATCGAGCAGGTCCTGCTCGATGTCTTGGCCAACGCGGTCGACGCGACGCCTCCCGGGGGGCACGTGACGATCACGGCGGAGCTGACGGACGACGGTCGCCATCTCCGCATCGCGATCAGCGATACCGGCACGGGCATCACGCCAGCCAACATGGCGCGTGTCTTCAAGCTCTTCTTCACGACCAAGGCGCACGGCACGGGCCTCGGCCTGGCGGTGGCCAAGAAGATCGTCGAGCGCCATGGCGGGACGATCTCGCTCGAAAGCCACGTGGGGCAGGGCACGCGGGTCACGATCGAGCTGCCGCTCGCGCGGGTAGAGCCGACGGGCGAGGGCGAAGGCAGCCTGCGGACTGCGCGATAAGCCCCTCGGGTGGGGGATAGCACGCACCACGTCCCCCCTCCGCTGGTGTCCGGGTGCGCCAACCCTCCGGTCGAAAAGGGACCGGCGCTCCACCGGCGTCCGGGTACGCGACTTGCTGCTTGGGCGGGAAGGAGGGGAGTCAGAACATGAGCAACAACCGTCGCAGTCTTCGTTTCGCCATCGTCGTGGTGCCGATCGCCTTGTGGCTTGCCGTTGCGGTCAACGTCGGGGCCAAGTCCAAGATCAACGTCACCATCAAGCAGACCCTGGTGTCGACCGGCGGGGATCCCGATGCGACCGGCCGGGCCACCACGAGCATCCGGAAGATCAGCAAGCGTTTCGGGCGGCTCGAGGCGCGGCTGCGGGTCGAAGTGCGCAAGCTCGATCAGGGCGTCTATGACGTCAGCCTCGACGGGGTGCGTATCGGCCAGCTCGCGACCAACCAGCGGGGATCCGGGAAGGCCGAGTTCCAGACGGCGCGCATCTCGAACGGCAACGCCAACGCGAACTCCAACGGCAACTCGAACTCCAACAGCAACGCCAATGCGAACTCCAACTCGGGAGGTCGAAACAAGCGGCAGCTTCTCGGCGTCGATCCGCGCGGCCTGGTCGTGGTGGTGAGCCGTCCGGGTGGCCCGGCATTGCTGCAGTTGGCGATCGACACCGCCAATCTCGACCCCAACAAGGTCCGCTGTTGCCTGCCCGCCGACTCGGGGACGGAATGCGAGGATCGGACGGCGGCGGAATGCGTTGCCGGGGGCGGCATCGATCTGGGGGCCGGGTCCTGCGTGCCGAATCCCTGCGCCGATGTGGGCGCTCCCGGTAGCGACGTGCGCTGCTGTCTCCCGGACGATTCCGGTCCCGAATGTGAAGACCGGACCGCTGCAGAGTGCGCGGCGGTCCAGGGCATCAACCTCGGAGCAGGGTCCTGCCTCCCCAACCCGTGTGGCGGGACGTTGCCGGACCCCAACACGAACACCAACGGGAACACCAACGGGAACGGGAACACCAACGGGAATGCCAATGCCAATGGCAATTCCAACTCGAACGGCAATTCCAACTCGAACGGGAACTCCAACGACAACACCAATAGCGACGATCACGGTGGCCACGGGCGGCGATGAGCGCCGCGCACGACTCCGTGCTCGATCACGGCGCGTCCCGACCCTTCGGCTTCGGACGGGACGCGCTCGCGGGTCTGGCGTTCCGGATGCGATCCTCGACGGTGGTGCGAGCGTTGGCGGCTTTCGTGCTGTCGGCGGCGGGACTGGCGTACGTGCAGTTCGCCAGTCCCCACCTCGTCGATCCGGACGGCTACTATCACCTCCGAATGGCGGCGCTGATCCGCGAACAGGGTGTGCCGGTCGCTTTCCCGTGGCTCCCCCTCACGATCCTCGATCCGGCGCACTTCACGGATCATCACCTGCTGCTACACGTGCTGCAGGCGCCGTTCACGCTCCTCGCCGACCAGGCGCTCGCGGGTAAGCTGGCCGCCGTTGCCTTCGCGGCCCTGGCGTTGACCACGTTCGTCCTGGTGCTGACGTGGCACGGCGTCCGCTTCCCGTTGCTCTGGATGGTGCTGCTCTTCGCGTCCGCGAGCCCCTTCCTCTTTCGCATGAGCATGGCGCGCGGGCAGAGCCTGAGCGTCGCACTCCAACTCCTGACGTTCCACATGCTGATGAGACGCAGCCCCGTCGGGTTGGCGATCGTCAGCGCCGTGTTCGTCTGGACCTACAACGCCTTCCCGATCCTGGTCCCGCTCGTGGCGGTGGGAATCCTTGCGCACGCGATCACGCGTCACCGGCTGGAGTATCGGCTGGCGCTCGGCGCCGCCGCCGGCATCGGCTTCGCGCTGGTCGTGAACCCGTACTTCCCGAGCAACGTACTGTTTCTCTGGAACCACATCGCGCCGAAGATTCTCGTCGCCGACTACGCGACCTCGGTCGGCACGGAGTGGCTGCCGTATTCGTCGTGGGCGCTCGTGACGCTGCTCCCGGGGGCGGCCGTCGCCTACCTGCTGGCGCTGGCGCTCACCAATCGGGAGGAATGGGGCCGCGATACCGACCGGCTCTTCTGGGCGCTGACCGCCACCCTGTATCTGGTGCTGCTACTCAAGTCGCGACGTTTCGTCGAGTACTTCCCGCCCGCGGCGTTGCTGGCGCTCGCCTTCACCCTCAAGGAGCCGCTGGCGCGCCTGGACCTCCGTCGCATCGAGTGGACGGAGGGCCGTCTGGCGCTCGCCGTGTGCGCGGGGATCGCCGTGGCGTCGATGCTGCAGATGACGCTCATGGCGGCGCGCGAGGAGGTGCGCGGGCAACCGTCGACGGCGCGGTACCAGGGGGGCGCGCGCTGGCTCGCTTCGCACACGCCCGCGGGGTCACGGGTGTTCCACACCGACTGGGACGACTTCCCGCCGCTCTTCTTCTTCAACACCCACAACACCTACCTCGTCGGTCTCGACCCCGACTTCATGCGGCTGCGAGATCCGCGGCGCTACGATCGGTGGGTCGCGGTGACGCGCGGCGAGGTGGCCGACCCGGGTCCCGTCATCGCCGACGAGTTCGAATCCGCCTGGGCCTTCACCGACAACGAGCACACCGAGTTCATCGCCCACGCCGACCGCAGCCCTCGGATGGAGCGGGCCTACGTCGATGACGACGTCACGATCTATCGGGTACGGGCGCCGTGAGCTTCCGAGAATCGAGAATGCCCGCTCCGGAATGCTTCCCCGGAGCGGGAACGCGGACGCACCAGGAACGCACGGACGTGCGAACCGCCACCGATTTTTCCGTGCCGGAAGCAGGCACGAGTCTTGCGAAACGTCAGACGACAGGAGGGGTATGCACATGAGCATCACGAGAGCTTTGATGGCGGCTACGGCCGTCCTCGCGACGGGTTTTGCTGCCACGGCCTTCGCGGCCACACCAATTCCGGTCACAACCTGTGGGCAGGTCGTCCACGGCACGGGGCAGCTCACGGCCAACCTCGACTGCGCGGCGAGCGCCGGCGAGGCCGTGAAGCTGACGGGCACGTTGCTGCTGAACGGCTTCGTCCTCACCGGCGCCCCGGGCTTCGACGTCGTCCGGTGTGAGACCGGCGCGTGTCGCGTGGTCGGTCCGGGCACGGTCACCGGCGGCAGCGATGGCATCCGCAGCGACCGTGGGGCGCGCGTCGAGGCCGGCGCGGTGGTCACAGGGAACAGCGGCGACGGCGTCCGGACCGACAAGACCGCCAAGGTCGCGGGTGCGACGGTGTCGGCGAACGGCGGCGACGGGGTGCGCAGCAAGACCACGGCGACCATCACCGACGCGACCATCACCGGCAACGCGGGCGACGGCGTGCGCACCGACGGGTCGGCGACGGTCAAGGGGTCGACCGTGACCGGCAACGGCGGGAACGGGATCGACAGCGACAAGACCGCCAAGGCGATGAAGCTGTCGATCGTGACCGGCAACGGCTTCGACGGCATCCGCGGGGTGCGAGCCCAGCTGCACGACGCGACGGCGACCGGCAACGGCACCAACGCCGCGTGCGGCATCACCGACGAATGCGCCGACGTCGCGTCGGATCTCTTCCCCAAGGTGAAAGGCACGAGCGCCTGCGAGACGAGCCGCAACCCCGAGCTCGGTGGCACCTGGGGCGTCTGCAGCAACGATTGAGCCGGATGCTACGAGCGGGCGCGCGGCGGAGCGTTCCGTCGCGCGCCGCCCTGCGGCGGGCCGTAGCGGCGCGTGGCGTCGCGGAGCCTGGTCGCGACCTCGTCGCGGAGCGCCTCCGGCTTCAGCACCTCGACCCACGGGCTCTGACTCAGGATCCAGCTCGAGAGCTCGGCGGTGCCGCGGACCTTCATGGTGAGCAGCGTCGTGCCGTCGGGCCGCGGCGTGAACCGCTGGGTCGGGTGCAAGCGACGCGACGCCAGGAACGCGGTCGTCTCCTTGCCGTGCAGCAGCAGCTCCACGGTGGTCTCGGGCCCTTCGATGATGCCGAACATGCCCTCGGTGTATTTCTCGGGGCTGTAGCCCGCCGGATAGTCGAAGCGGTTCGGCAGCTTGGTGACGGTCCGGATGCGCTCGATCGCGAGCCAGATCGTCTTCCGGAAGCGGTGGCTGTAGCCGA
>CAZWAX010000225.1:0-9488 GCA_964631985.1 uncultured Polyangiaceae bacterium | reverse complement strand
CATCTCGCCGTCACCGAGAAAGACGAGCGGGCGAATGTAGCACTCGCGCAGCTTGTTCCGCCGGATGGTGTCGAGACAGGCTTCGTCGATCGCCGCCGGCGCGAAGGGGATCGACATCTCGAGGATGTGCGCGGAGCCGAACAGCCGGCGGGTGTGCTCGTGCAAGCGAAAAACGGCCGATCGTCCGTCTTTCGTCTGGTAGCACCGAATGCCCTCGAAGGCACCGAGCCCGTAGTGGAGCGTGTGCGTGAGGACGTGAACCTTGGCTTCGTCCCACGGGACGAACGCGCCATCGAGCCAGATGAGTTCGCTTTTTTGCACCGCGCCTCCGACCGGCGAGAGCTATCGGAGGGTCCTCACCTTGTCAATTTGGGATGCGGCGCGTGCGATCTCGCGATCACACGCGCCGCGTCGACGCTCACCTCAGGGAATGCACGCCTGGCAGAGGAGGCAACCTTGCAGCAAGCCGCAGCCGATCTGCGGGAGCTCGCACACCTCGCCAGGCTCGATGTTCCGATTGCCGCAGATGGTGATCGGCAGATCGACGCATCCGGTGCACAGCGCGCAGATTTGCTGCGGACCACATCCGAGCGCCGGAAGCTCGCACGCCTCGCCCGGCTCGATGTTCAAGTTGCCGCAGAACGGGATCGCGGGCACGCACGAGGTGCACTGGTTGCAGAGGTTCCCCGCCGGACATCCTTGCGCCGGCAGCTCGCACACCTCACCGGGCGTGATGTTGAGGTCGCCGCAGATGCCCGAGATCGGCGGCAACACGTCGGGCGGCGGCAGACAAGCGAGACACCCGGCGCAGACTTGCAGCGGCCCGCAGCCGATCGCCGGGACGTCGCAGACCTCGCCGGGATCGAGCTGGTTGTTCAGACATTGCGGCACCTGCACCGGACACTGACACCCGGTGCAGATCCCCGGACAGAGATCGTCGTCGGCCGGCGGCGTGCCACCGACCCCGCCGGGATCGCATTGCTCGCCGCCCCCGATGAAGCCGTCGCCGCATACCGGCGGACAGGTGCAGGCGTTCTCCGACGACGGGTCTTCGCATTGGCCGGGACAGGCCGCGTCGGCGGTGCCGTCGCACTGCTCGCCGAACTCGATCGTGTCATTGCCGCAGGTGCGCTGACAGAGACAGTTCGGGAGACACGTCCCGGGGCAGTTGGCGTCGTCGTCCCGGTCGCACTCCTCTTGCGAGCGATTGACCGTCCCGTCGCCGCAGAGGCGGGCATCCACGACGTTCGGGATCCCGATCGATCCCGGACCCGGGAGGCCGGCCACGGTATTGATGGTCGACGAGCCGGTCTCGGCGACACAGAAGGTCGCCACCAGCGCGTTGTCGGTCGGGCTCGAGATGCCCTGCCGTACGATCGGATCGAGGAAGCAGCGCCGGTTGTTCGCCACGCACGGGCCCTCGCCGCTCGGGCAGCCGCCGTCGTTGGTACACGAGATCTCGGGGGCCCCGGCGCAGGTCCGATCGACCGGGCCCGCCAGACACTCGGCTTCCCCGACGGCCGCACCGGCGATCTGCCGGCAGAGCGCCTTGCACGCGCCGGCACCCGCTCCCGGACAGTCGGCGTCGCTGTCACACGCGCCGCCGTCATTGCTGCCGCCGTCGCAGCCGTTGAGGCAGGCCGTCGGTTGCGGCTGACCGTCGCAGAAGCAACCCTCGTCGGTATGACCGGCGCCGTCGCAGGGCTGGCTCGAGGGCGTGGTCACCGTGCCCGTCGTGAGCGGCGCGACCGGCAGGACGAGACCGCCGCCCGAGACGTTCAACGACGAGCTCGGCGGACACTGCAGCGAGGTCGGGCCGCCGGGACCGTTCCCCTGCACGGTGCAGGGCGGACTACCGATGACACCCGATCCCGCGCACACACCGGCATCACCGATCTGACAATCGGCGAGATTCGCCTCGCCGCAATCACAGATCGGACACGGCTGACTGACCGAGACGCCGAGGAAGGCGAGCGCGTTGAACGTGAGGTTCATGCTCGCCGCGCCGGTCGCGAGATCGTAGGTACCGGTCGCGTCGGTCGCGAAGCGGATGAGCACGCACGCCGGCACACCGCCCGCCGAGGCCGGGAGCGGCGGCCCGTAGTAGCTGATCGTGCACGTCCCCGCCCCACTGCACTGGTCGTCGGCGGTGCACGAGCGGCTCGGATCGCCGGAGCAGAACGAGCCGACGTTGCCGAAGAGCTCGCAACTCATGTCGCTCTGTCCGTCGCAACCCGAGAGCTCGCCGCGGATGATCGAGCCGGTCTGGAGCTGGAAATTGTTGGCGACGCCCGACCAGCCGGCATCGAGATCGGCGCCCGGCTTCACGCTGAACGTGACCTCGCCGAGACCGGGGCACGTGCAGACGCTGCTGCACTTCCCCGGACAGAGACTGTCGTCCGTGCCATCGCAGAGCTCGCCGGTTTGCCGTTGGTCGTCACCACAGACTGGCGCGCACGTGCAATCGGACTGACAGCTGCCGGTGCACGTGCCCGTGCCCGTGCCGTCGCATTCCTCGCCGGGATCGACGTTGTTGTTGCCGCAGAACGGGCCGCAGGTGCAGTCGCCCTGGCAGGCGGCCGCCGGACAGGCCACCGATCCGGCTCCGTCACATTCCTCTCCGCCGTCGACGGTGCCGTCACCGCAGAATGGACCGCAGGTGCAGTCGCCCTGACACGCCCCGGGACATGCCGTGTCGTCGGCACCGTCGCACTGCTCGGCGCCTTCCGTCGTGCCGTCGCCGCACGCAGCCCCGCCGCACGTGCAATCCGGTTGGCACTGCCCCGGACACGAGGCCGAGTCGATGCCATCGCATTGCTCGCTCGGCTGGTTCACCAGGCCGTCGCCACACGTCGCGGCGCCGGGACACCTACAATCAGGTTGGCACTCGCCCGGACAGGCGCCGTCCTGACCGAGATCGCACGTCTCGTTGGCGTCGAGGGTGCCATTCCCGCAGCTCGCGGGACCGAAGAAGCGTTTCAGCGGAATCCGCACCGTGCCCGGCCCGGGCCAACCGCTCACCGAGTTGATCGAGGAGCTCGTGACCGGCGTCATGCAGTAGGTTCCGCCGACGATCGCCGTCTGCACGCCGGGCTCACCGGTCCGCACGATCGGATCGAGGAAGCATTGGCGGGGAACGACCGTGCAGACTTGGCCGGGAGCGCATTCCGGGCACGCACATTCGGCGTCCGCCGTGCAGGATCGGAACGTCTCGATGCTGCACAAGCGATCGACGGGGCCGCCTTCGCAAATGCCTTCGTCGGGTCCGTTCGGATCGCTGGGATTCGGGGAGCAGATCTGGTCGAGACAGGAGTTCTGCTTGCTCGGCTCGCCGGGACGGTTGCAGAAGCCGCCCGCACACTCGGAATTGTTGCTGCAGGGGGTGCCGTTGTTGGGGCCGGTGATGCACCGTCTCCCGCCGCAGGTCGCGCCGCCGGGACAGTCGGCGTTGCTATTGCACGGTTCGGCTGCCGCCGTCGCGCAGGTGCTGCAGGCGCAATCGGCGCCGGGCTGACCGGTGCACCGCGTGCCGCGCGTCAGCGTGCTCGTCCCCGTGGTCTCGTGCGGCGCCCGGATGTCGAGGTAGCCGATGTTGGCGGCGACGAACGGCGGGCAATCGAAGGTCACGGTGCTGAAGAGGTCATGCGTCCCCGCGACGTCGCAGGGCTGTCCGGCGCGCAGGCCGACGTCGCACGTCCCGCCTTTGAGGCCGTCACGGAAGACCGGATCGCCGATGCACTGCGGACAGGGACGCGCGATGCCGAGACCGTTGTGCACCGCCGACTCGACGCGGATGGCGAGATCCTGCTCGCCGGCGTGCGGTCCGGTCAGCGACACGTTCACGGTGCCGGTGATGGGCGCCGTGAAGCGGTTGACGATGCACCCGGGCGCGCCGCCGGAGGACACCGGCAGGATCGCGCCGTTGTAGCACTGACAGGTCTCGCCGCCGCCGCAGCTCGACGCCTCGGGATCGCAGACGGCCCGTGAGCTCGCGTCGCGATCGGCAATGTTCGTGCAGAGACAGTTCTTGGTCGCCCCGCGATACTGCGTCGAGCCGATCACGTCGCACTGCCCGCACGTCGGTGACTCGAGGTTCCAGTCGCAATTGGCGAGTCGGGCGGCCCCGAACGGCGTGTTGTTGCCGTATGGAACGTCGTCGGCGATCCCCGTCCATCCGGAGTCGGAATCGAGTCCGGGGAGATACTCGAGGTTCATGACCTCCGGAATCTGCGCCGGCAGCGTGCACGCGGCCGGGCACTGGCAGGACGCCGTGCAAAAACCGGGACAGGCGGCTGCGCTCGAGCCGTCGCAGTCCTCACCGGCGTCGATCGATCCGTTGCCGCAAAGCACGGGCGTCGGCGTCGGGGTCGGATCGACCGGGCCACTCGTCGGCGTCGCCTCGGGGTTGGCGTTGCACGCCGCGGGGTACGCCTCGAGCCCCGGCACCGCGATCGCATCGGTGCAGTCGGCCTTGAACGACGTGACGCAGCTGACGCAGCTCACGAGCCCCTGCAGGTCGTCGACGGGACCGCCGCACGCCGTCCCGCCGGGAACCGTCACCGCCGGACAGGTCGGCGCGAAGCCGATCGTCGCCGGCGTCAGATCACCGGTGCCGCCGCAGACGCCGTCGGAGCCGCCGCAGACCTGACAGATCTTCGCGACGGCCTTGGCGCGCGCGCGCGCGATCAGCGAGTTGGTCTTGGGATCGGGACACGAGGTGGCGCTGCCCTTCAAGCGGGCATCGGCGCACTTCTGCAGTGCGCGGGCCTCGGCGGCGAACGCCTTCGACGCGCTCCGGCCGATCTCGCGTTGGCAGCGCTCGACGACGCCGTCGGAGGTGGCCGCGAGATCGTCGTAGTAGAGCCCGACCGCCTGATCGACGGCCGCCTCGCCGACGCAGGCCAGGCAATCGGCGACGTCGCCGCAATCGTCGATCGTATTGGTGCACGATCCGCTTTCGAAGTTGCGACACGCCCCGACGTCCCACCCGATCGAGGCCAGCGTCTCGTCGGTCCCCGAGCCGCAGACCTTGTCGCTCCCGCCGCACTTCTTGTCGATGCCGCTCCGCAGCTTCGCGTGCGCCTTGGCGATGACGGTCCCGGCCTTGCCGTCGGGGCACGGGCCCGCGGTCTTGCCGTTCAGCACGGCGTCGTGACAGCGGCCGAGCGCCTTCATCTTGGCCTGCGTGAACTTGGCGAAGCCTTTGGAGATCTCGCGCTGGCACGCCACGGGGGTCGCGAGCGCGGCTGGGGCGGGGCCGAGAATCACGGCACCACAGACGATTCCGATCAGCGTGCAGGTCGCCGCTTTCATGGGGGACTCCTTCTCGCTCGGTTGTCCGGCGCCCGATGGAATTGAGTCGGCACGCGTGGGGATCTGTCAGTCGGCGCAACCCTACGGGTGGCGGTGCAAAACCGACAATCCCGTGTTGGGGTGGGCCTCCGAGCGAAAAAGGGTGAAGGGTGCGACGGCTTCGCGGGTCGGCTCAGGCCGTGACGCCGAACCAGCGGACGTAGAGCGCGCGCACCTGTTCGCGGTGCCGGCCATAGTCGGCGAGGAGGCGCCGGGCCACCGCGTCGCTCGCGCCCGCATAGCCGAGGCGCCGCGCGAGGGCGGCGAGCCTATAGCCTTCGCGTTCGATCGACTCCACGGACTGATCGCGCTCGATGCGCAAGCGGTTGGTGAGCGAGCGGAGGAACGCGTAACTCTCCTCGAGCGTCGCCGCCTCGGCGGCCGGGACGACACCCGCCGACGCCAGCGCAGCGAGCGCATGCCGCGTCGCTCGTTGCCGCACCGGGACGACGTCGGTCCCGTGGCGCAGCTGCTCCATCTGCACCATGAACTCGATGTCGAGGAGCCCGCCCCGTCCCGTCTTGACGTTGAACTCGGCCCGTTCGTCCCCCGCGCGCTCGCGCTCGAGCCGCATCCGCAGGCGATGGATCTCCGCGACCTCGTCCGCGCTGAGCGGGTGCGCATAGACGAAGCGCTCGATGATCGCCTCCACCTCCCGCAGCAGCGCGGGCTCCCCCGCGACGCCCCGGGCTTTGATCATCGCTTGGCGCTCCCACAGTTGGGCGCTCTCGGCGTGATACCGGGCGAACGAGTCGAGCGACGACACCAAGGGTCCCTGATTGCCCGACGGCCGCAGACGGGTGTCGATGCTGTACATCCGTCCTTCCCGCGTCCGCACCTGCAGCGTGGTCATCAGCGTCTGCGCGAGCTTCGTGAAGAACTCGTGCACCGAGACCGGTCCCGCCGGATTCGCCGACGGGACGTACACGAAGATCAGGTCGAGGTCGGAATTGTACGTGAGCTCGCGCGCGCCGAGCTTCCCGAGTCCCACCACGGCGAACCGGCCCGGCGGCGCGTCGATCTCGTAGCGCCGGCAGGTCTCCCCTTCCGCCACCCGCCACGCCGCGTCCAGACAGACGTCGGCGAGGTCGCTCAGCTGGCTGCTCGCGGCGTGGAACGGCAGCAGGTTGTCGAGATCGTTGATGCCGATGCGCAGGAACTGCTCGTGGCGGAAGCGGCGTAGGGCATCGAGCCGTCCCTCGTATCCGTCGGTTGCCTGGATGACGCTGGCGAGCTCGGCCGTGAGGGCATCGATCGGCATGTCGAGACGCACGAGATCGGCCCGCACCAGACTGTCGAGCATTTCGGGGTGGCGAATGAGGATCTGCGACAGGAACTCGCTGGAGCCAAAGAGACGCACGAGTACCCGGCGCGTCGCGGGATTCTCCGCGAGGAGCGAGAGGAAGCTCGAGCGCGCGCCGATCGCGGCGACGAAGCCGGCGAGATGGCGGAGCGCCAGATCGGGATCCGGCGCGCGCGTCACCTCCCCGAGCAACGTCGGCGCGACCGCGAGCAACAACCGCTTCCGGCGGGGGTGTGCCCGCGAGGTTGGCGCGCCGTCGCGGAGCAGCAGCAGGTGCTCGCGACCCGACCGTGGGTCAGCGAATCCGAGCGCGGCGAGCTCCTGCTCCGCCTTGGCCGGATCGCCGTCGAGACCGGCGAGCAGCGCGGTGTAGCGGCCGTCGTCGCTCTCGGTGCGGTTTGCTTCCGCGCCGTAGAAGAGCGCCGCGAAGGACGCCGCGACCGCCTCCATGTGCCGCTCGCGATCCGCACGGAACGCCGCAAGCGCCGCGCCGGCGTCGTCGTCGCGATACCCGAGGCGGCGCGCCAGCTGCACCTCGCCCTCCCCCGCTGGGATGACCTGCGTCTGGCGCTCGTCGACGAGCTGGATCTTGTGCTCGACGTCACGGAGGAAGCGATAGGCGTCCGCGAGCCGCGTGCTCTCGTCGGCCGGGAGGTAGCGTGCCTCCACCAGCCGTCCGAGCGCCGTCAGCGAGTTGCGCTCGCGGATGCGCTCGTCCTTGCCGGCGTGGATGAGCTGCAGATTCTGGATCACGAACTCGACTTCGCGGATGCCACCGCGGCCGAGCTTCACGTTGATGCCCTTCTCCGGACCCGCCGCGAGCGCGCGCGCGACCTTCGCCTTCATCTGTTTCAGGTCCTCGAGCGTCGCGTAGTCGAGGTAGCGCCGGTACACGAACGGCTCGAGCTCGGTGAGGAGCGCCACGCCGACGGCCCGGTCGCCGGCGACCGGGCGCGCCTTCAGGTAGGCCGCGCGCTCCCAGGTCTGCCCCCAGGATTCGTAATACAAGAGGGCATTGGCAACCGTGTTGACGATCGGGCCATTGGTGCCTTCCGGGCGGAGGCGCAGGTCGACCCGGAACACGAACCCCTCGTCGGTCGACTGATGCAGCGCCTTGGTGACCCCCTCGGCGAGCCGGCTCATGAACTCGCGCGTCGAAAGCGCGCCGCGGGGTCCACCCCGGCTCTCGCCGGCACCGCCGTCGGCGTACACGTAGACGAGGTCGATGTCCGAGCTGAAGTTGAGCTCGCCGCCGCCGAGCTTCCCCATGCCGAGCACGCAAAAGCCGAGCGGCGTGCCGTCGTCGCCGAGCACGTCGCCGTGCGCGGCGACGAGCCGGGACCGCACGGCGTGCACGGCCACCTCGAGCGCATCCTCGGCGAGCCGCGACAGCTCGTTCATGGTCTCGACGAGCGTGCTCTCCGCGAGCAGATCGCGGGCGGCGATCAGCAGGACGCGGCGTCGCTTGAACGCCCGGAGCAGGCGCGCGAGCGTCTCGGGGCTTGGATTCTCCGGCGGTGCGGGCCGGGGCTCCAGCACGGGAATGGCCGTCCCGCGCTCGGCCATGCCGAGCACCACGGGCAAGCGCGTCGGCTCGGCGATCAGCCATCGCACTATCGAGCTGCTGGCCCCGAGCAACCGCACGAGGGCGACGCGCGCGGTCGGATCGGCGGCGACCGTCGCCAACGTCTCCGGCTCGGCATCGCGCAGCCGGCCGAGACTGGCGACCGCGAGCGCGGGATCCGGCACCGCCCCGAGCGCGGCAGCCACGTCGTCCGGCACCGCGCCCCCCGGCCAGACGGTCGTCAGACGTGCGACGAGGGCGCGGGACTCATCGCGACCGGCAACACGCGGTGTATCGATCGGAGCGGTCATGCGAGCTCGCCGAGACGATACGTCACACCCCGCGCGAGGGCCTACACGGCCTCGTGCGCGGACACGGAGGATGCGGCGGACGTCACCAAATGCTCCGCGAGCGCCCATCGATCGAAGTCGGCAAGCGCCCGCTCGGCGAGCTTCAGCTTCTTGTCGCGTCCACGGGCGCGACCCGCGAGTGGCGGGAAGAGCCCGTAGTTGGCGTTCATCGGCTGGAAATTCTTTCGCCCCTGCTGCGTCACGTAGACGAGCAGCGAGCCGAGTGCCGTCGTCGCCGGCGGCGTGACGAGGGGCACCCCCCCGAGCAGACGCGCGGCGTTGATGCCCGCGAGCAGACCGGCAGCCGCGGACTCGACGTAGCCTTCGACGCCGATGATCTGCCCCGCGAGAAACGTCGTCCGCGCCTGCTGCAATTGCAGCGTCGGCAGCAACACGTTCGGCGAATCCACGAACGTGTTGCGATGCAGGCTTCCGAGCCGCACGAACTCGGCGCCCGCGAGGCCGGGGATCATCCGGAAGACGCGCCGCTGCTCGAGATACGTCATCTTGGTTTGAAAACCGACCATGTTGAACAGCCGCGCCTCGACGTCGTCTTGACGGAGCTGCACCACCGCGAACGGCCGGACGCCAGTGCGCGGGTCGATCAGACCCACCGGCCGCATCGGCCCGAACGCGAGCGTATCGCGGCCGCGACGTGCCATCTCCTCGATCGGCATGCAGCCCTCGAAGTAGACGGTGCGCTCGAACTGCTTCGCGGGTACCTTCTCGGCGGCGAGCACCGCGTCGACGAACGCGTAGTACTCCTCACGCGTCATCGGGCAATTGATGTAGTCGTCCCCGCCTTTGCCGTAGCGGGACGCCTTGTAGGCGACGGTCATGTCGATCGAGTCGCTGCTCACGATCGGGGCGATGGCATCGTAGAAATAGAGATGCGCCTCCCCGAACAGGCGCTCGAGCG
>CAZWAX010000224.1:0-9532 GCA_964631985.1 uncultured Polyangiaceae bacterium | reverse complement strand
TATCTCCCCCAAGAGTTCACATCGACGGGGAGGTTTGGCACCTCGATGTCGGCTCGTCACATCCTGGGGCTGGAGCAGGTCCCAAGGGTTCGGCTGTTCGCCGATTAAAGTGGCACGCGAGCTGGGTTCAGAACGTCGTGAGACAGTTCGGTCCCTATCCGCCGTGGGCGCAGGATTCTTGAGGGAAGCTGACCTTAGTACGAGAGGACCGGGTTGGACGCACCGCTAGTGTTCCGGTTGTCACGCCAGTGGCACCGCCGGGTAGCTATGTGCGGAAGGGATAACCGCTGAAAGCATATAAGTGGGAAGCCCATCCCGAGATAAGGAATCCCGGGCCGCAAGGCCCCTGAAGGCCCCTCGTAGACGACGAGGTTGATAGGCCGGGTGTGGAAGCTCAGCAATGGGCGAAGCTAACCGGTACTAATTGGCCGTGTGGCTTGACCACTTTATTTTCTCCTTGAGCAATCATCGCGCTTGCATTCACCGATTACCCGTACACGTGGATCGATCACCGAGCTGGGTTTTGGAGCTCGGGAGGATTCACGTGGATTAGTTTCCGGTGGCAATGGCGGAGGTGTCACACCCGTTCCCATCCCGAACACGGCCGTTAAGCCCTCCAGCGCCGATGGTACTGCGTGGTCGCCACGTGGGAGAGTAGGACGCCGCCGGATCTCATCGAAAGGCTCGGAACCTAGAAAGGTTCCGAGCCTTTCTCATTTTGGAAAACAGCGAAGGTCGAGGCTCTGGGAGAGTGCATGAGGGTTCTGAGACGCAAGAGTTTTTCTGGCGCAGTATGCGTGACGATGATCCTCGTGCTTTGGGGGTGTATGGGTCGGTATGCGCTCGACCGACAGCCGGTGAAGCAGATTTCCGAGGCGGAGCGCCGATCGCGGAGTCGGCTCGCATATGACCGTGCCCGTGAAAGAGTCCAAGGGGTACGTAAGGAGATGTCTCCTGGGGCCGTGCAGGGCGCGATGGGTGCCGTGATTGCGGTCGAAGAGGGGGAAGCAGGAGGCGAGCGGGGGCAGAGAAAGTTGATGGACGGATTCCTGTGTAAGCTGAATCCGACTCCCCTCAAGGAGCGATGGCTCTTTGGGTACGACGAGGGAAGCGTGCTGTTGGTTGGCTTTGCCGTCGAGTTTTTGCGGTCCGACGTGGACGACGATGGTTGGACGGTGGTTCGAGTCGACCGTTCGCCTGCGGATGATTGTCCCGTGGTTGGAGATACTCATCTCGAATGAGCGACGCTCCGGTTGCACTAAGGCGAAAATAAGGCGAATCTGAAAATGTGCAGCAATCATCGACCCAAAGTTTTCAGATAGTTACGTATCCTCGCCCTCATGATCTTCCGCGCCTTGGGCTTCTTGTCCTCCCCACACTGGACGCCATCCTAGGCGGTGGGCTGCCGTGTGGCGCCATTACGGAGATCTTTGGGGGCGTTTCTTCGGGACGAACCACCATTGCGCAGACGCTAATCTCAACCGTGACCCATGCAGGGGAATTTGCTGCGTGGATCGACCTTCCGAATGCGTTCGATCCGGATTGCGCGCGTACGGCCGGAATCGACCTTGAGCGCATGCTATGGGTATCGCCAGTCGATCGTATCGGGGCCTTTCGCGCCGCAGAGCAGGTGGTCAATGCCGGGGGATTTCGGGTCGTAGTGCTCGATTTGGATGATCCCTCTCTCGCGAGATCGGTAGTACCGACATCGGCATGGTTGCGAATGGGCCGTGCTGCAGCATGTCGCAACGCTGCGATCGTCGTGATCGGGGCAGTCGACGTCGCCGGGGCATTTGCCACGCTTTCGCTCGAGGCTTGCCCGCACCGTCGTGTCTTCGCAGGGGAACGCGGACCTTGTCCCATCTTTGAAGGCGCCACGAGTGCCCTATGGGTTCGGCGTTTCAAGTTCGGACCGCAGCCGACGATCCCCGTCGAGCTATTCGCGACGAAGGCATGACTGCATGCCACGTATCGCCTGCCTCTGGGTCCCTGACCTGTCGCTCAGGGCGCATCTTCGCCTAGAGCCAGAGTTGGCCGTCCTTCCACTCGCGCTTGCCGATGGGAGGGGGCCGCGAAGTACCGTGGTCGCGATATCCATTCATGCCCACGATGCTGGCGTTGTCGTTGGAATGAGGGCGACGCAAGCACTCGCCGTGTGTGATGTCCTGACGATACGCCAGGTTTCAGCCGAGGCGCTCAGCGCCGCGATGACTACGCTTGCCGACGTAGCAGGAACGGTGAGCCCGCGTGTCGAAGTCGACGCCCACGGGTACGTATTCTTGGACTGCGAGGGAAGCGAGACGTTGTGGGCGTCTGAGTCCGAGCTCGCGACTGTCCTCGCAGCGCGCGCTGCGCGCTGCGGGTTGCCGGCATGGATCGGCATGGCCGATTCGAAGCTCGCTGCGTCGGTGGCCGCACGGTCGAGTCGAGGTGTTCGCATCATTCCCGCCGGCCAGACGCAGTCGTTCTTGGCGTGCCAGGCCGTGTCATTGCTGGATCCTGATTCCGCCAGTGCCGCAACGTTGGCCAGTTGGGGAATACGTTCCATCGGAGATCTCGTCGCGCTTCCCGCTGGAGCTGTTGCACACCGACTCGGACCTATCGGTGCGATCCTTCTACGGCGCGCGCGCGGTGAGGACGATGCTGCGCTCGCTGGACGCAAGATGCCGATGACGTTCGAGGACAGTCTCGATCTCGAATACGCAATAGATCGGCTCGAGCCTTTGGTGTTCGTGCTTCGCCGAATGATCGAAAGCGTGGCATGCCGGATCGAGATGTATGGTCTTGGTTGTCATCGAATCGAGGTCGGCTTCGAGCTCGAAAACGGGGGGCGGGATCTCCGAGCCATCGTTGCCGCTGCCCCGACGACCAATCACAAAGTGCTTCTAACCTTGGTACGGGCACAGTTGGAGGCACAACCCCCCGCGCGAGCCATCACCAAGATCGTCGTGGCGGGAGGGGCAACACGAATATCTACGACGCAGCTCGACATCCTTCGTCCAGCGGGTCCTGCTCCCGCTGCGTTGGCAGCCGTCCTCGCGCAGTTGGCCACGCTTTGCGGTCCGGATCGAGTGGGTGTGTTGCGCTGCACGGATTCCCATCGTCCAGAGGCTGTGGAGGTGGGGCGATTCCTAGGCGTAGCCTCGAATCGCTCCACGGCTAATGCTGGCTCAACGGCCCCGGTTACTCGAACGACCGTTTACTTGGCGCTGCGGGCGTTTCGTCCGCCGGTATCGCTGGAGGTCTTTGAGAGCAGGGGTCGTCTCGACTACGTGCGAGGTGATGGCTTCGGCGGACGCGTGGTGCATTGGGGTGGCCCATGGCGCGTACGGGGAGAATGGTGGACTGACGATCCCTATGCTCGCGAGTACTACGACGTCGAGCTGACCGACGGGGGCGTCTATCGCATCCATCGAGACGTGCGCTCCGGGTGTTGGTTGGCCGACGGCGTGTATGACTGACGTCGACTGTTACGTGGAGCTGCGAGCGCGAAGCGCGTTCAGTTTTCTTGCTGGCGCCTCGCTTCCCGAGGATCTCGTCGCACGAGCGGAGTCTCTACACTACGACACGATGTCGATCGTTGATCGCGACGGCGTGTATGGGGCACCACGCGCGTTTCGTGCCGCCCGCGCGGCGGGCATGCGGGCGTTGGTGGGGGCCGACGTGGCCATTGCCGGTCACCGTTTGGGGTTGCTTGTCGCCGATCGCCGTGGCTACCGCAATCTCTGTCGCCTCATTACCTGCGGAAAGATGCGAGCGCCGAAGGGGCGGTGCGAGCTTGGATGGGATGACCTCGAGGCCCATGCCGGCGGCTTGATCGCCATGGCTCCTGGGGGCGAAGATGCCATGCTGAGTACAGCCGAGGATCCGGATGCGCTTGCACGACTCGACCGGCTGCAGTCGATGTTCGACGTCGGGCAGCTGTATGTCGAGATCCATCGCCATCTCGAGCGAGGACAAGAGCGGCTCACGCGGCGGCTGATCGCGATGGCCGAGCAGGCTAGGGTTCCGCTCGTTGCGACGAACGATGTGCAGCATGCACGGCCAGAAGATCGCCGTTTGCTCGATGTCTTCACGTGTCTTCGTTTGAAGACGACGCTCGACGCCGCAGGGCGTCGCCTCGTCACGAATGCAGAACGGCACCTCAAGACTCCACAGGAAATGTATGCGCTGTTCTGCGATGTGCCCGAGGCCGTTCGGAACACGCGCCGCATCGCCGAGCAGTGCCAGTTCACGCTCGAGGATCTGGGGTACCGCTTTCCCAATGTTCCATTGCCACCGGGAAGGAGTGCGATCTCGCATCTGCGGGAGCTGGTCGAACAGGGGGCCCGTGGCCGCTATGGGGCGGTTACGTCGCGCATCCGCACCCAGCTCGAGCACGAGCTGGGAGTCATCGGACGGCTCGATCTCGCTGGTTACTTTCTGATCGTGTGGGACATCGTCGAGTTTTGTCGCCAGCAGGGCATCCTCGCGCAGGGGCGCGGTTCGGCGGCGAATAGTGCGGTGTGTTTCGCCCTTGGCATCACTGCTGTGGATCCGATCGGCATGGACCTGCTCTTCGAGCGCTTTCTCTCCGAAGAACGGGGTGAATGGCCCGACATCGACATCGACCTCCCGAGCGGTGATCGGCGGGAAGCCGTCATTCAGTATGTGTATCGACGGCATGGGGCGCATGGAGCGGCCATGACGGCCAACGTGGTCACCTATCGCTCGCGGAGTGCCGTGCGCGAGGTGGGCAAGGTGCTGGGACTCGGTGCCGCGCCCATTGCCCGTCTGGCCGCGCTGTTGCGGGCCTTCGAGTTCCGCGACCCGGACGACGAAGTCCCCAATCAGATCGTGGCCTCCGGTCTCGACCCGGCAGCGCCGCGTGTCCGTCTGTTGGTCGAGCTCGTGCGACGGATGCAGAATCTGCCACGACATCTCGGACAACACTCCGGCGGTATGGTGTTGGCTGCGGGGCGACTCGACGGGATCGTTCCGCTCGAGCCGGCGGCAATGCCGGGCCGGGTGGTCGTGCAATGGGACAAGGACGATTGTGCCGATCTCGGCATCATCAAGGTCGATCTTCTCGGGCTCGGCATGATGGCGGTGCTGGAGGACGCAATTCCGCTCGTACGTGAGCACGATGGTGTCGAGCTGGACCTCGCACACCTCCCGCAGGACGATCCTGTCGTCTACGACATGCTCCAGAGGGCCGACACGATCGGTGTGTTCCAGGTCGAAAGTCGGGCGCAGATGGCGACGCTGCCACGCCTGAAACCGCGATGCTTCTACGATCTCGTCGTCGAGATCGCCATCATCCGTCCCGGACCCATTGTCGGACAAATGGTCCATCCGTATCTCCGGCGCCGAGCCGGACGAGAGCCGGTGACCTATCCGCACCCCTCATTGGCGCCCATCCTGAAGCGAACGCTCGGGGTTCCGCTCTTCCAGGAGCAACTGCTGCGCATCGCGATGACCGTCGGCGGTTTCTCCGGAGGGGAAGCCGAGGAGCTGCGCCGCGCCATGGGCTTCAAGCGTTCGACGCAGCGCATGGCGCAGATCGAAACGCGTCTCCGCTCCGGAATGGCGGAGCGGGGCATCGTCGGCGAGACCGCCGAGACGATCATTCGCTCGATCACGTCATTCGCGCTCTACGGCTTCCCGGAATCACACAGCGCGAGCTTTGCGCTGATCGCCTACGCGTCTGCCTATCTGAAGGCCCATCATCCGGCGGTCTTCTACTGTGCCATGCTGAACAACTGGCCGATGGGCTTTTACCACCCCACGACGTTGGTGAAGGACGCCGAGCGTCATGGCGTGGCGATTCGTCCCATCGACGTGAGGCACTCGGCTTGGCGCTGTACGATCGAACAAGGCGCGCTGCGGATCGGCCTCCGGTACGTGAGCGGGCTCAGCGAGCCAGCGGCGCGGCGTATCGAAGCGGCGCGCGCGCTGGCTCCGTTCGCGACGCTCGGCGATCTGGTGACCCGCGCGGCGCTTCACGAAGACGACCGACTCCGTCTCGCACGAGCGGGTGCTTGTGTGGCGTTCGGTGCGCGCCGACGCGATGTTTTGTGGCAGTTGGCCGCTCTCGACCGTGACCCGACGACCCTCTTCACGTCCGGGGGGGCGAGGACGGACTCGACATCGGCGGCGTCTCCGCTCCCCCCGATGTCACCGCTGGAAGACACCCTCGCCGATTACGCGAGCATGGGGCTCACGACTGGTCCGCATGTGATGGCGCATTTCCGTGATGGGCTACGTCATCAGGGGATCCTGACGAGTCTCGAGATTCGTCGGGTTCCGAATGGAAGAGATGTCCGAGTCGCAGGGCACGTCATCGTCCGGCAGCGTCCAGGTACCGCCAAGGGTATGCTGTTTCTCACCCTCGAGGACGAGACTGGGACGTGCAACGTGGCCGTCCGTCCCGACGTGTTTCGCCGCCATCGGCGCCTGCTGCACACTGCCCGTTTGCTCCGAGTGGATGGGCCCGTGCAGAGCGTCGATGGGGTGATCCACGTGCTCGGGCGGGCATTCGGGGAGATCACGCTCGCCGGGGCTGCTCCGCCTTCACATGATTTTCACTGAGCCTGGCCGAGAACGCTCGGCCAGGCGACGCAGCAGCGGCTGCCCCGTCGTCGCCAAGGCGATCGCGAGCCCGGTCATGATCGACGCGCTCCCCCACGCGTAGGCGATCCCAATCGCCGACCACGTGGCAAACGACCCACCGGCGCCGGCGCTCACGATGACGAGCGCCGTCAGCCCGTTGGCGACGATGCCGACGAGAATGGCTCCGGGGTGGCGTCCCGGCGCTCGCCACGCGAGCGTCTGCCCAACCGCGAGCGCGAACACGGCGGCGCCCCAGAGGCGCACGAACACCAGCTGCTCGATCGCCACGTTCCCCGAGCCGACGACGGCCAGCCACGCCGGGGGAAGCAGGAGCGCCGGAAGCGCCCAGGCGGCGAGCATGGCGATGATCTCGACCGCAAGCACCTGTCGCAGGCGGGTGTAGTCGATCGGAATCGGCAGCGGCACCGCATGGCGCAAGCGCGGCGAAACCATGACCCAGAGATTGCCCGAGTCGTTCCGCCAGGTCGAGCGCGGTCGTTCGCGGTCGCGTTGCAATGGTTTCGGGGGCGGGATTTAGTGCCCGCCGCATCCCATCCCCCCAACGAGGAGACGACTCATGGCCGAAGCCTGGATCATCGACGCGGTCCGCACGCCCCGCGGACGTGGAAAGAAGGACAGCGGTTCCCTGTCGCAGATTCATCCCCAGGAGCTGCTGGCCCAGGCCCTGCAGGCGCTGTCGGCTCGGCATGCCTTCGATCCCAAGGACGTCGAGGACGTCGTGGCGGGGTGTGTCACGGCCGCCGGGGAGCAGGGCGCATGCATTGCCAGGATGGCTACCCTCGCTGCCGCTTGGCCGAATGACGTGACCGGAGTCACCCTCAATCGGTTCTGTGGCTCCGGTCAGCAAGCCGTCAACTTCGCGTTGATGGGCGTCATGTCCGGCCAGCAGGATCTCGTCGTGGGCGGCGGCGTCGAAAGCATGTCGCGTCAGCCGATGGGATCGGACGGCTCGGGCATCGATGGCCACAATCGCCACCTGCGCGAGATGTACCCTCTCGTGCCCCAGGGAATCTCCGCGGACCTGATCGCGACGATCGAGGGGTTCACCCGCGATGACGTCGACCGCTTCGCGCTCGCCAGCCAGCAACGAGCCAAGGTGGCTCTCGAACAGGGACTGTTCAAGAAGAGCGTCGTCCCCGTGAAGAATCTCGATGGGACGCTTGCCCTCGACCACGACGAGTTCCCGCGTCCGCAGACGACGCTCGAAGCACTGGGCAAGCTGGAGCCGTCCTTCGTGCAGCTCGGGAGCTACGTGCAAAAGGGTGACGAGCTGAGCTTCGACGAAAAGGCTCGCAAGGTCTACCCGCAGGTCAAGAAGATCGACCACGTTCATACCGCCGGAAACTCGAGCGGTATCGTCGATGGCGCCGCGGCCGTGCTGATCGCCTCGCCGGCCTACGCCAAGGCGCACGGTCTGAAGCCGCGCGCACGTGTTCGGGCGATGGCCACTCACGGCGCCGAGCCCGTCATCATGCTGACCGCCCCCGTGCCGGCGACCGAGCGCTGCCTCAAGAAGGCCGGCATGACGATCAAGGACGTCGATCTCGTCGAGATCAACGAGGCCTTTGCGACGGTTCCGCTGAAGGTCCTCCGTGACTGCAACATGGATCCCGATCGCGTCAACGTGAACGGCGGCGCCATCGCGCTCGGCCACCCGCTCGGCGCGACCGGCGCGATCCTGATGGTGAAACTGATGCACGAGATGGAGCGCCGGGGCTCGCGCTACGGCCTGGTCAGCCTGTGCATCGGCGGCGGCCAGGGCATCGCCAGCATCTTCGAGCGCGTGTAGGCGGTCGGCCGGTCAGCCTGTCAGTTTGTCAGCCGGTCAGCCGGTCAGCTTGTCAGCTTGTCAGCCGGTCAGCTTGTCAGCGGCGACGCCGGGGGACGCTGTCCTGGTTCCGCGCAGGTCCCGCGCGCATGGGTGGGCGCCCGGCCGTGGCTCCTTCTGTGTCGTCCTGTTCAGCGCAGGTTCCGCGTAGGGGCGCACAGCTGTGCGCCCGGCCGCGAGACACCGCGCCGACGCATGGCGCGCGGTGCGCTTCACCCGTTGGAGATCGAGGCCACGACGTGCCATCATCGCTGCGCGCCCGTTCCGCGCACATGTAGGGGCGCACGGCTGTGCGCCGGCACGCGACGCGTTGTGCCATCATCGCCCAGCGCCCTTTCCGGACACCGGCGACGCGCACCAGCTGCCGCCAACACCGGCGCGATGTGGAGAAAAGTGCCGAGCAGACATAACACGCGCTCGGCGGGTGGTGAGATCGACGGAGGCGGGCTGGGGAGCGTTCACCCGCGCACATGAGCGTCGAGGATCAGTCCCGAGTACGGGCAACGATTGCCTATCGCGCGGTCTGGATGAGGGCGCGCCGCCGCTTAACGAATTACGCGCGCTCAGACAACCCCCATCGATCACGCGCTAGGGAGCGATCAGACGACCGATAGCTGCATGTTGCACCCAGCGTGCCCGGTTCGCGTCACCCCCGGTTAATTCTTGACAAGAAATGATGTCAAGCCTCGCCGGGTGCCTTTTAGATTCAAAATCTGTTCGCATGTGCACTCCGTTCAGGGTAGGCAATCCGGGAAATGAGGGGTGATCCTACCTCGATCAGCCTTGATCTCCGGGGTTTCGTGGTTATAATGCGCCCGTTTTGGGCTCCCGTTCCTGGTGGCACGGGACCTCGCGAACGAACAAGAGACTCAATAGCACGAGAGTCGGGGTGCGCCGGAAGGCGAACTTCTGTTCGGGCCGAGAGCCAGACGGCCGCGTCAGGTTCGTGCGATTCAAAAGGAGGACTGTCTGAGTACCCGAGGCTTCGTCTCAGGCGCCAGGGCGACCATGATGGTCGTAGGCACCGCCGCTGCGGTTGGGCTGGCGCTTGTGAACGACCGAAGACTCACGCCGGTCTTGGTCGAGGCTGCC
>CAZWAX010000223.1:0-9585 GCA_964631985.1 uncultured Polyangiaceae bacterium | reverse complement strand
AGCGGGCAGTCGAAGGCGGCGATGCCGAACTTGCTGGTCAGGTCGATGCGCTTGAAGATCAGCGTGCCCTTGGGATCGGCGATGGTGAACAGCGCTTCCTGCGCCGCCACCGGCTGCAGGTCCGGCTTGCGCAGCGCCAGCGAGCGCACGCGGATGACCTGGCCCGGCTGGTACACCGGCTTGTCGGACGTGAGCATGACCTTCCACGAACGCCGCAGCTGGATGCGCTCGGTCAGCTCCTCCGCGGAGCCGAACCAGCCCGGATTGGCGACGACGCGCAGCCGGTATTCGCCGCTGTTCCAGTCGGGCGTCTGGAAACGCGGCTGGCCGGTGCCCTGCTCGTCGGTGGTGAACTGTACCAGTTCGGCGACTTCGCCCTGATCGTTGCTCAGCTGAATGCGGACCGGCACGCCCGCCAAGACTCCCACACCGACGCCGACCAAGACCCCGACGCCGACCCGCACCCGCACTCCGACCCCGGTCAAGACGGCGACGCCCACCAGGACCGCGACGCCGACGCCGACCAAGACCGCGACCCCGACGCGCACGCGCACCGCCACGCCCACCCGCACGGCGACGGCGACCGTCACCCGCACCGTCACCCCGACGCGCACGCCGACCGCGACTCCCACCCGCACGGCCACGCCCACGCGCACGCGCACGCCGACCCCGACCCCGACGCCCACCCCGACGCCGACGAGCTAGCCTCGATGTGGTGAACATCCGTTCACAGCCTCTGAACGCCTGCTGGTCATATGATCCGCCCCAGCATTGCGTCTTCCAGCGGGGGGGCAGCCCTGCGCCGCCCTCTCGCCGTGTTGGTCCTCGGGCTGCTCTGTGGCCTGCCGCCGCCAGCCGCGGCCGTCACCCTCACGGTCGATACCACCACCGACGAGGTGAACGCCGACGGCGATTGCTCGCTCCGCGAAGCGGTGCGGGCCGCCAACACCAACCTGCCGGTGGACGATTGCCCGGCCGGGAGCGACGCGACGACCGACGAGATCATGGTGCCCGCCGGCACCTACACGCTCGCAGGTGCGGCCAACGAGGACGACGCGCTCAGCGGCGACCTCGACATCCTCGCCAACACCGCCGCCCTCGAGCTGATCGTGACCGGTGCCGGACCGGACGCCACCATCCTCGAAGCCTGCACGGGGAGCCAGCAGCTCGCGTCCTGCTCTGCGGGTCAGGGCACGGCGGATCGGTTGTTCAACGTACGCAGTGCCGCCGCCACCTTCCGCCATCTCACGATGCGGCACGGCACCGGCCCCATCGGCGCCGCCGTCTACGCCACCCTGACTCCCGGCCCGCTCACCTTCGACGACTGCCTGATCGACGACAACCACGCCGGCAGCGACGGCGGCGCCGTCCGCAGCTTCGCCGATGTGACCGTCATCGACAGCACCTTCCGCGACAACGGCTCGGGCAATCGCGGCGGCGCGATCTTCACCGAAGGTGCCAACCTCGACGTGAGCGGCAGCACCTTCAGCGGAAACTTCAGCGTCGCCGGCGGCGCCCTCTGCCACAACAACAACCTGAGCGTCGTGAACAGCACGTTCAGCGGCAACACCTCCGGGGTGAATGGCGGCGCGATCCTCTCGATCGGCACGATGGTGCTCGAGAGCTGCACGATCACCGGCAACACGGCCTCGGCGACGCAGGACGGCAGAGGCGGCGGCTTCTACCACCTCGGCGACGCCGGCGCCGTGGCGACGATCCGGAACTCGATCATTGCCGGCAACGTCGACCTGCGAGCGACCGACAAGTCCCCCGATTGCTACGGCGACCTCGTCTCGGAGGGCTACAACGTCGTCGGCATCGCGCAGTCGAGCTGCTTCGGCTTCCTGAACGGTCCCGATACCGATCAGGTCGGCACCGCGGCGACGCCCCTCGACGCGCGCCTGAAGCCGCTCGCCGACAACGGCGGGTCGACGCCCACGCACGAGCCGGAACCCGACAGTCCCGCGGTCGACGGAGGCAATCCGGTGCTGCCGGGCGGCGCGCCGCCGTCCTGTCCGGCCACCGACCAGCGCAGCATCGCGCGCCCGCAGGGACCCGTCTGCGACAGCGGCGCCGTCGAGACCACCGACGTGCCACAGATCCTCGACCTCGACGCCATCCAACCGACCACGGGCGGCAACGCCGGCTCGGTGAGCGCGGTCCTGCGCGGGTCGGGCTTCCAGGCCGGCGCCACGGTGAGGCTCATCCGTCAGGGCGCCGCCGACATCGTCGGCATCGCTCCGTCCGTGGGCGGCACCGGAGCGCTGCTCACGACCTTCGATCTCGTCGGCGCTGCGGCCGGAACGTGGAGCGTGGTCGTCACCAATCCCGACACCACGACCGCGACCCTCACGGATGGATTCACCGTCGAGGCGGGGGGCGTGGCCGAGCTCTGGGCCGACCCGATCGTGCGCCGGCAGTTCCGGCGCGGGCGGCTCACCACCATCTACGTCACGTACGGCAACCGCGGCACCGTCGACGCCTTCGGTGTGCCGCTCTGGATGGCCTTCCCGGACGAGTTTCTCTTCGCGCTGCGCTTCGTCGTCGCGCCACCGCCGCTGCACGCCGGGCAGCCCGCGACCGATTGGACCCGCGTCGGGATCACGACGCGCGCCACCGACGGACCGGAGCGCCGGGCACTCCCCTTCGTGATCCCCGTCGTGCCGGCGGGATTCACCGGCGTGCTCGCGCTCCGCCTGCGCGTACCGCAAACGTATCCCATTGGGCCGTTCACCCTCTCCTTCGACATCGGTGAGCCTTTCTTTCGACCGCAACTCTCCGCCGCGGTCACGACCAGCTTCGTGACGGCCGCCAAGAAGCGCGCGACCGACGTGCTCGACGCCACCACGCTCCCCGGCGACCCGACGATCGCCGCCTACGTCGGCGATCAGCTCGCGGCCATTCGCGCGCTCGCGACCAGCGCGTGGCGGAGCAACCTCGGCAATGCGCCGCTCTACAGCGCGACCCACCTCCTGATCGACACGTCCCAGTTCGCGGCGGCGGCCGGCGGCAACGCCCTCGTGACCGCGAGCGCATCACCCGAACCGCATGCGGGGGCCTTCGCGACCCTCGGGCGCTGGCTCTCGGATGCGCTGTTCGGCGCGTCGGTTTCGGCACGCTTGATCGACGCCGATTGCTACGCGCCTCCGTTCTACGGCGAGTGCCCCGAGCCCGATTGCGTGGGGTTCCCCGAGGAGGGGCAATGCGAGCCGGAAGACTTTCCGCCCTGCGACCAGGCGCGGCCCTTCGCCCCCTGCAACCCCGGGGACCCCGAGGGGCCCGGGCCGGGCGGCCCCGGCCCCCTCCAACCGCCGCCCGATGTCGTCGACTCGAGCGACCCCAACGACAAGATCGGACCGAGCGGCGACCAGAGCTACATCGACGGCACCACGCCCCTCCCCTACGCCGTCTTCTTCGAGAACGTCGCCACCGCGACCGCACCGGCCCAGGAGGTCGTGATCACCGACCAGCTCGACGTCGCCACCCTCGACCTCGCGACCTTCGCGCTCGGCGCGATCGGCTTCGGCGACAGGCTGGTCGTGCCGCCGCCCGGCCTGCAGAGCTTCACCACCGACGTCGACCTCCGTCCGGGGACGGATCTGATCGTCCGGATCGAGGCCGGCCTCGCCGCCGGTACCGGCGTCGTCACCTGGCGCTTCACCTCGCTCGATCCCGCGACCGGCGAGCTCACCGAGGACCCGCTCGCGGGCTTCCTGCCGCCGAACGTGACGCCGCCCGAGGGCGACGGCTCCGTCCTGTTCACGATCAGCCCGAAGGCGGCGCTGCCGCTCGGCACCACGATCTGCAACGACGCCCGCATCGTCTTCGATTTGAACCCGTTCATCGACACTCCCGAGTGGTGCAACACGATCGGCACACCGCCGCGGCCCGAGGACTGCGAGAACTGCCTCGACGACGACCTCGACGGGTTCACCGATCGCGCCGACCCCGATTGCGCGCCGCCGGCCGACGGTGGCGGCGCCGGGGTCGCGCCCGAGGCGGTGAAGCCGGTCGCGAAGTGCGCCAAGGGGCTCCGCAAGGTCGGCGCCAAGCTCGCGACGACCCGCTTCGCCGCCGTCGCCAAGTGCCTGAAGACGACCGCCGACTGCGTCCACCTGAAGCCCGGCGACGGCGCCTGCACGACGACCGCGGCCCGCAAGTGCGCCAAGCTCTTCACGACGGCCGACGCCAACGCCGAGCGCCTGGTCGCGGCGCTCGACGAGCAGTGCCAGGCGGCGGCGAGCACGCTCGGCCCCGCGGCGGGCCTCGGGTTCGCGCACCAAGCCGACGCGTGCGCCGCCCGCGGGGTCCCCTCGATCGCCACGGTGCCCGAGATCCTCGAGTGCGTGCGCCGCAGCCAGGCCTGCACCGTGGATCGCGTGCTCGGCACCGTCGTCCCCCGGGCGGCGGAGCTGCTGGGGCTCGCGGGCCGTGACCCGACTGTCGAGCTGCCCTGCCTCGCGCCCGCCACCGGAGGCGGCGGCACCGTGACCGCCGATCTCCGGAAGCCGCTCCGGAAATGCGACACGACGCTGCAGAAGGCCGCCGCCAAGCTCCTCGCCGGCCGCAACGCCGGAGCGCAACGCTGCGCCGCCGCCGTCTTCGCCTGCGTCCAGGAGAAACCCGGCCAGGCGGCCTGCCTCACCAAAGCCGCCAAGACGTGCGGCGCCGGCACCGCCAAAACCACCGGCCTCGACGCCGCCTTCGTCACCGCCGTCACCAAGGCCTGCGGTCCGCCGCTCGCGATGGCAAATCTCCTCGCCCCCGCAGGCCTCGCCGCCGAAACGCTGCTCACCCCCTGCGCCCGTCTAGCCGTCCCAACCCTCGACACCCCCACCTCCCTAGCAACCTGCATCGCCCACCAACTAGCGTGCCGAGCCCAACAACTCGTCGAAACCACAACCCCCAGACTGAAGGAGTTGCTAAAAGCCGGAGATCAGTAGCGGAGCTGGATCTCTCATCTCTCTCCGTTCACTCCACGCGGCGTAGCCGCGTGGAGTGCAATGAAGGGCGGAGCAAAGCGACGCCCCACCACGCGCACAAAGCAGCAAGCAGGTCGCTCAAAAAGGTGGAGATGCAAGGCGCGACGGAGCGAGCGCGGAGGCGTAGCGGAGCTACGCCGCACAAGCGAGCGACGGAGCAACGCGGCAGATCCGCCTTTTTCAGCGACCTGCGGAGAGGCGGAGGGTGCGGCGCTCTCCGGCGGCCAAATCCCGATACTCGAGCCGGAGCGCGTCGTCGATGCCGCCGATGACGACGGCCGTTGGCGGCTCGCCCTGCACGGGCGTCACGGTCCATGCGGCGGGATCGTTGGGCAGGTAGACCACGACACCGAGGGTGGCGGCGGCGGTGCCGGTCGCGATCTCGACGGTGATCGTGTCGTCGAGCCCGTCCGCGACACGCACGGCCGCGCGCGACCGTGTCCGCCACCAGGACGCGACCTCGCCGACCGTCGCCAGCCACACGCCCGGCAGATTGCGCAGGCCCGTCAGGTGCTGCACGCCGCTGCGGATCGACGGCGCATCCCAGAACTGCGTGTGGAAGTCGAAGAAGTAGAAGCCTCCGAGGCGCCGCACCTGCTGCAAATCGCTCCGCATCGACGCCCACGCCGTCGCCACGTCGTCGCCCGAGCGGCGCACCGCGTACTCGAAATCGTCGTGCGGAACGCGCGGCAGGACGACCACCGCCTTGCCGTACGCGTCGAGCACCCACGGCTCCGCGCGGTCCTTGTCGCGCCATCCGACCACCCAGTGATACCCGCTGTCGGCGAGCGCGAGCAGGGTCTCGTCGTTGGTGCGTTCCTCGGGCGGCCGCAAACCGACGACCGTCCGCTGCGTGAGGTCGGCGAGGATCGCGCGGCTCTGGACGAGCTGCGCCCGCTGCGCCGCTTCGTCCTGGTCGCCGAGCGGACGGTGATCGTGCGTATGGGACGCAATCTCGCTCGCCGCCGCGAGCGCCTGGACGGTGGCGGGATGTGCCGTCGCGAGCGAGGTCAGGACGAAGCTCGTGAAGGGTACCGCCGAGGCGGCGAGACGCGCCGCGATCGGCCCACCGTTCTCGAACTGGTGCTCGGCGTCGAGCCCGATTGCCGCCGCCGCGCGCGCACCGCCCGGCCAGGTCTCGAGCGTGCCGAGCGCCGCCCCGCTCGTCCACGTGAGCGCGTTCTTCACGAGCCGGTTGACCCGCGCGGGCCCGGTGCCGCCGCCGACCACGGCCTCCGGCTCGAAGTTCAGCCACACCACCCGACCACGGCCGTGCCGCGCGCGGGCGACCGCGGTCTGCGGGATCGTCGCGCCGCGCGCGAGCATCGTCCATTGGACGAAATCCGCGACGGCGGCGTCGCTCGTGAGCGGCAGCGGATGATCGTAGGGCTGGATCTCGATCCGGCCGCCAGCCGGCAGACCCGCCGTGACGCTGGTCTGTCCGTGCAGCGCGAGGAAGCGCGGTGGCTCCCGCGTCACCTCGCTCTCGCCCCAGTCTTCGGGGAGCGGACGCACCCCGGTGAGCGTGGCGAGCGGTGCGTGGCCGCGCCACGCGCCGTCCGGGTCGTAGAGGCCGTACGCCCAACTGACGATCAACCCCGTCCCGCCGTCGACCGCCGCCGCGACGCGCGCGACGGTGTCGGAGTGCAGGGCCGCGGCCGACGGCGCCACCACCACGACGTCCGGGGCGAGCGCCGCGACCAGTGCCGTCTCGTCCACGACGCGCACGCGGGCGCCCGCCGCCGTGAGGCGCTTCCGCCAACCGTCGATCCGACGATCGTAGGCGTCGGGCGCGGCTCCGGGCAGGCTCGCGAGATGCCGGGCCGTCGCCTCGGCGCGCAGCAGGAGCACCGTCGGCGCGGTCCCGACGGCGTCAGTCGTCGAGAGCGCCGGCGGCGGCAGCGCCGCGACCGCGTTCTCGCCGTCACGGCCGCGCATGATGAGCAGCAAGACCAGCGCCGCCCCGGCGACGACCGCTACCGCCAACGCCGTCGCGAACAGAAGCTTCAGCGGTCGCATGCCACGCCTCAGCTTTCGGGGATCGACGCCGGGGTCGAGGACTCCGGGAGACCGAGACGGACGAAGAACACCTTGCGCGCCGCCTCCGGCATCTCGCGCGGGCGACGCGTCTCCCGGGCCCGGAACGCCAGGTACGAGAGCACGCCGAGCACCAGCGTCGAGAGCGTCGCGATGAGCACCACGGTAGCGAGAATCGGTACGAGATCCATGACGGTCCTTCTGTCAGCCTACGTCGACAAGCGCCCGAGACGCTCGAGCTTTCCCCACCCCATGCGGACGCCGGCGAGCTCCTCGAAGGTCGCCAGCACTTTGCAGATGTCGATCAAGAGAATGTAGCTCATGCGGTACACCAGCGAGTACGGCACGAGCCGCATGTCCTCCTTCTCGGCGGCGGCGGCGAACAGGGCCCCGATCGCGTCGAGCAGCGTCAACTGCAACCACCAGAGCGCGAGCAGACGCGTCGTTCCGTACTGCACCGCGATCAGCAGCAGGAACGCGTTCGCGAACACGTTCATTGCCGGCCAGAGCACGGCCTCGAACATCATGTACGCGATCGTCACCCGCGTCCCGAGGCCGCGGCCCGACCCGAACAGCATGCCCCGATGCTTGCGGAGCGCCTGGAGGATCCCGCGCGTCCAGCGGTAACGCTGCTTCAAGAGCGGAAAGAGGCGTTCGGGCGCCTCGGTGAAGGCGATGGCCCGCGGCTCGTATTTGATCTTCCAGCCCTGCCCGAGCAGCGCGAGCGTGAGGTCGCAATCTTCGGCGAACGTCGCCGTGGAGTAGCCCCCGGCGGCCAGCAGCGCCTCGCGCCGGAAGATCCCGAGCGGTCCGGGAATGATGTTGACGGTCCGGAAGAACGCCTGCGCGCTGCGCATGAGGTTCAGACCCTCGACGTACTCGAGCGCTTGCAGCCACGTGAGCAGGTTGCGGCGGTTCACCACCTTCACGTTGCCCGCGACGGCCACGACGGTCGGATCGCTGAAGTGGCGCATGCCCTCGCGCAGGCTCTGCGGCGCCAAGTTCGAATCGCCGTCGACGCACATCACGAACGCCCCGCGCGCCTCGCGGATCCCGCGGTTCAGCGCGCTCGCCTTGCCGCCGTTCTGCTGGCTCAGCACGCGCACCTCGACGTTCCGGGTGCGTTTGGCCTCTTCGAGCGCGCGCCAATACGTGTCGTCGGTCGAGCCGTCGTCGATGACGACGATCTCCTTGTTGGGATAGTCGAGCGCCGCGATCGACCGGATCGAGCTCTCGATGCAGACCGCCTCGTTGTACGCAGGCACCATCACCGAGACGAGCGGCGGGTACGCGTCGATGTCGCTCTCACTCGACGTTTCCAGGTGCCCGAGGAACGCAAACCACAGCATCACGAAGTAGCGGACGATCAGGAGGATCATGAAGCAGAGCAACGCCGACACCGAGAGGCTCACGATCGCGTTGTCGATCGAGTAGTCCTCGCGCAGCACCGACAGGTACAGCACGACGGCGCCGACCACCACACCGATGCTCGCCGTGACGAACAGCAGCGAGAACATTCTCGACGGGCGTTCGCTCATGACGCCCCGAAGCGGTAGCGGAGCGCCAGGGTCCCGCTGTGTGCGACGTAGCCGCTGCCCCCGCCCGCGTCACCGACCCCGCCGACACGCCCGGTCTCGCCGTAGCGGTAGCCGAGCTCGGCCGTGATCCCCAGGACCTCCGCGACCGCGAGCGACGCGCCGAAGCTCCGCTCGAGCGAGCCCTGCCCCTCCTCCCGTCCGTAGCCGACCCGGGCTTCGAGCTGGAGCGCGACCTTGGGGAAGAGCGCCTGGCGGACGATCGCGCTCACGCCCTGCGTCTGGTACTGCGCCGGATCCCAGTAGCGATCGGTACGCTCGGCGTAATCGAGGTAGCCGGCGTCGAGCTTGAGGGTCACGCCGGGCTTCCGCAGCATGCGGCGTGCGAGCGCGGCCTGGAGCGCCACGAGCCGGTTGCCGTCCGAGTAGCCGGCGACGCTCGCGCTGCCGGCGAGCTCGAGTCGGCCCGGGAGGACGTGGCGCCCCTGCACCCGCCCGCGATTGCCGTTCAGGATGCGGTCGTTCGCGGAGGCGAGCGTCAGCACCTCGTCGATCAGGTCGTAATGATCGAACCCGACGGTCACCTGGCTCTCGGGGCCGAACACGCGGGTGGCGTCGACGCTCGCGCCATGGCGCGTGCGATCCTCGTCGTAGACCGCGGGCGACCAGAGCAGACCGAGCCGCCACCGCTCGTCGAGGTCGACCGCGAGATTGAAGCGTCCGCGATCGGAGCGCAGACGCTCCCCGTGCTGCTCGTAGTCGGTGTGGACGATGGCGGCGCCGACCTCGGTCGCGAGACCGTGCCGCTCGCGCGCCTCGACGGTCACCCGTCGCTGCCGAAAGTCGTCGGAGTCCTGCATCGCGTTGAAGGTCGGCAGCGCCTCGGCGACGTCGCTCTCGGCGGCGAGATACTGTGCCGCCGCCTGCGCGTGTTCGTCGCCGTCGCCGAGGCGCACGGCGGCGCCATAGTGGCGGGCAGCGGCGGCACGCGCCCCGCCCCAGCGGTAGAGATCCCCGAGCGTACGGGCGGC
>CAZWAX010000222.1:0-9640 GCA_964631985.1 uncultured Polyangiaceae bacterium | reverse complement strand
GGGATGGGGCCGCGAGATTCTGAGCCGGAGCCCGACACCCCACACCCCCGCAGCAGCGACGGTACGCGCGTTCTTCTCGTGCATGAGGGAATTTCTCGCGCGCTCGGGGTGACGATGGAACGGCGGCTCTGATACACCGGCCTCATGGAGATTCGGCAGACCACGCCTCCCGATGCCTACGAGACCCTGCAACGCGATCCGACGGCGGTCTACCTCGACGTCCGGACCTCCGAGGAGTTCGCGGCGGGGCACCCGGAGGGCGCCATCAACGTCCCGGTGATCTTCTTTCGGGGCGGGAGCTCGAGCCCGAACCCGGATTTCGTGCCCGCCGTGCAGCGCCTCGTGACCCCGAGCACGCCGCTCCTGGTGGGATGCCAGGCGGGCGGACGCTCGCAGCGCGGCGCCGAGCTGTTGGTCGCGGCGGGCTTCAGCGACGTCACGAACGTGCGCGGCGGTTTCGGCGGGGCCCGTGACGACACCGGCCGGGTGGTCACCCCCGGATGGCGCGACGCCGGCCTTCCGGTCGCGACCGGGGCGGGCCAGACCTCCTAGTCGCGTGGCCATCCGGATCACCAAGGTCTACACGCGCCACGGCGACAAGGGCGACACCCACCTCGTCGGCGGCAAGCGCGTGCCGAAGGACGACGCGCGCATCGAGAGCTACGGCACGATCGACGAGCTGAACTCGATCCTCGGCATCGTCCGGGCGTGCAACGACGCCGCCAAGCCGTCACCCGCCACCCAACGGCTGGATCGCATCCTGCGCCAGGTGCAGAACGAGCTCTTCGATCTCGGCAGCGAGCTCGCCACCCCGCCGGATGCGGCATGGGAAGGCATGATCCGGATCGGCCCGGCACAGATCAAGGTCCTCGAGCGCACGATCGACGAATGCCAGGCCGACCTGGCGCCCTTGAAGTCCTTCATCCTGCCGGGTGGCGGCATGATCGCCGCCGTCCTGCACCAGGCCCGCACGGTGTGCCGCCGCGCCGAGCGCGACATCCTGCGCCTCATGCGACGCGAGCCGATCGGCGAGTCCGTCCTCGGCTACGTGAACCGCCTCTCCGATCTGCTGTTCGTCCTGTCGCGCTGGATGTCGCACACCCTCGGGGAGCCCGAGTATCTCTGGGAGAAGGGTCTGACCCTGCCGGCCGGCCGACCGCCGAAGCCCGCCACGTCGAAGCCCACCAAGAGGACCTCATGAGCGACTCGCCCATCTATCTCCGTCAGCTCGAGATCGGGCCGATGCAGAACTACGTCTACCTGGTCGGCGACCCCGAGACGCGCGAGGCTGCCGTGATCGACGCCGCGTGGGAGATCGACGCGATCGTCGAGGCCGCCGCCGCCGACGGCTACACGATCACCAAGGCGCTGGTGACGCATTTCCACCCCGATCATCTGGGCGGCCGCTTCATGGGCATGAGCGTGACCGGCGCGACCGAGCTCGTCGCCAAGCTCGGAATCAAGACGTACATCAACAAGCACGAGGCCGGGTACGTCGGGCGCGTCTCGGATCTTTCGCCCTCCGACGTCGTCCCGGTCGACGCCGGGGACTCGGTGCAGATCGGCAAGGTGCCCCTCACGTTCGTGCACACGCCGGGACACACGCCGGGCTCGCAGTGTTTTCTCGTCGACGGCAATCTCATCTCCGGCGACACGCTCTTCATCGGCAGCTGCGGACGCACCGATCTGCCGGGCAGCGACCCGGCCCAGCTCTACGAGAGCCTGAACACGCTCCGAAAGCTCCCCGACGACACCGTGCTGCACCCGGGTCACAACTACGCCGACCGGCCGACGTCCACGATCGGTCACGAGAAGCGCCGGAACCTGTTCATGCGGTTCGACTCGCTCGAGGAGTTCCTGGGCTTCGTCGGGCGTTGAGACTCGCCGTCCTCATCGCCGCAGCACTCCTCGGGTGCGGAGCGAGCGGAGCGAGCGCCGCCCCGCTATCCGTCCTGCTCGATCCCGGCGTGACCCGGGGCCGGGTCGCGGCGCACGGCACGACCCGCGAGGCGTTCGCGCTCGCTGCCCCGGCGAGCGTGCGGGCGAGCCTCGACGCCGTGCCGGCGGCGGCGCGCCTCCTCACGGCGATCGCGGTGCCGGACGTCCCGCCCGGCGCGACGGCGACGGCACTGCGCTTCCGCATCGAGTTCGAGGCCGAGGGCGCGCGCATCCCGCTGTACGAGCGCGTCCTCGACGGCGCGCGCGATCGGCGCTGGGTCGACGTCGGGATCGCGCTCGATGCGGTCGCCGGACGGAGCGGCACCCTTCGCTTCGACGTGCGCCCCGAAGGACCGGCGGCCGCCGCCGCCCTCACCGGCTGGTGGGCGCCGCCCGAGCTCGTCGTCTGCGAGGGGGCGGCGCCGAGCCTGCTCCTGATCACGATCGACGCGCTCCGCGCCGATCGTCTCGGGAGCGCCGGCTATCCCCGCCCGACGACCCCCCACCTCGACGCGTTCGCCGCCGATGCGACCCGCTTCGCGGCCGCGTTCACCGGCGGTCCAAAAACGATTCCGTCCGTGCCGCAGATCCTGACCGGACGCTTCTTCTACTGGCATCGGCCGTCGCGCGGCCTGCCCGAGCTGCTCGGCGACGGCGCCCACCCGAGCCACGCGATCGTGAACAATCCGTACGTCGCGAGCTGGCTCCGCGGCGCGCAACCGGGCTTCGACGCCGTCCAGGCGGGCGACGCGCTCGATGCCCGCGCGATCACGAGCGCCGCGCTCCGCTACCTGACCGCGGCCGGGCGCTGTCCGACGATGCTCTATCTCCACTACCTCGACACCCATACGCCCTACCGTGCGCCGCCGCGGTACGCGCGCCGGTTCATCGACCCGAACGCGCCGACGAAGGTCGGCCTCACCTTCGACGACGTCACACGCGCCTGGCAGGAACGGTACGACGCCGCCGATCGCCAGCGCATCATCGACCTCTACGACGGCAACCTCGCCTACACCGACCGCCAGGTCGGACGCCTGCTGCGCGGCCTCGCCAAGCGCGGCCGGCTCGATCGCACGCTCGTCGTGATCACCGCCGACCACGGCGAGGAGCTCTGGGATCATCGCAAGTTCTTCCACGGGCAATCCCTCTACGACGAGCTGCTGCACGTGCCGCTCCTGGTGCGCTGGCCCGCGTTCGGGCACGGACGCGTCGTGCCGGACGTCGTGCGCACGGTCGACGTCGCCCCGACGGTCGCGGAAGCCCTCCGCCACCCGGCACCGCCCAGCGACGGTCGGAGCCTCGCGCCACTCGCCCGGGGTGACGCCGACGCCCCCCGCACCGCGTTCGCGCTCGTCTCGCATGCGGAGCCGCGCACGCCCGAGCGGCAGGCCGTGCGGACCGCCACCCACAAGCTCATCCGCGACGTCACCGACGGCGCCGTGCAGATCTACGACCTCACCACCGACCCCACGGAGAAGCGCAACCTCGGCCCGGCCGCCCCGGGCGCCGCCGAGCTCACGACGCTCCTCGACGGCTTTCGCGCCGCGCTCGACGGCACCGGCTACCAGCTGCGCCTGCGCGGCCGCCCCGACCGCGCCGTCCGCTACGTCCTCGATCTCACGACCGAGCCGGCGGTTCCCGTGATCGCCATCGACCGTCTCACCCTCGAGGCCGGCGACCTCGTCGACTTCAAGCAACGCACCAGCGCGTTCAGCCTGTTCGGCACGCTGACGCCCGGCGACGAGGACCACGTGCGCTTCGACGTGCTCGCGGCGAGCGGCGTCGTGAAGCTCGCGCTCCGCCTCGACGGCGCCCCGGCCCCCGCCACGACGATCCGCATCGGCGCGGCGGCGACACCCACGGGTGCGGTGGTCGACCTCGCCGACGCGCGGCTCGACGGCACCCCGAGCACGACCCCGGAGCGTCCCGCGAGCGACGTCGTCCTCGAGCTCTGGCGGGCCGGCACGGCCGCAGCGGCGCCGAGCCTCGACGCCGCCACGCGTGAGCGTCTACGCCAGCTGGGCTACGTCGAGTGAGCGCGGCGGAGTGGGTCGGTTCGCGGCGGCGCTCGTGCGCGGACGGTGCGGGGGACGTCGCCGGGTCCCAACGCGAACCGACCCGCTACCGCCTCGTGGTGCAACTGGCTTGCACGGCTTCCGACGGCTGAGTAAGGTCGCGGCCTTTCGCCGCGCCGGACTCACGCGCGGCGCTCGAGTCGCACCACCCAACGGAGATTCCCATGAGCGAAAAACGCGACCTCTACGAGATCGGACAGGTTCCCCCGGTCGGCCACGTGCCGGCCGAGATGTACGCCCAGGTGATCCGCCCCGAGCGTTTCGGCGAGCCGACCAAGGCCTTCAAGGTGGAGAAGGTCCCGGTTCCCGAGATCGCGCCCGACGAGGTCCTGGTCTGCGTGATGGCGGCCGGCGTGAACTACAACAACGTCTGGGCCGCGCTCGGCGTGCCGATCGACGTGGTGAAGGTCCACGCCAAGGGCGGCGACACGACCGGTTTCCACATCGGCGGCAGCGACGCGTCCGGCGTCGTCTACAAGATCGGCAGCGACGTGAAGAACCTGAAGGTCGGCGACGAGGTCGTGATCCATTGCGGCATCTGGGACCGCAACGACAAGGTCGTGAAGGCCGGCATCGACCCGATGTTCGCGCCGAGCTTCCAGATCTGGGGCTACGAGACCAACTGGGGGAGCTTCGCGCAGTTCACCAAGGTGCAGGCGCACCAGTGTGTGCCGAAGGCGAAGCACCTCACGTGGGAGGGCGCCGCCGCGTACATGCTCGTCGGCGCGACCGCCTATCGCATGCTGATGTCGTGGCAGCCGCACACCGTCCAGAAGGACGACGTCGTGCTCATCTGGGGCGGCTCGGGCGGGCTCGGCAGCATGGCGATCCAGATCGCGAAGGCGCAGGGCGCCATCCCCATCGCGGTCGTCTCCGGCGAGGACAAGTTCCCCTTCTGCGAGAAGCTCGGCGCCAAGGGCTGCATCAATCGCAAGAAGTTCGACCACTGGGGCATGCTGCCGCACTGGAAGGACACCGCTGCCTACGACAAGTGGGCCGCGGGCGCGCGCGCCTTCGGCAAGGCGATCTGGGACGTGCTGGGCGAGCGCCGCAGCCCGCGCATCGTCTTCGAGCACCCCGGCGAGGACACCGTGCCGACCTCGATCTTCGTCTGCGACACCGGCGGCATGGTGGTCATCTGCGCCGGCACGACCGGCTACAACGCGGTCGTCGACCTCCGCTACCTCTGGATGCGGCAGAAGCGCTTCCAGGGCTCGCACTTCGCGAACGACGATCAGGCGAAGGGCCTGAACGACCTCGTGCTCGCGGGCAAGGTCGATCCCTGTCTCGGCGAAACCTACACCTTCGATCAGATCGGCCACACCCACCAGCTCATGCACGACAACAAGCACCCGGCGGGCAACATGGCGTGCCTCGTGGGGGCGCCGAAGAAGGGCATGAAGGAGCTCCCGCTCTGAGACGCTGGCTTCTCGCGCTGATCCTTCTCGGCCCGGTGTTGGTCCTGATCGGCGGCACGTGCATCGAGATCGTGCGGCGGAGCACGCCATAGCGGGTGCGCGAGCGACTGCGCCGGCGCTCACGTTGACGAAATCGCCCCGATGCGGTTATTCGACGTCATGCGAGACTCGCTGATCCGATTCCTCTCCGCCGCGTTCGCGCTCTCCGTCCTCTTGGGTACGCCACGCCCGTCGTTCGCCACCGACTTCTTCGTCTATCCCGCCACCTTCAAGCTCGTGCTGCAGATGGTGACCCCGGACGACGTCGTCCTCACCCGCAAGCTCGGCAACACCGAGATCATCAATCTCGCCCTCGGCCGGCCGCTCACCACCAAGGTCGACAAGCAGACCGAGGTGCTCGCCGGCGCCGGCACCTACGCCGACCACGCGGCAGAGTCGAAGCTCATCGTCTTCGACCCGTCGCAAAACGGGATCGCGCAGATCAAAGCGGTCGTCGGCACCCTGACCGCGCTCGACTTCAGCAACGCCTATCTGGCGACGAAGTCGGCGGGCACGGGCTTCGGCACGGCCGTCTTCGCCGCCACCACGCTCGGCAACCCGGCCCAGAACGGCTTCCTGCAGTCGACGATCCAGGGCGGCGGCCAGGGGGCGGGCAACCACGATCCGTTCGGCGGCCAGGCCAAGATCTCCGGCAAAGGTACCGTGCAGGGGCGCATCGCGTTCAACTTCACCGATGCCGCCGGCACGCGGCTCTTCGACGGCTACGTGCTGAAGGGACAGGCCAAGGTCTCCGGCAAGCCGATCGGGGGGTTCGCCCAGTAACGCCGCGCCCGCGTCGCCCGCCGCCGGCCGCGACCGATCGCGCCGGCACGATCACGATCGACCGCGCGTCCAAGGCCTTCGGCGAACGATTGGCCCTCGACGCCGTCTCGTTCGACGTCGCGCGCGGCGAGATGCTCGCGCTCCTCGGTCCGAACGGTGCCGGCAAGAGCACGCTCTTCGCGTTGCTGCTCGGCCTCCGACGGCTCACCGACGGCGACATCGCGGTCGGCGGGATCTCGGTGCGCGACCGGCCGCGCGACGCGCGCCGCGGCGTCGGCAGCGTGCTCGCGCCGGCCTTCTACGAATATCTGAGCGGCTGGGACAACCTCCGGATCCTGTGCGGCTATTCGGCGCCGGTGGCGCCGGTCGAGATGGCGGCCGTGGTCCGCCATGTCGGCCTCGCCGACCGCATCCACGATCGGGTGCGCGTCTACAGTCACGGCATGCGCCGCCGCCTGGCGCTCGCGCAGGCGCTGCTCCCGCGTCCCGCCGTGCTGCTGCTCGACGAGTGGGAGGCCGGGCTCGACCCCGAGGCGATCCGTGATCTCCGCACCCTGCTGGTCGGTCTCAATCGCGCGCACGGCATGACCATCGTCGTCTCGTCGCATCAGCCCCGCGGCCTCGACGACATGTGCGATCGCGTCGCCATTCTGCGTCAGGGACGGCTCGTGTTCGTCGGGCCCTGGCACGACCTCGACGGCGGGGCGCCGGCCGTCCGGCTCACCGTCGACGACTGGCCGCGCGCCACCCCCGTGCTCCGGGGTCTCGGGGCCGAGGTCGGGGGCGATGGCGTGGTCGCACTGGCGCGCGGCAGCACGGTCGCGGACCTCGTCGCCGCGCTGGTGCACGCCGGCGTCGGCGTGCAGGGGGCGGCGCCCGTACGACGAACTCCCGACGAGCTCTATCTCGCCGCCCTCGCGCAGCCCCCCGGCGGAAGCGCCTGAGCATGGCTGCCTTCGTTCGCCAGCTCGGCTGGGAGCTCCGGAAGCTCGCGGCTCGCCCGCGCAGCTATCTCGGTTTCGTGGCCTGTTTTCTGTTCGAGCTCGTCCTGGTGCTGCTCTATCGGACCAGCTCGCTCGACGAGATGCTCGGCGCGGCGGTCTGGCGCGTACCGGCCGAGCTCGCGCCTGCGGCCATGTCCGGCCTCACCGTGGCAACCCACGTGACCGCCGAAACCATGGCGGTGATCGCCTCGCTCTTCCTGGCATTGGTCGCCGGCGACATGATCGCGAACGAGTCGGAGGAGCGGACGCTCCACATGATCTTCTCGCGACCGGTCTCGCGGGCCTCGGTTCTCCTCCAGAAGGTCCTCGCGTGCGTGGCGTACACGCTCGTCCTCTGCCTCTTCGTCGGCGCGACGTCGCTGGTGCTCGGTCTGCTGTTCGAGGGACCAGGGAAAGTCGCCGTGGTGACGGCCAAGGAAAGTCTCATCGGCGTGCACGATTTCGGTCCCGGCCTCCGCCGCTACGCGCTCGCGATCGCCCTCCTGGGGCCGTGCTGGATCACCTTCACGCTGCTCGCGTTCCTGCTGTCCTGCGGTCGCATGAAGCCGGGCGCCGCGACGGTCGTCGCGCTCGCCGTCCTGCTCACCGACCACGTGCTCCGCACCAACCCGGCGTTCGCGGCCTACCTGCCCTACAGCCTCTGCACCCGCCTCCACACCTGGCGCCAGCCGTTCGCTTACGACGTGCCGTGGCTCCGCATCGAGCGCAACCTGTCGCAGCTCCTCGTGATCGACGTCGCGCTGATCGCCCTCGCATGGTGGACATTCCGTCGCCGCGAGCTCGCCCCGTGATCGCACCGGGCGCGCTGGACGTCATCGTGCCGGCGGGCGACCGCCACGCGAGCAAGGCCGTGCTCGACGAGAGCAAGGTCTTCTTGCCGATCGCGGGCGTCCCCGTGCTCCACCACGTACTCGCGGCGATCGAGCGGGCGCGCTGCACGGGACGCATCTTCGTGGTCGGCGACCGTGCGCGCATCGAGCGCTCCCTCGACGATCCCGGTTCCCCCGTCCGCGGGCACCGCCCGCTCGTCGTCGTGGACCAGGGCGATACGCTGTACGAAAACCTCTGGCGGGGGCTCCGCGCCGCCCTCGGCCCGGACGCCCCGCCGTCCCTGGCGAGCGAGGACCTGACGCCGACGGTACGCGACAAGACCATCCTGGTGATCACGGGCGACACGCCGGCGCTGGTACCCGAAGAGATCGACGAGCTCGTCGGCGCCAGCGACCTCGCGCGTTTCGACTACGTGCTCGGCGTCTGCAGCGAAGCGACACTCCGTGCCTACTATCCGCGCGCCGGTCGACCGGGCATCGAGATGATGTACTTCGACGTGCGCGACCTCGGCTGGCGCCAATCGAACCTGAACCTCCTCCGTCCATTCCGCCTCGGCGGCCGCAGCCACGTCGAATACCTCTACGAGATTCGCTACCTGCAGGACTGGGCCAACACGGCGAAGCTCTGTGTGTGGCTCTGGCGGAACCGCTTCGTGACGCCGGCGACGGTGCGCGCGTTCGTCGCCATGCAGCTCGCGCGCGTCTGGCGCCGCGCCGGCGTGCTGCGCTCGCCGCTCGTCCGGCCGCTGCTCCTCGAGCTTCCTCGCATGGAAGCCGTCGTCTCCGCGCTCATGCGGACGCGCTTCACGACGGTCGAGACCCACTACGGCGGCGGGGCCCTCGACGTCGACGACGCGGACGCCTACGAGGCGATCCGCGTCAACTTCGACGCCTGGCGAGGGCACCAGGCCGCGCTCGCTACTCGTCTTCCGCCGGGTCCGGGCCGTTCGGATCGGAGTCGACCGGCCAGTTCGGCCTGAGCGCGCGGAGCCGCAGCGCCATCGCGCTCACCCGGGCCGCGTGCTCGGGGGCGGACGCGACGTTCTCCTCCTCGTAGGGATCGGTGGCGAGATCGTAGAGCTCGCGCTCGAATAGGGTAGCGGGATTCCCAGGCGTGACGGGGATCTCGGTATACTTCCACTCCGCCTCACGCACGACGGCCCACGGATGGCTGTTGGGCCACGCCTCGGCGAGAAAGTCGGTGCGCCAGGCCGGCTCCGTGCCGTCGAGCACGCGCACCAGGCTCATGCCGTCCTGGACGAGCGGCACGCCGACGCCGGCGAGCTCGGCGAACGTCGGCGCCAGGTCGATGTTGAGCGCAAAACGCGTCTCGACGCGCGGCAGCGGCGCCAGCTTCGGGTAGCGCACGAACATGGGGGCCCGGATCGACTCCTCGTAGGGCTGGTTCTTCGCCCGCAGGCGATGCTCGCCCCAGAGCCAGCCGTTGTCGGCGAAGAAGACCACGATCGTGTCGTCGGCGACGCCGAGATTCCGCAGATGCTCCATGATGCCGGTGATGCCGAAGCTCGGATTGCCGCCGATCGCCTCGTCGA
>CAZWAX010000221.1:8625-9741 GCA_964631985.1 uncultured Polyangiaceae bacterium | reverse complement strand
CGCGCCCGCCAGCGTCAGCCCGGCGACGACGGCGGGGATGGTGGCGAAGGCGGCGGCGGGGATGAAGCCGGGGAGGGGCGTGCCGCCGAGCAGGGCGGCCAGGGGCGGCGCCGCCATGTTGCCGCCCGCGTCGGCGGCTTTGACCGCGTCGGGGCCGACCAGCACCATCGCGCCGAAGCCGAGGATGAACGTCATCAAGTAGAAGAAGCCGATGAGGCCGGTCGCGTAGAAGACCGAGGTCCGCGCCGCACGCGCGTCGGGGACGGTGTAGAACCGCATCAGGATGTGGGGCAGGCCGGCGGTACCGAACATGAGGGCCATGCCGAGCGAGATGGCGTCGAGGGGCTGCGCGACGAGCCCGCCCGGCACCAGCACGCGGTCGCCGTAGCGCTCGGCGGCGGCCGCGAAGAGCTTGGCCGGGTTCATCTCGAAGCGCGCCAGCACGAGCAGCGCCAGCGCCGTCGCGCCGCCGAGCAGCAGGAACGCCTTCACGATCTGCACCCAGGTGGTGGCGATCATGCCGCCGAAGAGCACGTAGGCGATCATCACCACGCCGACGATCACGATCGCCTGCTCGTAGGTGAGCCCGAACATCAGCTTGATGAGGCCGCCCGCGCCGACCATCTGGGCGATCAGATAGAAGACGACGGTCGCGAGCGTGGCGATGGCGGCGGCGATACGGATCGGCGTCTGCCGGAAGCGCACGGCCAACACGTCCGAGAACGTGTAGCGCCCGAGGTTGCGGAGCGGCTCGGCGATCAGGAACAGCACGACCGGCCACCCGACGAGCCATCCCGTCGAATAGATGAGGCCGTCGAGGCCCGACAGCGACACGAGACCCGCGATGCCGAGAAAGCTCGCCGCGCTCATATAGTCGCCGGCGAGGGCGAAACCGTTCTGCCGACCGCTGATCGAACGGCCGGCGGCGAAGAACTCTTCCGTCGTCTTCGTTTTCCGCGCCGCCCAATAGGTGATGGCAAGCGTCGCCGCGATGAACACGAAGAAGAACGCGATGGCAACGAGGTTGGGTTCGCCGAGGCTTGTCGCGTTCGTCATTTCTTCGCTCCGTGGAGCGCGCGCAAGCCCGCATCGAAATGTCGATTGGCCCAGCGGACA
>CAZWAX010000221.1:0-8615 GCA_964631985.1 uncultured Polyangiaceae bacterium | reverse complement strand
GGGGTTGCGGTTGGGGGTGGGCGGGAGGCGAACGGCAAAACCGTCCGGGAACGGGTGGGGCCCGAGGTTGCGGGGCGGTTCGGCGTTCAGGAACAGCACGACCGGCCACCCGACGGGCCGGCCGGTGGAGTAGATGAGCCCGTCGAAGCCGCTCGTCGAGACCAGGCCCGCGATGCCGAGGAAGGAGGCCGCGCTCATGTAGTCGCCGGCGAGGGCGAAGCCGTTCTGACCGGCGGTGATGCTGCGCCCCGCGGCGTAGAACTGCTCGGTGGTCCGGGTGCGGCGCGCTGCCCACCACGTGATGCCGAGCGTGATCGCGATGAAGACGAAGAAGAACGCGATCGCGATCCCGCTCGGCTCGCCGATGCCGGCGGTGGCCGGCGTCACCGCAGGTGCTCGCGGAGGGCCCGGAGGGCGGGATCGTAGTGGCGGTTGGCCCAGCGCACGTAGACCCACGTGAGGAGCCAGGCGGCGACGATCACGGCGGCGCCGAGCACGATCCCGAGGCTGAGCCCGGGTGCCAGCATCACGCCGAGCACGGGCCGGGCGAAGGCGACGGCGCCGATGAAGCCGAAGTAGACCGTCACGACCGCAAGCGTCAGCACGAAGCCGATACGGCCGCGCGCGCGGGCGAGCGCCAGCAGACGGACCTCGGCGGCGGCGGCGTCCGCATCCGCGCGCTCACGCATCGGGGTCGGGAAGCGGGTGCCGTGTGATCACGTACTTCTCGACCGGCGTGCCGCCGATCAGGTGCTCCTGGATGATGCGCTCGAGCACGGCGGGCGTGCACGAGTGGTACCAGGTGCCCTCGGGATAGACGACGGCGATCGGGCCGTCCTGACAGATCTGCAGGCAGTTGGCCTTGGTCCGGAACACGCCACCCGCGCCGACGAGGTCGAGCTCCTTCAGGCGGCTCTTCAGAAACTTCCACGACTCGAGCCCGACCGCTTTGTCGCAACACTTGGGTTTGGTCTGATCGCAGCAGAGCAGGATGTGGCGGCGTATGGCGCCGATCCCGAGCTCATCGACGATCTTGCCGAGGCGAGCCATCGGCGGACACCGTAGCCGAACTCGCCGGGGGGCGCACGTCCCGAGCCGCGAGCGGCATGGCGAGCCGGCGCTCGAGCGCCGCGAGACGATCGCGGTCGATCGTCCGCTGGGGCGGAACGGGCACCGCCCATCGTCTTCTGGACTGGACGCCCGCCACCCGTCGGCGCAGCGTTGGCGGGCTCCGCGTGCTGGCACACGAGCCGCTATCGTTCGGCATGCTCAATCGCGACTTCTTCTTCAGTCAGGTGCGGAAGACGCTCTTCGACGGCAAGCTCAAGCAGAGTCAGGTCGACGGCCTGAGCGCCATCCTCACCGGATGGGAAAAGAGCTACGCCGCCAAGGACGACCGCTGGTTCGCGTACATGTTGGCGACCACGCATCACGAGACCGACCGCACGATGCAGCCGATCCGCGAGTACGGACGGGGCAAGGGTCGCTCCTACGGCAAGGCCGACCCGGTGACGGGGCAGGCCTACTACGGGCGCGGGTTCGTCCAGCTCACCCACCGGACGAACTATCAGAAGATGTCGCAGCTCCTGGGCGTCGATTTGGTGAACAAGCCCGACCTCGCGCTCCGCCTCGACCACGCGAGCGTCATCATGTTCGAGGGCATGATCCGCGGCAGCTTCACCGGGAAGAAGCTCGCCGACTACTTCGGTCCCGCCAAGGAGAAGTGGGTCGAGGCGCGGCGAATCATCAACGGTCTCGACAAGGCCAACGCCGTCGCCGGCTACGCGATGGCGTACTACGCCGCCCTCAGTCACACGACCTGACGGCACGGCGCGCCGGCCGGTGACACATTGCTGGCTCGGCGCGTCGGTTGCCTGACAGTCGCCGGCGTTACCTGCACCTCGTTCCGTGCGTTCGTGCGCCTGCGCTCCTGGCACGGGAGTTGGAAGCTCGGAGAGGCCGAGTCGGCTGGGAGGGCGGGTGCATGCTCGAGGTACGCAGGGACAGCGTCAACTTCTATCGCTCGGAGTACTACGACGACCTGAATCGCCGGATCGTCGACCTGTGCCGTTCCGGCGACCGGAAGAGCCTCCGCGACTACATTCGCGGTCAGGACGACGCGCACCCGGAGCTCTACGCCGACGAGCGCGTCGACAACCGGCCCGGCATGCAGCTGATCGCCGAGCTGATGCACGCGCTGCCGAAGCCGATGAAGATCGTCGACGTGGCGTGCGGCTCGGCCGAGCTGCTGAAGGTCTTGAAGCGTGCCGGCCACGACGTGGCGGGCGTCGACGTGAGCCCGGTACGCGTCGCGCTGCACCGCCGCGACATTCCCGACCTCCACGAAGGCTTCGCCGAGGAGCTGCCGCTGGCGTCGGCCTCGGCCGACGTGGTGATCGCGCTGGAATGCCTCGAGCACGTGATGGATCTCGACCGCTCGCTCCGCGAGATCGAGCGCGTGCTGCGTCCGGGCGGGGCGCTCTTGGTGACGGTCCCGCTCGCGTCGGCCGCCGACGGACCGAACCACGTCCGCCACTTCACGCTCGAACGGTTGCAAGAGGTAGTGACCAAGCGCGGGTTCCACGTGCTGTTGGCGTCGGCCATCCCGTACCTGCACGGTGAAACCAACAACAACATCTTCCTCGCCGCCGTGAGGATCGTCGACGACGAGACGCCGCTGCAGATCAGTCACGCCCTCAACTACAGGCTCTTGAAGCTCATGACCCCCGAGCTGATGGCGGTGAGCGGGATCGAGCTCACCAACCTCTGCAATCTGCGCTGCCGCCAGTGCCCGACGCCGTTTACCGGCGCGGCGACCGGCTATGCCGACGACCAGACGGTGGCGCGCGCGCTCGACTACGCCGCCCCGGGCCAGCTCTTCTCGTACCATCGCCTCGGCGAGCCGCTGCTCCACCCGAAGCTCCTGCAGTACGTCCGCTGGGCGTCGCAACGCGGGATCCTGCCGCTCATCAGCACCAACGGCGTGCTGCTGACCGAGGAGATCTTCCAACAGTTGCTCGACGCGGGCATCCGCAACCTCCAGATCACGCTGCATACGACCGCGTCGACCAAGGCCTACGGGATGGTCGCGCGCCATCTGCTCGCGCACCCCGAGGTGCAGGAGCGGTTGACGTACGTCGGCAACGTGCTGTCGCACTACGACAAGGTGCCCGAGTGGCTCGATCAGTGCGGCATCACCCCGGAGGAGCGCCGCTTCCTCCGCTACGTGAAGACCCACAGCTGGGCGGGCAACGTGCCCGGACAACGCGTTGCGTTTCCCGACGACGTCGTCGAGCGCCGGGTGAAGAATTGCTACTTCATCACCAACAACCAGGCGAGCGTGCGTTGGGACGGGACGATCGTCGCGTGCTGCTTCGACTCCGAGAACGAAAACGTGATCGGCAAGCTCGACGACTTCGCCGATCTGCAGCACCGCCCCGCCGACTACGGGCTCTGCCGCTACTGCGATCCGAACTGGGCCAACGGCGACACCGCCTGAACGGCCGCGCGGGGGTGACCCGCGTGGCCATGCGATCACGGGTCGAACGTCACCTCGCAGCCGGCGCCGAAGCCGAGACGGATGGCGAAGCTCGCGAGGGTCGTCGACGCCTTCCGCTGGAAGGTGAAGCGCACCTCGCGCTCCTTGCCGACGTCGATCCGGCGGTCCTTCTCGCTGCCAACGAAGCTCACGAGCTCGACGGTCGGGGGAGGCGCGGCGCCAACGAAGATTCGCTTGGTGCCGGACTTCACCTCGCGGAGCATGCCGTGCGCGTCCGGCCACGTGAGCGCGACGAGACCGATGGTCACCGGCGCGGTCCCGACGTTCTTGATCCTCCACTTGAGCGTGTTCCGGGTCAGCACGGGCGTCAGCGCGGTGAGCGCGCACTGTTGTGGTTCCGGGCTCCCACTCGTCCCGTCCGCCCACCACACGGTCTGATCGGTGCCGTTGTGCGCGACCACCACGACGCCGCTCGCCGGATCGACCGGCTGCCGAGGGGTGATGACATCGGTGAAGATCTTCCCGGGTTCACTGAAGAGCGTCACCAGGGGGGCGGTCGTGACGCCATCGAGCGCGCTCAGAGGTACGGGCTCGAGACGGTTCCCGCGGCCGGCGTTGGTGTCGCTCATGTAGACGGTGAGGGTCGCGCGTTCGCGGTCGACGATCAGCGAGGGCCGTGATTGCTCCGGGGTCTCCTGGGTCTCGGTGACGGTGTACTGCGACCACAGCCCGGCTGGCGTGCGCTTGTAGAGATTGAGGAGGGGCGCCGTGGCATTGCCTTCCTGGGTCTTGACGACGAAATACTGATTCTCCGCATCGTCGCGCGCCGCGCCCGCGTGATCGTCCGCCTGTGCCCCACCGGCGAGCGGCGGGATGGCGGCGGATTCGTCGCTCCAGCTCGCCAGGTTGCCCGGGTCGGCGTTCTCGTCGATCGTCCAATAATAGTAGAAGGTCGGTATGGTGGGCCCGAGCGCGTTCTCGGCGGCGAAAAGGCCCACGTAGGTCGTGCCGTCCCGGACGAAATGGTTCCACGTCGTCACGCCCGCCGTCACCGCGGCGTCGAGCGTGATCGCGGACGCCGTCCACGTCCGACCGCGATCGACCGAGTGCTGCACCAGCAACGCCCCGGCGCGCAGAACGGCAACCCAAACGTGGCCGTTGGGGCTGACGTAGACCGCAGCGGGATGATTGGGGGTATCGTGGGCGATCCCGGGCACGGCGATCCCGTCGATGGCGGGGTCGGTGCCGTAGCTGTCGGTCACGGGGTCGTAGTGCACGAGCCAGAACCGGCTCGTCGTGGGGTGACTGCCGAGCACGACGAGTGTCCCCCGCGGCTCGTCCCAGAAGGCATCGGGGAGGGCGCGATCACGATCCTCGAGCTCGGTCGCCGTGAACACCTGCGCCCCCGGGAGATCGGTGACGATGTAATGATCGCTTCCCTCGAGCGCGCCGTCGTTCTTGGGCACCAGGCCGTCCCAGCGGCCTCGGGCGGCGTTGTACCAGACGCGACTTTGATTTGGCTTGCCGTATTGCTCCGTAGCGAGGGTCGAGGTGTCCGAACCGACGATCGGACCATTGACGGGATCGACCGCGAGCGCGGACGCGCTCGGCAGCGCGATACTGACGGCGAGCGCCAGGAGAAGCGCGCGACGAAGGGCCCCCGCGTGGGGATCATCGGATCGAGCGAACATGAGGTGGGCCCTCCGAGTGGCAGAATCAGATACACAGGAGATTGCGTTTTCGTCAATGTTTGAAAGCAGATGAAGCGATGAAGGACCGCGCAACTGGTTGCGCGATGTGCGCAGTGCATTGCGCACGGCTGGGTGGTGCTCGATCGGCGTTCTCGGTCTCGAGGCGTGCGGGAGCGCGCCCGGGCGAATTTTGACTAGGAATGATACGCGCCGTTATGCCGGAGGCATGTGCTTTCGCGCCCGTACGGTAATCATCGTCCTGGCCCTCGTCCTCGTGACGCCGCCGGTGCATGCCTTCTCGGTGCTCGCGCATCAGGCCGTCGTCGACCGCAGCTGGGACGCAGCCGTCGCGCCGGCCATCACGCGACGTTTTCCGGGCACCGATCTCGAACGGGCGCGCGCGTTCGCCTACGGCGGCTCGCACGTGGCCGACCTCGGCTACTTCCCGCTCGGGAGCAAGCTCTTCACCGAGCTGCTGCACTACGTCCGCACGGGGGACTTCATCGCCAACCTGCTCGCGGCGGCGCGCGACGGCAACGAGTACGCCTTCGCCCTCGGGGCGCTCGCGCACTGGATCGCCGACACGACCGGACATCCCGAGGCGACGAACCGCGTGGTGCCCGAGATCTATCCCGAGCTGCGCGCGGAGTTCGGCGACGAGGTCACCTACGCGGACGATGCCACCGCGCACCTCCAGACGGAGTTTCGCTTCGACGTCTTCCAGATGGCGCAGGCCAAGGGCGGCCGCGACGTCGTCCATCACTCGCTGCAGTTCGAGGTCGCGACCCGCGCGCTCGACGAGGCATTCGAGAAAACCTACGGGCTCCGCCTCGACGATCTCTTCACCAGCACCGACGCTGCGGTCCTGACGTATCGCTACGCCTTTCGCGGCCTGATCCACGAGGTGACCGGCATCGCCTGGGAGCTGTATCGAGCGGACATCGAAAGGCTCGATCCGACGATGACCCCGGCCGGCTTCGTCTACGATCTGTCGCGCGAGGACTTCGAGCGCGAGTTCGGCAAGGTCGTCGCCGAGCCGGGGTACTTCGCGCGCTTCTTCGCATTCCTCGTGAAGCTCGTGCCGGACGTCGGACCGCTCGAGCGCACGGTTCTGAAGCCGCTGCCACCGGCGGCGCAGGACCGCTATCGCGCCGCGCTCGAGCATGCGGTCGGGCGCTATCGGTCGGCGGTCGCCGCCGCGACGACCAAGCGAATCGACCTCCCCGCGCAGAACCTCGACACCGCGAAGCCGGTCGTCTTCGGCGAGTACGAGCCCGCGGACGAAGCCTATGCCGAGCTCGTCGAGAAGCTCGCCGAGGTCGAAGACCGCCGCATCCCACCCGAGCTCCACGCCGACGTGCAGCGCTTCTACGCCGCGCGCCCGCGGGGTGGACGACGGACCAACGACGACCGCGACCTCGACGCCGCGCTGGGACGCCTCGCGACGCGCCGCTGACGCCGCATCAGCTCTTCGTCTTCAGGCTCGCATCGTTGGCGCGAATGAACGCGCGGATGTCGTCCGCCATGTCGAGCAGCTTCGTCCACTGCTCTTTGTAGAGGGTGACCGGGAAGCGGCCGAGGCCGTAGACGGATAGGCCGCCCTTCTCGCTGACCTTGAGCGATACGCCGCGGCTGGCGGTGCGCTTGAGTTGCGCGTTCTCGGCCCGAAGGCGCTCGAGCTCGGCGGTCACGTCATCGTCGGACATGCGGGAGGGATAGCAATAGCGTAGGGGTTCTCACCAGCAAAGTTTCTTCGACGCGAGCAGCCGCCGTGTGCTACCGGAACCCTTCCTCGCCACCCCGAAGCCCCGCCCATTGCCCCACCGAGGGGCCCGTCCTCACACCCGCGCGCCCGCCGCCTGATCCCGACGGGTTGTGGAAACAGCATGGTCACGGCACCCGAGCAGTACGAGGCCGGCCTACTGCTGACTCTGCCGCTGCATCGCCGCCACCCGCTCCGACGGCTTCCGCGCCGCCGGCACGTGGCGGCCGTTCTGGTACTGCTGCGCGGTGCCGTCGTGCGGCGCGATCTTCACCGACACGTCGAGGCGATGCGCGGTCGGGCCGTGGTAGACGCCGCGGAGGGGCGCGACGTCGTCGTAGTCGCGGCCGTGGGCGATCTTCACGTGCGCGGCGCCGATCTCCTGCTGGTTGGTGGGATCGAGCCCCCACCAGCCCGCGCCGGGGATGGCGGCCTCGACCCACGCATGCGTCGTGACCTCGGCGTTGTCGGCGGTGGTCTTGGTGCGTCCGCCGCGGGCGGCGGCGAGATAGCCGGAGACGTAGCGCGCCGGGATGCCGACGCTGCGGCACATCGCGACCATGAGGTGCGCGTAGTCCTGGCAGACGCCGGTCTTGCGCGTGAAGACTTCGTTCACGTCCATGCCGACGTACGTGCTGCCCGGCTGGTAGGTGAGCGAGGTCGCCGCCGCGCGGTGCAGTGCGAGCACGGCGCCGACCACGTCGTCGCCAGCATTGGTGGCGCGGATCTCGGAGTCGCGCCGGAGCGCGTCGCGCCACGCGGTGTGCGGTGACGGTTCGAGATACTCCTGGTGCTCGGCGGTGAAGTCCGGGTCGCTGAGGCTCGCGAGGCGCGGACACGCCGTGAGCGGCCCGGTCTCCCGGGTCTGCACGGTCGCCTCGACCAGCACCTCGAGCCGGGTGTGCGGCACGGCGATGCCGAAGACGTCGACGCGCGAGCCCCAGTAGTCGACATAGGAGAAGACGCGCGACGCGGGCGTCGTCGATACGCGATACGAGAGCAGCTCCTGGCGCGCGTCGGTGATCGGACACGCGCGCAGCACGTTGTGCGACGAGCGCACCGCCTCGGGATACGCGAAGGACGTCAGGTAGCGGATGTCGAATCTCATTTCCTACAGGGCCCCAAGTGCATGCAGTTCATGTTCCGCTCCGCGTTGGAAGAAATGTGAGCTCGTGGCGTCGGCCACCTGCCAGATGTTCTCCTGCAGCTGGTCGAGGTAGCGCTGCAGGCCGTCGTTCACGAGCTCGGGCACGTCGAGGTACTCGAGGGTGGCGCGCATGCGGCCGAGCAGCCGGTGCGGCGGGATCGGCCGGTCCCCGGTACCGAGGCGCGCCAACTGATCCTCGGCCGAGCGCAGGCAGAACAGCACGCCGCGCGGGAACTCGCGCGAGAGCAGCAGGAACTCCAGCACCTCGGCGACGCCCATGACGTCCTGGTGCACGCGCACGTAGGCCTCGAACGCCGACACCGACTTCAGGACCGCGCCCCAGTGCTGGTAGGTCGCCTGCGGATCGGGCGAGCCGCGCTGCACCCAGCGCACCGACAAGAGGCGGCAGGTCATCTCGGCGCGCTCGAGCATGCGGCCGAGCACGAGGAAGCGCCAGCCGTCGTCGCGCGGCATGGTCTCGGCGGCGACGCCGGTGATCATCTGACAGCGCGCCTT
>CAZWAX010000220.1:0-9751 GCA_964631985.1 uncultured Polyangiaceae bacterium | reverse complement strand
AGGTAGCGTCCGGCCGGCGCGTCCTTCGGGATCGAGCCGGCGGGCGAGATGTGATCGGTCGTGACCGAGTCGCCGAGCATCGCGAGCACCCGCGCGCCCGCGATGTCGCGTAGCGGCTGCGGCGTCGGCGCGAGGTCGGCGAAGAAGGGCGGCTCCTGGATGTAGGTCGAGTCGGGCTCCCAGGCGTAGAGGTTGCCCTCCGGCACCGGCAGACCCTGCCAGACGGGATCGCCGGTGAAGACCTCGCCGTAGGTCTTGCGGAAGAGCTCGGGCGTGAGCGAGCGCTCGAGGGCCGCGCGGATCTCGGCGTTGGTCGGCCACACGTCCTTCAAGAAGACCGGCGCGCCGTCGCTGCCGGTGCCGAGCGGCTCGGTCGTGAGGTCGACGTCGACGCTGCCCGCGAGCGCGTAGGCGACGACGAGCGGCGGCGATGCGAGATAAGCGGCCCGCACCTGCGGATGGATACGACCCTCGAAGTTGCGGTTCCCCGAGAGCACCGCCGACACGACGAGGTCGTGATCCTTGATCGCTGCGCCGACCGCGTCGGGCAGCGGGCCGCTGTTGCCGATGCAGTTGTGGACGCAGACGCCACCGGCGACGAAGGCATGCAGGTCGTTCACGCTGAGATCGAAGACCTCGCGCTCGCCGGCCGCACGTCGGTCGATGATTCGCAGCGCGAAGGTTGGGAGATCGAGGACCTCCTTCTCTACACAGTAACGTTTGGCGTAGTCGGTCTCGGTACGAACGCCAAGAGGCGCGAACCAATTGCGGACACCTAGGCGTTCGAAGAGCTCGACTGGCGAGGGAAAACTGCAGCTGGCGCGATGCAGGGGGCGGAACTTGCGATCGATGGGCTTCGGCAAGCGCTCGAACCGATCGTACCCCTCGAGCAAAGAATAGTGGGGAAAGACGATCGCTTCGCGTGCCGCCAACTCGGTTGCTGCCTGGCCGCGCACCCGTTCGAACGACAGCTCGGGGCGATCCTGGTGCAGACGCTCGATGCGAGCCGACATCCACAGACGTTGAAGGTCGATCCTGTGCACCGTGCGCCAGTAGACGGCCGCGGCGCTCGCCCGGAGGGACTTGTCAGCGCAGTAGCGAAAACCCACCCCTTCGATGAAAGACAAGCCGTCCGGAAGCGTCAAACGAACCTCGACGCGGGGGATGCCATCCTGTGCGCTCGGATACGACGAGCTCGAGCGCCGGACGGGATACTCGTAGATGGCTGCGCCCTCCGTCGTCACGCCGCAGCGCTCGAGGAGGCGGATCATCTGGCGCATGTTGGCTTTGAGCGCCTCCGAGTACTCCGGTGGCGACGTTTGTGAATACGCGGGATGGCTGAGGCCCGCGTCCGTCGCGTCGTTGCCATTGCGATGCAACGCAGGTGCCTGTCCGTCGGCGCCGAACGCGCCAGCCAGAAACTCGCGAACGATGGCGACCGGGCAACGCTCGTCGACGACGAACGCCGGTAGCGTCGGAGCCTGATGGATACGTCGACCGACTCGCACGCCCGACAGGCCGACGATCGCTTTGGTGAGCTCCGCCGGCAAGACGATCGCCCATTTGCGTTCGTCGTATCGAGTGGCAGCTGGCCGCTTGCCGGTCACCAACTCGACGTCGTTCAGAACCTGCTGCCGATCGAGGGCCTGACCGACGTTCATCCGCCCCTGGCCCATCACGCTGATCGAGCCGTCGCCCAGCAGGTGTCCGAGCAGGCGAGCGAACGCCAACGTGCGCTCGCGTTCTTCGGGGCCGTCGAGCGAGAAACGCAGATCGCCGGCTCGGAGGACGTATTCGATCTCGTCGAGTGCCGGCTCGTCGAGCGGAGCATCGAGGCCCATGACGACGCAGTCCTTCGCAAGCGACAGCTCATCGGCGCGCACCCAACGTCCGTCCGCACAGCGAACCTCGTGGTCGGGCGTGCAGACGAGCGACCGTCCGTCTTCGAACGTGAGGGTGACGCAGTCTCGGAGGCCTTGCGCCATGAGCTCCGTGTGGCACGCGAACCCCAGGCGGCCCGTGGCCGTGGGACCGAAGAGTCGGGTGCCGCCAGCCTCGGGCATGTGCTGGATGCGCCGCGCCATGCCGTTCGCCATCAGCACGGGCGTTCCGGTGGCGATGCACGTCGTACATCCGTAGCCGACGAGATCGAACTTGAGCGCGTTCAGCGATTCCAGCAGGCCGGCGTCGCGGAGGTACTCGGTCACGACCCGCGAGCCGGGGGCGAGGCTCGTCTTCACGTACGGCTTCGGCTTCAAGCCGCGCGCGACCGCCTTCTGCGCGAGCAGGCCGGCGGCCAGCATGACCGACGGATTCGAGGTGTTGGTGCAGCTGGTGATGGCGGCGATGACGACGCCGCCGTGGGTCAGCTGAGCCGTCGCACCGTCCGTCGTGATCGGCGTGCCGCCGTTGCCGCTCGCCAGCTGCTTTTCATACGCGCCGCGGAAACCCGCTTTGACGCCGCCGAGCGCGACCCGATCCTGCGGGCGGCGGGGACCGGCGAGGCTCGGCTCGACGGTCGCGAGGTCGAGCGTGACGATCTCCGAGAACGCGGGCTCGGGCGTGGTCGCCGTCCGGAAGAGGCCCTGCTCCTTGCAGTAGCGCTCGACCAGGTCGACGCGCGCGGCTTCGCGGCCGGTCGCGCGCAGATAGCGGAGGGTCTCGTCGTCGACTGGGAAGAGACCGGCGGTGGCGCCGTACTCGGGCGCCATGTTCGAGAGCGTCGCGCGGTCGGCGAGGCCGAGGTCGTTGCAGCCCGGGCCGAAGAACTCGACGAACTTCCCGACCACGCCGTGCTTCCGGAGCACCTGCGTGAGCGTCAGCACGAGGTCGGTCGCGGTGGTGCCGGGGTGGAGCTGGCCGGTCAGCCGACAGCCGACGACAATGGGCGACAACTGATAGAGCGGCTGCCCGAGCAGCACGGCCTCCGCCTCGATGCCGCCCACGCCCCAGCCGAGCACGCCGAGCCCGTTGATCATCGTGGTGTGCGAGTCGGTGCCGACCAGCGTGTCGGGGAAAGCGAAGGTGGCGCCGTCCTCGGCCCGCACGTCGACGACGCATGCGAGGAACTCGAGGTTCACCTGGTGCACGATGCCGGTGCCGGGGGGGACCACGCGAAAGTTCTTGAAGGCCTTCTGCCCCCAGCGCAGCAGGAGGTAGCGCTCGCGGTTCCGCTCGTGCTCGCGCGCGACGTTCTCGGCGAACGCGCCCGGCGTGCCGAACGCGTCGACCTGCACCGAGTGGTCGATCACCAGGTCGGCAGGAACCAACGGATTGATGCGCTCGGGGTCGCCGCCGGCGCGAGCGACGGCATCGCGCATCGCGGCCAGGTCGACGACGGCGGGGACGCCTGTGAAGTCCTGCAGGACGACGCGCGAGGGCAGGAACGGCAGCTCGCTCGCCTCGGTGACCTGCGGGTTCCAGCGTGCCAACGTCAGCACGTCGGCGGGATTGGCGAACGGCTTGCCCTGATGGCGCAACACGTTTTCGAGCAGGATCTTGACGGTGATCGGCAACCGGTCGAGGGCGACGCCGGACTCCGCGGCGAGAGCGCTCAGGCGGTAGTAGTCGACGGCGAGGCTCGCTCCAGCGAGTCGCGCACGTGCCGCGAAGGCATCGGATTTCGGCGTCATGAGATCCCCCCGCGCGCACTGTGCCCCTCGCAAACGGGACGTGCAAGCGTCGGCGCAGCGCAGCACGCGTCGCGCGGGACGCGCGCCACGGACGGGAGGCTGTCTCCGTATCCCATCTCGCGTATGGTGCTCGCGATGCGCCTCTTCCTCCTCGTCACACTCCTCCTGACCGCGTTCGCCACCCCGGCCTGCTCGCGCCTCGGGCCCACGCCGAGCTCGCTGCCGCCCCCGGGGCGCGAGCCGATCGAGGGCTTCGGCGCGCAGACCACCGGCGGGAAGGGCGGCCGAGTCATCACCATCAGTGAACCCACGGAGGACGCGGTACGCGCGGCCTTCACCGACGCCATCACGACCGGCAACGCGATCATCCGCTTCGCCGTGAAGCAGCCGATCGTGATCACGAACAAGCTCCCCGTCCTGAACAAGCCGAACCTCACGATCGAGGGCGGCGGCGCCACCCTCGAGGGCGCGGCGATGAAGGCGGGCTCGGCGATCCTCGACATCCGCACCAACGACGTGATCGTGCGCGACCTGCGCCTCCGGAGCGGCGACGACAATCTGCGGATCGACGGACCGGAAGCGTATCGGGTCGTCGTGACGCACGTCTCGTCGACCGGGGCCCGCGACGACGGCATCGCGATCGGCTACGGGGCGCACGACGTGACGGTGCAGTACAGCCTGGTCGCCGGCGCGACGCGCTCGGTCTACTGCAAGTTCTCCGGCACGACCAACATCTCGCTGCACCACAACTGGTTCCAGAAGGGCGCCATCCGAAGCCCGATCATCTCGGGCGCGATCGTCGCCGACGTGCGGAACGTCATCGTCGAGGATTGGGGTGAGTGGGGCAGCCGCTTCGAGGACGGCGCCACCGGCAACGTCGTCGGCTCGCTGTTCGCGCTCTCGCCCTACGCGAAGTCGATCGGCGGCAAGCCGCACGCCGCGTTTCGCTTGAAAGAGGCCGGCCCGGTCTACCTCGCCGACAACGCCGTCCGCGGCGTCGCCGAGCCGCTCGGTCGCGGCACGGCCGAGGCGCCGATCGCTGCCCCGCCCGTCACGACCTTCTCGGTCGCCGAGATGGAGAAGGTCGTGCGCGCGCGCGCCGGCTGTCTCCCGCGCGACGCCGTCGACACCGCGTACGTCAAGGCGACGAGCGGGTGGAAGGTCACCGAGACCGAGCCGCTGCGGCTCGGTCCGGCGAAGTAGCCCCGACGCGCTGGACCCTTCGGGCGGCGCGACTACGCCGCGGCGGCGGGGGCCGGGTAGCGGATGTAGCTGTCGATCAGGATGTCGACGAGAACCGTGTCGGAGGGTCGTTCGCCGGTGATGACGCCGCGCTTGCGGAGATCCTCGACCAGACGATCGACCACGGCGGTGACGCTCAGGTCGTCGCTGCTCTGCTGCCACGCCCGTTGCTCGGCGGCGTCGGCGAAACAGTAGGCCTTCCACGACACCGAGTAGCGGAGCTCGTTCCAGCGGTACTCGGCCACGACCTCGTCGCCGTCGGCCATCACCCAGCGGCCGTTGCCGACGTGACGGAGCCGCATGCCGGGGCGCAGCTTGTCGACCGGTGCCGCCGTCTCGGCGACGCGGTCGACGCCGTGGAAGACCGAGTCGGTGTCCATCAGGAGTGCGGTGTTGTAGCGCACCGGGTGGGCGACCGGCTTGGCGTCGGCACCGTCGGGATAGAAGGCGAACTCCCCGCCGGCGCAGTCGTGGAACCACGACACCCCGGTCGCGATCGGCATGCGCCACTGGTCGAAGAGACCCGAGTGGTGCATCGCGACGATCAGCCACTGCGGATGCTTCTTGCGGTTCACGCCGCGGAACTCGGGCACGTCGGTGTGGACCGCCAGCTCCTGGCCCGGGACGAGCAGATTCGCGTAGACGATCGCGGGCTCGATGATCGGCCGGTCGAAGAGCTCGCGCGCCGCCGCGACGAAGCCTTCGTGATGCAGGAAGGGGGCGATGCCCTCGACGCGTTCCTCGTTGCCGTAGGCGTAGGTCTCGCGAAAATAGTTGGTGCGGGCGGCCAACACCTGCAACGGCTCGTTCCGGCCGAAGCGGCCGCCGGTCTTCACGAAGTTCCGCGCCGCGTCCCAGCGGGCGGGCAGGCCTTCGCCGATCATGCCGGCGAAGGTCGGCTCTTCCGAGTACATCTTGAAGGAGCCGAACTCCTCGCAGATGCGGACCATGCGCTCGGCGCCCGCGGGCGTGAGCAGGGGGTCGAAGCTGTGGTGGGGGTGGGGCATGACCATCTCCTCTGGTGGTTTCGCGTAGCAGATTCCGCGCGGGGGGCGCTAGGTTCTCCCCGACCGCGCGTCATCGCTGGACGGGATCGCCTCGTGGTGAGCGGCCGGCTCGGGGCGGTGCTCCGCGCGCGCTCCTGAGCGCGGGAAGCCTCGACGTTCCTACTGCCGGGCGGAGACCGTCGACCGCAAGCAGAGCTGATGCGACGCGCGCGGTCGTACGCTGACGGCGCCGAGATCGTCGACGAGCTCGACCGACGCCGACAGCGCGACGGCGTCGCCGGGGCGAACCGCATAGCACGCAAGGTCGGCGGCGTCCTCGGCGTCCTCGGTACCGGTCATGTCGGTGCGGACGCAGACGCGCACGGGACCCTTCAACTTCGCGTTCACCGAGCCGAGGCGGTCCTCGAGCGCAACGGCAGGGTGTCGCGCCCGACCGCGGGTGCGGTAGCACGTGAACGCGCCGAGCAGCCGATCGGTCTGGACCGTGCCGGCGGCGGTCGCGGGCACGGCGAGCACCTCGGCGGCCGTCGTCTCGACGTCGGCCGTCCCGAGGCGGTTTGTGACACGCAGCGCGCGCCGCGGCGGCACGGGCGCAACCTCGCGGATGTCGTAGCCGACGAGGTGCGACGCGTCGGTCGGCGCGTCGCGATCGTCGCCATCGACCGCCGCGGGAAGGCAGAGCTGGCGCGGCGCGCGCACGCGCGCGGTGAACGCCGGGTCGAGCTGGTTCGCGAGCGTCGCCTGCGCGTCGCGCGCGGCGGCGCGCCGGAGCGCGTAGCAATGGAAGGCGTTCGGCGGCTCGAAGGTGAGACGCATCACCCCGCGCGCGTACGAGGAGGCGTACGCGGTCCGCGGCGCCTTCGGGTGCACGTGCAGCTTGAAGATCGCCGCGCCGGGCGCGGCCGTCTCGCCGAGCGGCTGCCACGTGACGCCCGCGTCGGTGCTGAGCAAGGCGCCGTCGCCCGTGCCGGCGTAGATCCGCTGCGGGTCGCGCGGGTCGAGCGTGAGCTCGCCGATGGACGAGAGCCCGTCCAGCAGCGTCGTCCAGGTCTCACCGGCATCGGTGCTCTTCCTGATGGCCCCGGAATACACGTGGCCGCCCACGCTCGCGCCGGCGTAGAGCGTCGATCGATTCGTCGGGTCGATGACGATGGAGGCGATCCACGTGGAAAACGGGATGCCGCCCTCGAGGCGACGCCAGCTCTGACCACCGTCCGTCGTCTTGAGGACGCTCTGCGTGGACCCGCCGTACACGATGTCCGGGTCGGCCGGATCGACGACGAGCTGCCCGTTCACGCCGTTCCCCGCCGGCGTCCGCCCGGTCGGCTGCCAGCTGACGCCGCCGTCGAGGCTCTTCGAGATGCCGAAGGTCCTGACGGCGTACATCGTGGTCGGCCGGCTCGGTGCGATCGCGACCCGGTTCAGCGTCTCGCGGTCATCCACGAAGAGATCGTTCGTCGAGTCCTGCCACGTCGAGCCGCCGTCCTCGGTGAGGAACAGGTTGCGGTCCTTCCGTGCGAAGACCCGCCCCGGCGTGCTCGGGTCGGTCACGAAGTCGTCCACATAGACGAAGTCGGTCGGGAGCGCGTTCCACGAGCGCCCGGCGTCGGTGCTTTTCGCGACGACGGGTTGGTACAAGTAGTGTGCGTAAAAGGTGTGCGGCTCGAACGGATCGAGCGCGAACGCGCTGACCCAGGCGTTGGTCATCCCGCGGCTTCGTTCGGTCCACGACCCGTCGCCGCCGCGCTCGTAGACCCCGTCGATCGCGCCGACCAACATGAGGTCCGGGAACGCCGAGCTGAGCACGACGCCGCGCACGAGCTGATTGGGAAAAGTCGCGGGCGGACTCGGAAGACCCACGCTCGCGAGGGTCCACGTCGTCGCGCCGGGTGCCAGCCGGAAGAGTCCCGCGCTGTTGGTGACGGCGTAGAGCGCTCCGGGATCGAGCGGGCTCAGGTAGAGCGCGACGACGTACGTGTCGGTGAGCCCGTCGATCACCGCCGTCCAGGTGGCGCCGCCGTCGGCGCTCACGGTGATGACGCCGTAGTCCGCGGCCCAGATCCGACCGTCGGTCGGGTCGACGAGGAGACCGTAGGTCGCCCCGCCGAGCGTGCTGGTCCAGGTGACGCCGCCGTCGGTCGAGCGGTAGATGCGGCTATCGCCCGCGGTCACGCGGTCGGCGCTCGCGGCATAGAGCTTCGCCGGGTCGGTCGGGTCGACCGCGACCTCCTGGATGCGCTCGAGGCCGAACGTCGCGAGCTGCGTCCACGAGGCGCCGCCATCGCGTGTGACGAAGATCCCGTCGGCCTCGGCGGCGCCATAGAGCGTCCCCGGCGTGCTCGGGTCGAGGGCGAGTGCCCAGATCGTCACCCCTTCGAGCCCGGTGCTCGCCGGCGTCCAATGGGTGGCCCCGTCGACGGTCTTGTAGACAGGAGCGTCCTCGTCGGCGGTGGCGCCGTAGAGCGTCGCCGGGGCGAAGGGGTCGAGGACGAGGTCGCGGACACCGTAGGGATGGAGCCCGGTCTCGGCGAGGGCCCAGGTCGCGGCGGCGTCGGTGGTCTTGTAGATGCCGCTGTCCGACGCGGCGTAGATCGTCGCCGGCGCCGAGGGGTCGACGGTGAGGAGGCGGACCGTACCGCCTTCCGGTCCGAGGGACACCCACTGGGCGGCCCCGGCGCTCGAGGCCGCGGCGGCGCCGGCCGCGCAGACCATGAGCAGCGCGATTAGGAGGGGGCGTAGGGGCATCGGAGCGCGCAAAAGCAAGTCACATGCCGAGTGCGTTACGGAGAAGCCGAAGATTTTTCATCGCGACGGTGCGCGGTCGTGCGGGGGTAAGGCACGGATGCGTCGGTAGGGGGCGGGTCTTCGTCTCAGCGCGACTGCGTCGCTTCGAAGATGCGCTTCGCCGTGGCGTAGTCGGGCTTGCCGTTCGGGGCGCGGGGCACCGTCGCGACGACCAGCAGCTCCTTCGGGATCTTGTAGCTCGCGAGCCGGGTCTTGGCGTCCGCGAGGATGGCGTTCGGGTCGGCGTCGGCACCGGCAGTGAGCGAGGCCACGCCCACGATCCGCTGCCCGAAACGCTCGTCGGGAACGCCGAACACCAGCGCGTCCTCCACGGCCGGGTGCACCTTCAGGGCCTCCTCGACCTCTTCCGGGAACACCTTCTCGCCGCCGGTGTTGATGCAGTTCGAGCCGCGGCCGAGGAGCGTGATGCGGCCGTCGGCTTCGACCGTCGCCATGTCGCCGGGGAAGGCGTAGCGGACGCCGTTCACCTCGCGGAACGTGCGCGCCGACTTCTCGGGGTCCTTGTAGTAGCCGAGCGGTACCATCCCGCCGTTCGCGACCAGGCCGACCTCGCCCGAGCCCGGCACGGCCTCGCGGCCGTCCTCGGTGATGACCTTGGTGGTGGGATTGAGCTTGAAGCGCGCGGTCTCGGCGCTGGCGCCGGCGCGCACCGTCGACTGCCCCATGCCGCCCTCGGTCGAGCCGAGCACGTCGACGATCGAGAGCCCGGGGATGTGCTTGATCAGGCCCTGCTTCACCTCGAGCGAGAACATCGTGCCCGACGACACCAGCAGGTTGAGGCACTCGAGGTTCCAGCGTCCCGGGTCGTCGTCGAGGGCGCGAAGCAGCGGTTTGGCGAACGCGTCGCCGACGACGACCACCAGGTTGATGCGCTCGCGCTCGACGGCCGACCAGAGCTCGACCGGATCGAGCGACCGTCCCTCGAGCAGCGCCGCCGTGCCGCCGAGCATCTGCGGCACCATCATGCCGAGCCAGCACCCGGTGCCGTGCATCAGCGGCGGACCCGACATGCTGACGTAGGAGTCGCCGCGTGCGCGCGATTGCTTGGCGATGTCCGGGAGCATG
>CAZWAX010000219.1:0-9764 GCA_964631985.1 uncultured Polyangiaceae bacterium | reverse complement strand
CGACGCCGGCGTCCGTGCTTCGAGAAATTCGGTCTTCTTCAACGGGCTGCTAGGGTACGACATAGCCAGCGCGATGGCTCTCTCGCAATGCACAAGCGACTGGGGACTCGGCACGCGAGAGCGTACAGCATCTTGCCCGGTGCCAGATGGCAGGCGGCGGCACCAAGGAAGCACTCCGCGCCGACGCCTTCCGCCGCCATCGCACGCGCCGCGATCTCGGCTTCACGGATCGCTCGCGGGCCGTGTCGAGCGCCCACGGCCTCTACGACGTCAAGCTCCGCGACGACCGGTCGATCTTCACGCCCGCGCGCGGACCGCCGCGCGTGACGCTCACCTTTCGTACCCCCCGGGTGACGGCTCGCGACGTCGCGCGGCGGCGCCACGACGGTGCCCATGCGTTCACGCAGTGCGACTACCGTTCGCTTACCCTGACGCGCCATCCCGGCGCAGCGCGCTCGCCGCGTAGTCGCAGCGACCGAGCCATTCCTGGTGAGCCGAGAAGGGCTGGTCGACCGCGTCGTTGGCCGCTCGAGTACGCCGCTCGGGCATCGACTGTTCGATCGGTGCCGAGCGGCGCGACGTGGGTTTGGTAGAGACCGACGGCTCCGCCGGAAAACGGACGGCCGCAGCCGGCGGCTATGTCCGCCGGTCGCGATCGAGCGTGCGACCCCGAGGACGCGAGGGTAGCGCGGGCCGAGAGGCCGAGCTTCGCCATCGCGGGTTCCAGCAGCGCCGCTCCCCCCGGCTCGGGGCGGGCGTGGAGCCGGAGCTCACGCGCATCCGCCGGTAACGCATCCTCCGGGGTCTCCGGGACTCGGCGTCGTCACGCGGTGCCGAACTTGACGTCGACCTCGATGCCCAGCGACGTGAGGAACGCCCCGGGCAACTCACCGCCGATCATGACGTAGATTCGCTCGGCGCCGATGCTCCGCGTGATGGCGTCGACCTCGAGGTCGACGCCGCCGGGCGTGATGCGTATGACCCGTGAGCGGGGAAGCACGGTGAGGCGACCGGCCGTCGTGAGCTGGTCGATGCGCTCGCGGTTCGAAGGAGTGGCGCGCCCGAACACGCCGCCGCGGTAGGACAGCACGACGGTGTTCCCCAACCCGGGGTCGGCGAGCGCAGCGGCCGCTTCGAGGGCGCTGTTGCCGCCGCCGACGACGAGGACCGTCTTGCCATGAACCTCCGCAGCATCGCCGAGCGCGTAGGCGACACGGGGCGACTCCTCACCCGGAACCTCGAGCTTCCGGGGCGAACCGCGGCGGCCGATCGCGAGGATGACGCGTGCCGCTCGATAGCGACCGCGTGACGTCACGAGATCGAAACCTCCGTCCCGGGGCGTGACTGCGCTTACCTGTTCGCGCACGTTGATGACGATGCCCGTCGTCCGAATGACGTCCTCCCAGAGGGCCAGGAGCTCTTCCTTCCGGATCTCGCGCGCCTCGATGCGTCCGTACCCGGGCAGATCGACCGGCCTCGTGATGACCATCTTCGCCCGCGGATAGTGATAGACCGTTCCGCCGATCGCGTCCTGCTCGAGCGTGAGCGCACGAAGGCCCGCCTGCTTGGCCGCGAGCGTCGCGGCGAGCCCGGCCGGGCCGGCGCCGACGATGGCGACGTCGTAGTCGCTCGCATCGTGATGCTCGCGCGCGGCCAGCGCGGTGGCGACCGAATCCAAGGCCTGCACGCCCTGGGAGATCGCGTTGCGGACGAGCCCCATGCCTCCGAGCTCTCCTGCGATGTAGAGACCCGGGACGTTGGTCTCGAAGCCTCGCCCGAGGTGGGGGATCTCGACCCCGCGGAACGCCGTTCCGAAGACGAGTTGAATCGCACCGGTCGGGCAAGCGGTGTAGCAGGCGCCGTGGCCGACACAGCGGGTCGGCTCCAGGAGCGCCGCACGTCCGTCCACGATGCCGAGGATGCCGCCCTCCGGGCACGCGGCGACGCAGGCCGCTGTCCCGATGCAGCGGTTCGGGTCGATGACGGGATGGAGCGACGGCGGCTCGCCGAGGCCCGCGGCCACGGCCGTTTCGAGCGTGGATCGGTCGCGATGCTCGCGCCGCCGACTGAGCCACCACGACCCGAGCACCGAGCCGAGCGTGAGCAGGAGGAACGCGCCGACGACGATTCCGTGCATGCGAGCCTCAGTCGTCGTCACCGGACCGCGCGCCGCGCGATCGTGGACGGCTCCGCTCCGCTTCGTCCTCGTCCCCGCTGCGGTGGCATCGGGCGCAGTCCTCGAAATCCGCGATGCCCTCCTCGCGGTGCTCGCGAGCGATGCCTTGCGGCGTGTGCTCATGGCAGCCGTAGCAGGTGTAGCGGTCGAGCGAATCGGGATGGCACGACTGGCACGGGTCGGCGGGATGGTGGCGGTCGAAGCGGAAGAACTTCGCGTGCTCGAACGTGGCGGGTTTCCATGCCGTGGTGCCGTGGCAGCCAGCGCAGTCGTCCCCCGCTTGGCGATGGAGACCATCGCCCGGCCGGACCCCGCCGTGGCATGTGATGCACCGTTGCTGTTGCGCCGCTCCGAGGGCCGCATGATCGAACGTCGCCGGCGTCCAGCCCTCGACACGATGGCAACTGCCGCACGTCTTCGGCGCTGAGCGGTGGAGATCGTCGGCGGGCGCGCGGTCGCCGTGGCAATCGCCGCACTCCGTGAGGACGTCCGGCCGCAGCAGCTCGTGCGTGAAGCGCGCGTTCGCTCCCGGGCGGCCCGTCCCGACGTGATCGCTGTGACACGCGTCGCATCCCGGGTCGAGCAGGGCCTGGTGGAACCGAGGCTTCCGCTCGGCGCGCGCGATCGGGGTGCCCGTCGTCGACGCGAGGCCGATCGCCCCGAGTGCGTGACAGGCGACGCACTTCTCCGAGGGCGTACCTCGAAACGCCGTGTGGCACTGAAAGCACCGGGCGGCGATCGATGCGTGACCCTCGATGAGGTCGCCCGGGCTCACGGTCGTCTCGGGAAGCCAGAGGACCAATCCGCCGTAAGCCACGAGAAGCACGAGCATCAGCACGAGGGTCCGCCGCATCGCGCTCACCAGAACAGCACTGCCGTGACGACGTGCAGGAAGGCGAGGACCGCAAAGTTGATGGCGATGGGAAGGTGGACCACGCGCCAGGTTTCCATTCCACGCACGACCAGGGCGTCGGCCTGGAGCCTCTTCTGGCGCGTCGCCTCGTCGAGCCCTGCGCTGCGGAGCTCGTGCTCCCTCGCGCTCAGGCGCGCGCGGGCGGTTGCCAGGAGAAACTCGCCGGTGAGGCCGCTCGCGACCGCGATCAGCATGGCGACGACGGCGAGCCAGGGGAGGAGCGCATGCACGTGGATGCCCGCGTGTACGAGGACGAGCAGCGTCCCGGTCCAGGCGAGTGCTTCGTGCGTGAGCAGGAGAGTCCGCGGCGAGCCGCTCTCGAACCACCCGCGTTTGCGGAACGAGTACGCGAACGACGCGACAATCAGGATCGTTCCGATGGGACCGAGCCAGAGCCCAATCCAGGCGAGGCCGAGCACATGCAGCGTTCCATCGAGGGCAATGGCCGCAGCGATGAGGGCTCCCCAGAGCGCGACGAGGAAGAGTCCCCGGGAGGCGACGACGCGCAGCGCCATGCCACCGTCGACCAGCAAGATGAGGACCAGGTCGAGTCGCTGCGGATGATTACGGCTGCCCGCTGTCTTCGCGGACGCGGCAGGGATGACGATGACGAGAATTCTCACGGTTGGGAACCGGAGTTCTTTCCTGTCCCAACGATTGCGAATACCGTTGGCCGCATGACGTCGCACGGGGTGCGCGATCCCCACAGCGTAGCCCGTCTGCGCGCCGGCGTGATCTCGGTGGTGGTCGGCACCGCGCTTCTCGGAATGAAATATTCCGCGTATCTGCTCACCGGTTCCGCGGCGGTGCTGTCCGACGCGCTCGAGTCGATCGTCAACGTCGTCGCCGCGACGTTCGCGCTCGGAAGCTTGGTTTTCGCCGGGAGGCCGGCCGATCGTGATCACCCGTACGGGCACGGCAAGATGGAGTACTTTAGCGCCGTATTCGAGGGCGGGCTCATTGCCTTCGCGGCAGTGGCGATCGCCTGGTACGCGGTCGAGGATCTGCTGCGCGGTCCCCGCGTCGGCGCGGTCGGGTTGGGGGCGCTGCTTACGTTTGCGGCGGGCGCGGCGAACGCGGGGCTCGGGTGGTACCTCGTCTCGACCGGTCGGCGAGTGCAGTCGTTGGTGCTGATCGCCGATGGGCAGCACGTCCTCTCCGATTTCTGGACCAGCCTTGGTGTGGTCGGTGGTCTCGTGCTCGTGCATCTCACCGGCATCAGCTGGCTCGATCCGGCGGTCGCGCTCGTGCTCGCCGCCAATCTCGCCCGCACCGGATTCAGCCTCGTCCGCCATGCCGCCGGAGGACTGCTCGACGAGGAGGACACCGTGCTCCTCGCGCGCCTGGTCGCGGCCTTCGACACGCAACGTGCGTACGGGATCATTCGCATCCACCGACTGCGCGCCATTCGCGCCGGCCGGTTCGCACATGTGGACGCGCATGTCATCGTGCCCGAGCATTGGACCGTCGAGCAGGCGCACGACGCGACCGACGCCTTCGAGCGGCGGGTGATCGCGGATTGCGCCATCGAGGGCGAGATCGTCTTCCATACCGACCCCTGCCGGCGCCGGATCTGCCCCGCTTGTGATCTCGCGGACTGCCCGATCCGTCAGAGTCCGTTCGTGGCGCGTCCGCCGCTCACGATCGACGAGGCATGTCTCACCGACGAGGCGTTCTGGGGCCCGCGGGGATTTCCCTTGCGGGTGTTGGCGCCGCCCGCCTCGTAGCAGCGGGGTGGGAGTCCAACGCATGAGACGGGGCGAGAGGCTGAGAACGCGACTCGTGCTCTGACTGCTGCGTTCCCGTTCGCTCGCTGAAAGTCGTGCGTCGCGCACTGGCGATCCCTCTTCCCAGTCCCGGTAACCGCCATTCCCAGGAAGGCGAATTCGAGATCAGTGTCAATCGCAGCTGGTGAGCCGACCCGTGATCGATCGCGCGGATGGAAGCGCGGCGGCCGCTCGACGTTGCGTGAATGTCCCCTTGGCTACACGGTCTGCGTCTTGCTCCAGCCTCGGTATCCGATCCGTCCAATTGGGGGATTTGCCGCATGTCAGCTCATCGAATGCTCATCTGGTTGCTGGTCTCGTGGGTGGCTTCCACGTCGTCCCTGGGGGTGGCCGAGGCGGCGAGCCCGTGCGATGGCGCCACGCATCCGACCCAGTGTGGTTGGTTCGACGCGGCGACGTTGCCGCCGTTCGTGCACGACGCGATCGTCGCCAAAGGCGGCGTGCCTGGTCCCGGCAACGTCCTCGTGCTCGGCTCCGGCGATCCCGCCGATCCGGACTCGGAGATCAGCAACGACCTCGGCCAGGACGGCTGCGGGACGAATCCCGATGGGTGGCAGACCTACGACTGCGTGCTGCTGGACAACTACGTCCCGCCGCAGGACAGCGTCGTGCTCGCGCTCTCCTCCGAGTGGTTCGAGTGGTACCAGACGATCTTTACGGACTGGATGACGATCGCGGGAGCCGGCGTCGCCACGGTCGATGTGTCGATCAACAGCTGGATCACGAACAAGGTCGACATCATTCCCTACGGACCGATGGACACGGGCGTCGTGCTGCTCACGAGCCTCTCGGCGCAGAAAATGGTGAATTTTCGCGTCGCCGACTCCGGCGATCACATCTACGACACGAACATCGTGGTGGTTCCGGCAACGTGGTTCGGCGCCGTTGGCGACACGAACGACGATTCCACGCTGCTGTGCGGCAACGGCACGCTCGAGCCGGGCGAGGACTGCGACGACGGCAACACCGTCACCGACGACGGCTGCTCCTCGCTCTGCCTCGGGACCCAGCCGCCGCCCGTCTCGCCGCCGCCGTCCACGACGTGCGGCAATCTCGTCTACGTGTGGCCGGGCGGCACGACTGGGCCCTACACCTGCGGCGCCGACCTCTGCGCAGGCTTCCGCTGCGTGGTCGGGAACACCATCAGCCCGGCCTGCTATGCGGCCGACCAGTGCGCGGCGGCCTGCGCCGGCGTGTGCGTGGACGTCCCGACGGCGCAGCTCGACTGCGCGACGATGTGCACGGTCCAGCCGCCCGCGAACGAGCCGCCGCCCGTGCTGCCGGCGACCTGCGACACGCTCGTCTACTCGTGGCCCGACGGCGCGACGATGCCCTATACCTGCGAGGATTCCTGCGTCGGCCAGCGCTGTCTCACCGGCACGACCATCAGCCCCGAGTGCTACACGGTTCCCGTCGAGTGCGCGGCCGCATGCCCCGGCCCCGACGGCACCTGCGTGGATACGCCGACCGACGACTGCGCCGGTCTGTGCGCGCTCGGCGAGAAGAACCAGGCCTGTCTGCCGGAAGAGAAGGACCTGATTCGCGTCGCCGCCAACCAGCAGGGCGCCTGCCTCGGCAACTTCGAGCAGTGCAGCGGCGGCGGGTTCTGGGAAATCGCCGACGGCTCCTACGCCCCCGTTCCCGAGCTCTGCAACGCCGTCGACGACGACTGCAACGGCGTCGTCGACGACATGTTCGTCACCTGCGGCGACCCGGGCCTCTGCCAGAACACCATCAACACCTGCGACCCGGCCAACCCGTCGGTGCCGGTCGTGTGTACGCCGCTGACCCCGCCCTCGCCGGTCGAGATCTGCAACGACGGCCTCGACAACGACTGCGACGGCTCGGCGGACGACGGCTGCCAGTGCGGTGACGACGAGTGCATGCCGGGGGAGAGCTATGCGGGCTGCCCGCAGGATTGCCCGCCGCCCGCCGACGGCACGCCCTGCGAGGACGGCAACCTCTGCACGGCCGGCGACACGTACCAGAGCGCTGTCTGTACGCCGGGGCCGCCCGTCGTCTGCGACGACGGCAACGCGTGCGTCATCCCCGGCAGCTGCGATCCGGCGCACGGCTGCTCCGCGACGAAGATCGACTGTACCGATGGCGATCCGTGCACGATCGACACCTGTGACCCTGCGTCCGGCTGTGCGCACGACACCGACCCGACGTGCCAGGCGGCAACCCCGACTCCGACCGTCCAGGTTACGGCGACACCGACGCCGGTGTCGACCGAGACGGCGACCGACGTTCCCACCCCGACGCCGACGCCGACGGAATCCGCGACGACCACGCCGACCAGCACCGCGACGTCGACCGAGACCGCAACGCCGACGCCGACCGAGACCGCCACGGCGACGCCGACGGCAACCGAAACCGCGACGCCAACGCCGACGGAAACCGCGACCCCGACGGCGGAGATCGCAACCCCCACGCCGACCGACGTTCCAACGGAAACCGCGACCGCGACGCCCACGGAAACCCCGACTGCCTCGCCGACCGCGACGCCGACGGAGACCGCGACCGCCACCCCAACGGAGACCGCGACCGCCACGGCGACGGAGACCCCGAGCCCGACGCCGACCGAGACGGTGACGCCCGGCGATGCCGACGGTGACGGCGTCGGCGACGCTGTCGACAACTGCCCCGCCGCCGCCAACCCCGATCAGGCGGACCTCGACGGCGACGGTCTCGGGAACACGTGTGACGATCAGGACGCCGCGCTCGCGATCCGACGCGCGCGCGTGCGCCGCACCACCGGCGCCCCGAACGGTCATATAATCGTGCGGGGGGATATCCTGAGCGGCGGTCCCGGCGACGCCTTCGACATCAGCGGCGGAATCCTGGTCCGCATCGCGGACGGCCCGAACCTCGACGAGACCTTCGTGTTCGCGAGCGCCGACTGCAAGACCTTCGCGAACGGGCGCATCAGCTGTCGGAGCGCCGACCGCCGCCTGAACGCCTCGTTCCGTCCGCTGAGCGCGACACCGGGCCACCTGCGCTTCTCGCTGCGCTTCGACCATCTCGCGCTCACGGGACCGTTCTCGTCGCTCATCACGGCGGCGCTCACCCACGATCCGGCAACCGCGACCGAAGGCATCGATCGCGTCGGTACCATCGACGACTGCCGGGTCACCACCAACGCGTTGCACTGCGTCGACCGATGACGACCGTGACCCGCGCACCGGCGTCACTACGAGAAGGAGCGACTCACATGACCAAGACCCTATTCCGATTCGGGACCGTGGCAGCTTTCATGCTGGCCCTGCCGCCGTTCGTCGGGACCGTGCGCGCCGATGCCGAGAGCGCGCTTCGCTGCCAGCAAACGATCAACAAGGCGCTCGCGAAGTTCGTCAAGACGAAATCGAGCATCCTCAAGAGCTGCAAGGAGAGCTCGGTCAAGAAGGGTGATCCCGCGACCCCCGTCGATTGCCCGCTCACGGCTCAGGACGACAAGATCAACGACGCCGCCCAGAAGCTCAAGGACAAGATCGCGGGCGCCTGCGGCGGCAAGAACAAGGTCTGCAACGTCGCCGACGTCGGCGCCGACGCCGACGAGCCGCTCGCGGACATCGGCTGGGACCTCGGCGCCTGTCCGGATTTCCGGGGCCACGGGTGCACCAACGCCATCGCCGATTGCAACGACGTCGGCACCTGCGCGGCCTGTATCGGACACGATGCCGTGAACCTGCCGAACGAGCACTACTATGACCTGCTGAATCCGGCGGAGTTCACCACCGGCTCCGACGTGAACAAATGTCAGATCGCAATCGGCAAGGCGGGAACCAAGTTCCTGCAGACGAAGTCGAAGCTCCTGCGTAGCTGCTGGACGAACGTGCTCGCCGGCAAGACCGGCTTCATCGCGCCGTGCCCGACCACCGATGCCAAGACGATCTCCAAGCTGGCGCAAGCGGAGCAGAAGAAGGTGGCGGCCATCTGCAAGGCCTGCGGCGCGGGCGGCGACGACGACGAGAACGGCGCCTGCGACCTGCCCGGGAGCGCATTCACGCCGGCGCAGATCGGCTTCGAGCCCACTTGTCCCGACCTGACGGTGCCGAGCACTGGGGCGCCCTGCGTGTCCAACGTCACCAGCCTCGCGGCGCTGATCACCTGCGTCGATTGTGTCACCGACTTCGCCATCGACTGCGCCGCCGACATCGCGGTGCCGGCGGTGCAGTCGTATCCGCCGGGGTGCAACGCGCCGTGATCGCCGCCGCGAGCGATGCCGTGCGACCGTGTTCACGGTGATGCTCGCGCAATTGAATGCAGGCGGCGGGTTTGGCCGGCCATACCGATTGGCGCCTCCCGACACTCGCGGAGCTGCAAGGGCTCGTCGACTACGCAGATGCGAGCAATCCGACCGTACATTCCGTCTTCGACACGGCGTGCTCGCCGTCATGCACCGCCGTCGGGTGCAGCTGCACCTCGCCTGGACTCACATGGACGAACGATCTGCTCCCGAGCATCGTCGGCAACGCCTGGACCGTCGAGTTCGGCGACGGCAGCGTCATCAACGACACTCGGGACACCGACTACAACGCGCGCGCCGTCCGCTGACGCGGGCGACGATTTACTGCGCGTGATGACGGGCCATGCTACGCCCGGTGCTCGCGATCGAGGCCGCGGTACTGGATCGCCTCGGCGACGTGCGCCGCGCCGATCTGCTCGGCGCCGGCGAGGTCGGCGATGGTGCGCGCCACCTTGAGGACACGGGTGTAGGCGCGGGCGGAGAGGCCGAGCTTTGCCATCGCGCGCTCGACGAGCGCGGCGCCGGCGGGATCGGGGCGGGCGAAGGCGTGGAGCTCGCGGGCGTTCAATTCGGTGTTGCAGCGGGCGGTACCGAGCCGCGAGTGCTGGCGCTCGCGGGCGGCGGCGATGCGCGCGGCGA
>CAZWAX010000218.1:0-9832 GCA_964631985.1 uncultured Polyangiaceae bacterium | reverse complement strand
AACGCCATCGTGGATCCGGACGTCCGCGACGGCACCGACCGGACGACGACCCACATGGCGCTGCAGGAGGCCTTCGTCGAGATCCACCTCGCCGACACCTCGGTGAACTACGATTTCATCTCGACCAAGCTCGGCCGGCAGGCCTTCAACAGCGACTTCCGGAGCCTGATCTTCTCCGACATCAACCAGGGCGTCCGCGTCTTCGGGTCGGCGAACGCGAATCGCTACCAATACAATCTGCTCTACTTCAACCCGGCCGAGAAGGACACGAACTCCGAGCTCAACACCTTCGGTCTCCGCGATCAGCACATCGCAATCGCCAACCTGTACGTCCAGGACTTCTTGAAGCTCGGCTACACCACCCAGTTCAGCTTCCACTATCTGAACGACGACGGAAAGGACGCAGGCTTCGTCTTCGACAACCAGGGCTTCCTGGTGCGCCCCGACGGGGTCGGCATCGCGCGCCCGCACAACCTCGACCTCTTCTATCTCGGGTGGACGAGCGAGGGGCACCTCGGCTGGCTGAACGTCAGTCACGCCTTCTATCAGGTGTTCGGTCACGACACCTCGAATCCGATCGCCGGTCGCGACGTCAACATCGACGCGCAATCGGTCTTCCTCGAGCTGTCGATCGATCGCGACTGGATGCGCTACCAGACCTCGGTCTTCTACGCGTCGGGCGACAGCGATCCCCGCGACGACACGGCGCACGGCTTCGACTCGATCCTCGACAATCCGCAGATCATGGGCGGCAGCTTCAGTTACTGGCAGCGCCAGTCGGTCCGCGTCACCGATCGCGGCGGTGTCGCGCTCATGCAGCGGAACAGCATCGTCCCCGATCTCCGCAGCTCGAAGATCCAGGGTCAGCCGAACTTCGTGAACCCCGGCATTCTCATGATGAACGTGGGGGCCACGGCCGACCTGACCCAGAAGCTCAGCCTGATCGGTAACGTCACCTACCTCCGCTTCGTCGACACGGAGCCGTTGCAGATCCTCTTGAAGCAACCGGACGTGCGGCAGGACATCGGCATCGACATCAGTCTCGGGATCGAGTACCGGCCCGTCCTCACCAACAACATCATCCTGAAGGGCTTCGGGGCCGTCTTGCAGCCGCTCGCTGGTTTCAACGACATCCTCGAAACCAACACGCTCTACCAGGTCGGCACCGAAGTGGTGCTGGTCTTCTGATGGCGCCCATGCGGAGCAGGCGACGCGGCATGGGAGGGTGGACGATGAGCGAACGCATGCGATGGCTCGGGCTCGGGACGATGGCGGTGGTCGCGCTGACGCTCGGCCTACACGGCGGGCGCGGCGACGCCGGTGCCGATGAGGCGGTCGAGCCCGTCGTCGCCGAATCGACGGGCGACGAGGCGCCCGCAGTCGCGGGGAGCGCGCCGAAGCTGCTCCGCCAGACCCAGGCCGAGGCCGATGCGAAGAGCACGGGCTGCCTCGGGTGCCACAACGGCATCGAGCCGATGCACGTGTCGGGGCAGGTGAACCTCGGCTGCGTCGACTGCCACGGCGGCAACGTCGGCGTGTCGGTCGGGAGCGCCAAGCCCGGGAGCACCGAGTATGCGGCGGCGCAGCGCGACGCGCACGTGCTCCCCCTGCACCCCGAGATCTGGCGCGACCGGAAGAACCGCGATCGCCTGAGCTCCGCCAACCCCGAGCGCTCGTACGCGGCGCTGAACGCCGAGTCCCCCGAGTTCATCCGCTTCATCAATCCCGGCGACCTGCGCGTCGCGCAGATCAGCTGCGGATCGTGTCACGTGAACGAGGTGATGCAGGTCGAGCGCAGCCTGATGACGACGTCGGCGCTCCTCTGGGGCGGGGCCTCGTACAACAACGGCATCCTGCCCTCCAAGCGCTACTTCGTCGGCGAGTCGTACGGGCCGGACGGCAAGCCCCGGAAGCTCAACACGGTGCCGCCCCCGACGCCCGAGGAAGAGGCGAAGGGCGTGCTGCCGTTCCTCGTGCCGCTGCCGCCGTGGAACGTGGCGCAGCCCCCCGATCCGCTGCGGGCGTTCGAGCGCGGCGGCAAGATCGATCGCTCGGTCGTGTCCGAGGTCGGCAATCCGAACCTTGGCCCGTTCCCCGACCTGCCCGGCAAGCCGGACATGAAGTTCGGCACGCGCGGGCTCGGCACCGACCTCCGCATCAGCGCCGGCGTCCTCAACATCCACAAGACCCGGCTGAACGACCCGCACCTGTCGTTCCTCGGCACCAACGACCACCCCGGTGACTACCGATCGAGCGGCTGCACCGGCTGTCACGTCGTGTACGCGAACGACAAGGATCCGGTGCACTCCGGCCCCTACGCCAAATTCGGTCACGACGGCCGCTATCACGGCAAGGACCCGACCATTCCCAAGGACGAGCCCGGCCACCCGATCGAGCACCGACTCACGCGTGGCGTGCCGACGAGTCAGTGCATGGTCTGTCACATGCACCAACCGAACTCGTTCGTGAACACGTTCCTCGGCTACCAGATGTGGGACTACGAGACCGACGGCGCGCTGCTGTGGCCGGCCGAGCAGCGCTACCAGACGATCGACACCCCGACCCCGCTGAACCTCGCGAACTTCGAGCCGATGCACACGAGCCTGGCGCACAATCCGGAGGAGGCCGCCGTCCGCGGCCTGTGGACCGATCCGGAGTTCCTGAAGAACGTGAGCACGCTCAACAGCCGCACCAAGGAAACGACGTTCGCCGACTACCACGGCCACGGGTGGATCTTCCGCGCCGTCTACAGCCAGGATCGCAAGGGCAACTTGCTCGACAAGCACGGCAAGATCGTCGACCCGAACGACCCGAAGAAATTCGACAAGGCCGTCCACCTGAAGGACATCCATCTCGAGAAGGGCATGCACTGCGTGGACTGCCACTTCCAGCAGGACGTCCACGGGAACGGCAAGATCTACGGCGAGTACCCCGACGCGATCGAGGTGGGCTGCACCGACTGCCACGGCACCGTCAGCACCTGGGCGACCGTCACCACCAGCGGTCCGGCGGCTCCCGCCAACGGCACGAACCTGCTCACGGGTCTCACGCCGTGGGGCGACCGTCGCTTCGAGTGGATCGGTGGCGAGCTGATCCAGCGCTCCATGCTCACCGAGGGCAAGGAGTGGCTCGTGCCGCAGGTCGTCGACATCATCGACCCGCTCTCGAAGCACTACAGCGAGAGCGCCCGCCTCGCGAAGACGATGCGCGTCGACGGCAAGACCTGGGGCGACGTGCCGGAGAAGACCGACAGCCTGGCGCACGGCAGCGACAAGCTCGCGTGCATCTCGTGCCACACCTCCTGGGTGACGAGCTGCTTCGGCTGCCACCTGCCGCAGCAGGCCAACTGGAAGATCGACAAGAAGCACTATGACGGGGGCGCGACTCGCAACTGGACCTCGTACAATCCCCAGCTGATCCGCCACGACATCTTCATGCTCGGCCGGCACAGCACCGTGAAGGGACATGCGGTCACCCCGGTGCGCTCGTCGAGCGCGGTGATCATCAGCACCACCAACGCCAACCGCGAGCGCCAGTACTACCAACAGGCCCCGGTTTCGGCCGAGGGCTACAGCTCGCAGGCCTTCAACGCGCACTTCGCCCACACCGTGCGCGGCAAGGAAACGCGCAAGTGCGACGACTGTCACGTCTCGAACGCGGGCGACAACAATGCCTGGATGGCGCAGCTCCTGACGCTCGGGACCAATTTCGTGAACTTCGTCGGCCGCTACGTCTGGGTCGGTGAGGGCGAGCACGGTCTCGAGGCCGTGGCCGTCACCGAATGGGACGAGCCGCAGGCGGTGATCGGCAGCAACCTTCACCGGATGGCGTATCCCGACAACTTCCAGCGCCACCTCGACCACGACCTGGAGCTCCAGGAGGCGTACGAGCATCCCGGCGTCGACCTCATCAGCCGGAAGACGGAGATCCTGTCGCTCCAGCTCCGCGGCGAGTACCTCTACACGGCCAACGGGCCCGGCGGCTTCCGTGTCTTCGACGTCGCCAACACGGACAACAAGGGCTTCTCCGAGCGCATCATCACCGCGCCGGTCTCGCCGCTCGGTCAGCGTGCCTACGTCAAGACGACGTTCGCGACCGGCGTCGCGCTGCCCACCAACCAGCCCATCCACTTCGGCCGCGATCGCGATCCGAAGAACCAAGAGCAGCCGATGCACCCGCTCTATCGCTATGCCTACGTCACCGACCGCGTCGAGGGCCTGGTCGTGGTCGACGTCGACATGCTGGCGGACGGCGATCCGCTCAACAACTTCCTCGAGCGGGTGGCCACCTTCAATCCTGACGGCGTGCTCGACGAGGCGCGCAACATCACGCTCGCCGGCGAGTACGCCTACGTGCTCTGCAAGCGCGGCCTCGTGGTCGTGAGCATCGCGGATCCGCTCCATCCGAAGGTCGTCGCGGAGCTGGGCGCGCCCGATCTGGTCGAGCCGCGCGCCATCCAGGTCCAGTTCCGGTACGCCTTCGTCACCGACGCGCGCGGGCTCCGCGTGCTCGACGTGACCAAGCTCGCCGCGCCGCGGTTCGTCGCCTCGCTCGACATCCCGGAGGCCGGCGACCTCACGGTGTCCCGGACCTATGCCTACGTGCCGGCCGGCTCGCAGGGGCTCGCCATCGTCGACGTCGAGCGTCCGACCAAGCCGGTGCTCTTCCAGATGTTCAACGCCGGCGGGGCGTTGAACGACACCCGTGCCGTTCGGGTCGGGGGCGTGAACGCCAGCATCTTTGGCTACGTGGCCGACGGCAAGAACGGTCTCCGCGTGCTGCAGCTCATCACGCCGGGCGAGACGCCGGGTAGCGCGGGCTTCAGCCCCAACCCGACGCCGCGTCTGATCGCGACCCGCCACACCCATGGTCCGGCGATCGCCCTTTCCCGAGGCCTCGAGCGCGACCGGGCGGTCGACGAGAGCGGCCATCAGGTGGCGGTCTTCGGTCGGTTGGGTTCCCGCCCCTTCACCCGCCCCGAGATGGAGCGACTTTTCATGCGAGGTGGCGAGGTGTTTACCGTGGCGAGCACCGCACCCGGGAAGCCGCGCGCCTTCATGCGTCCAGAGCTGCCGGAGGCTGGGCTCGGCCCGATCGGCGGACCGGTGGTCCAGCCCGCGGCTCCGGAGGAGGAGCGGCTGCTTCCCGGGCGGCGCTGAGGGTGGGGCGTCCCGGACATTGACGCCCTGCATCCGCGCCATTTTTTCTCCCAACGGGGGTAGCCGTTCTGCTAGGCTCGGCGCTACATCGCGCACGCGGAAGGTGTGTGCGGTCAGTGCCGATGCCGAGAATACCTACGCCGCGATGCGACTTGCAGCGCCATCTGACCGCTGCTAGCGCACCGCTTTGTCGCCTATGAACCCTTTTGCCGAGAGAGGAGGCCCCCTATGACGATCGGCCGAACCCGAGCGTCCGTCCTCGTGGCCGTGATGTTCGCCGTCGTGCTGTGCGCGTCCTATGCCGAAGCCGCGCTGACCAGGCGTGACAAATGCCTGATGGCAAACGCCAAGGCCTCCCAGAAATTCGTCGCTGCGAAGTTGAAGCTCCTGCAGAAATGCCGGAACCACAATCTCGAGGACGGCAGCTGCCCGATGCCGGATCCCGCGGCCGTTGCCAAGCTCAGCACGAAGCTGGAGAGCAAGCTCACCAAATCGTGCTCGCTCCAGGACATCGAGTTCCAGCAGATGGGCTTCCCGGGGCCGTGCGCGGACGTGACCCCGCTCACGGGCTTCACGCCCGGTGATCTCGCGGCGTGCATGGAAACGAGCCACGACGGGTTCGTCACGGCGTCGTTGGACATCGTGTACGACACGACGCTGCCCCCGACCCTCGGGAGCGAAGACCTCGAGTGTCAGGTCGAGGTCGCCAAACAGAGCTTGGCGTTCTCCGTCTGCCTGCTCAAGAACGTGGGCAAGTGCCGCGATGCCATCATCAAGGGCAAGCCCCTCGGTGTGCCGCCGGATTTCTGCGCCACCGACGATGCCAAGACGAGCGCGGCGATCCAGAAATGCAAGGACAAGTTCAGCGCCAAGCTCACGGACAAGTGCACGCCCGGGCAGATCACGAGCTTGAAGATCTGTACGCCCGATCAGACCGATGTGGCGGGTGCGGTCAGCTGCCTGATCGACCAGCAGGCCGTGCTGCTGGACGGCACCGAGATCATCGTGCCGCCCGATCTCATCGACTACGAATACGCCGTCCGCGGCGGTCTCTGCGGCGACAACGTCGTCAACAGCCTGAACGAGGAGTGCGACGGCCCCGACGATTCGGCATGCCCGGGACAGTGCGGTACGACGGAAACGCCGGACGGATTCTTCGCCTGCCTCTGCAAGACCAAGCCGCGCATGGTCGTCGTCGAGCACGCCGATGCCGACACCGACAACGGGTGGCTGGGCCTCAGCGTGGACGGCGACGTCGTCGAGGGCGGCGGCTACATCGTCGATCTCTACGACTGCGACATCAGCGGTCAATGCAACGCCGGCCCGAGTTGCTCGCTGCCGCCGCACTCGCCGTGCAATGTGCTGCACAGCCAGCCGTCGGGCACGACGGGTGATCCGGTTTGCGCCTTCCTCGGCCAGGGCACGTGCCGGAAGGAGCGCACCGCGACGGGTCCACATTGCTACCAGGACATCCAGAAGAAGTGCAGTTTCAAGAACCGCAACGATCCCGTCTGCAACGCGCCCGGTGATTACTGCGTCACGACGTACCACGGAGCCCCGGTCGCGGCCGCTGCCGGGGGCGTGGCGGTCTGCAACGTGAGCACGTTCAGCGAGGACGTCGTGGGAACGGTGAACCTCACGCTCGGGACCTCGTCCCTGAAGGTGCGCCAACAAGCCGTGACCTACAATCCGATCAGCCAGAACAAGCCGTGCCCGGTCTGTGGCGGCTTCTGTGGCGTTTCCCGCGCACGGTGCGACGACACGCATCCCTGCGCTCCCGGAGCGGGACCGTGCATCGAGGATGCCATCTGCAGTGACGGCGTCCGCGAGGGCCAATCCTGCCGCCGGACGCCGCCCTTCGGCGGCGAGATCCCCTTCTTCGGCACGACCAGCATGGACTGCCTTCCCGATACGACGACGATCACGAATCTGAACGGGAACGGGCTCGACATCAACGCCAACCCGCGAACGACGGGCACCGTGACGCTCGCTCCGACGATCGCGTGCCAGCAAGCGGGTTTCAACCAGAACACCTGCAACGGTGGGAGCAGCTCCGGACGGCCGTGCGTCGTCGACTCGGAGTGCCCTGGGGGGACCTGTAGCCCGCAATGCTTCTGCTTCGGCCAGGCGCGGCCGAACGGCTGTAACGCGGCCTGCGTCGGGGGCGGCAACGATGGGCTATCGTGCACGGAGGACGTCGAGTGCCCGAGCGGGTTCTGTCATCCGGGCGATTGCCGCGTGAACCTGTCCGATATGGACTCGAACCAGGAAGGGGTGTGCCCCGCGGGTCCCACCACGAACTTCTGCTCGATCACGACCTACCGGACGTGCACGACGGCGGCCGATTGTGAGCCGTCCCCGGTGTGCCCGTTCTGTGTGGGCGGTGAGCTCTGCCAGGCGCAGCTCCGTCAGTGCTTCGTCAACACCGGCATCGACCGCACGGGGTCGCCGGGTCCGCTCAACACCGACCGCGAGACGGCGGGCGTATACTGCGTCCCGGCAAACGCCGGCGCGATCGACATCTCCGCTGGGTTCCCCGGGACGGGTGCGTTGATCCAGCGCGAATCGGTGATCGTGGTGCCGTAATCGCCTGAACGATTCGGAGCGAGGGGATCGATCCTGCGGGATCGATCCCCTTTCTTTTTGGGGGGCGGGCTGCGCTACTTGAGCTTCGCGCCCGCCGCCGCCAGGCTCGCCGCGAACTGGTCGGGCTTGTAGGCGAAGCGGTCGATCGCATCGAGCATCGTGCGGAGGTCGTTCTTGGCGGCGTCGCAGCGGTCGCCGACGGCCGGCCGGCAGAGCGCGCGGATCGCCAGATACGCCTGCTCGGGCCCCCCGGTCGTCCACCACCACGGGGTGCTCAGGTTGTCGACGTCGTCGACGTTGGAGGTCTACGAGCGGCTGAAGCCGAAGCGCTCGGCGAGCTTCAGGCGATCGCCGCTCGCCGTCACGCGGTTCAACATGCGGCGCGTCGCGCCCTGGTCGATGCCGCGCACCTGGCCTTCCAGCGACCCGAGCCAGCCGACCAACGCGTCGGCTTTCTGCTTGGCGGCCGTTGGGCTCGACGCCGCGGCCGCGACGACGCCGTTCCAGAGGCCGGCGAGCTCGCCCTGGCGACCGCTGGCGACGCCGCTCAGCACGGCATCGACCATCAGGTAGTGGCCGCGTGCCTGGCGGAGGGCGTCGTCGACGAGCTTGTGATGGCAGGCGTAACAGTTGCTGTCGGCGAAGTGCGAGAACTTGTCGAGCGATTGGTAGTTGCTGCCGGCGGCACGCTCGGAGAGCATGCGCAGCGCCTCCCGCAGGCCGGTGATCTGCCCGAGCGCCCAGATGGTCGGGTCGACGCTGAACGATCCCGCGGGGAGCTCGTCCTGGTCGTCCCAGTGCTTCATGATCTGCGCGTAGGCCACGAGCTCGAACTGCAGGGGCGGGTGGCCGCCGGCCACGATCTCGTGGTCGATCGCGACGTGACAGCTGGCGCATTTCCGGGCGCGGAGCGTGTAGTCGTCGTTGTCGTAGAAGCCCTTCGAGACGTACTGCGAGCGGGTCTGCTTCCAGTCGCGCTGGGTGTGCGCCTCGAGCCAGGCCTCGGCGGGTCCGTGACAGTGCTCGCACGTGACCCCGTCGCTGCGCTTGTAGCGGGCGCCGGTCGCGGTCGGCGCGGCGGGCGCATGGCACACCAGGCATTTGTCGCTGCTGGTAGCCTCGATCCCCATGTAGCGGGCGATCGTTTTGCTGGCAGCGGTCTCGAGCGTCCGGTAGGCGCGCGAATGGCGGTCGATGTTGGTGTTGATCCACTGCGTGCGCGCCGACTTCCACGGGCGCCAGTTGGGATCGGGCTTGTCGCGGCTCGGGAGGCCGGCGCCGTGGCAGGTCGGGTTGCCGCACCGGCCATCGCCGAGAAATCCGGGACCGGCAGTCACCGGCGTCGCCGCCGTCGAGATCCCGAGGCCGATCACGCCGATCAGGAGCAACGTCGTACGCATCATCCCCACCCCCGCGCGCCGACTAACACGCGCTACGCGCCGCCTGCAACCCGCGCGACGTCCAGGGACGCGGCGTCGGTGCACACGGCGTCGGCCTGTGGCAGCGCCAGATAGAACGTACTGCCCTCGCCGAGCACGCTCTCGACCCAGACCCGTCCGCCGTGCGCGGCCGCGATCTCCTTCACGAGCGCGAGCCCGAGCCCGGTGCCGCCGATGCTCCGGGTTTCGGCGTTGTCGACGCGGTAGAACTTCGTGAACAGATCCTGCATCGCCTCCGGGCTCATGCCGATCCCGCGGTCGCGCACCCAGAGCGTGACCCCGTCCGCGTCGGGCCGCGCCCCCACCCGCACCTCGCCGCCGTTGGGCGAGAATTTGATGGCGTTCGCGATCAGGTTCACGAGCGCCTGGCGGACACGGTCGGTGTTGGCGCGGACGCGCGGCAGCGACGCGGGGACGTCGAGGTGAAACGTGTGCTTGGCGCTGGTCGGCGCGAGGAGTGCCAGGGTCTCGTCGAGGGCCGGGCCGAGGTCGACGGCCTCGAGCGTCCAGGTTTCGCGGCCGGACTCCAGGCGCTGCAGATCGAGGAAATCGTCGATCAGCTTCCCCAGCCGCATCGCTTCCTGATGGATGATGCGCAGGAACTCCCGCTGCTGCGCCGGCGGATACACGCGACTCAGCATGAGCTCG
>CAZWAX010000217.1:0-9874 GCA_964631985.1 uncultured Polyangiaceae bacterium | reverse complement strand
CCGATCACTGGCTCTGGACGCACAAGCGCTGGCGCACCCGCCCGCTCGGCGAGCCCGAGCTCTACACGGCTTGAGGAGACGAGCGATGGCGACGACGAAGCGCAGCAAGGGAGGGCGCGCCGCGGCGACTCGCGCCACGTCGAGCGCGCGCGGACGGAACGCGAAGAGCGCGAAGGTCACCGCGACGAAGGCGACGGCCAAACCCAAGACCAAGGCGAGCGGCAAGGCCAAGGCGGTCGCAAAGCCGAAGCCGGGCGTCACCAAGCGTGCGATCCCGACGCGCGCCGCGACGGCAGCGAAACGCCCCGCCACCGCACCGGCCACCAAGGGCGCCGCACCGTCGGCCGAGATCTCCGCCCTGAAGGCCAAGTTCCAGCGCGAGCGCAATGGCTTGGAGCGGCGGCTCACCGATGCCGTGCGCGAGATCGGGCTGCTCCGGCACCACGAGCTCCGCGCCATGCAGCTCGAGCGGCAGCTCGCGGAGCGTGACGCCACCATCGTTCGCCTCCAGACGCAGCTGGTCGAGATCGAACGGCGGCCGGCCGAACCGGTGTACGTGCAGGAAGTGCAGCAGACGCTCGCGCTCGGCGTTGCCACGACCCACGATCTCGAGCCGTCGGAACCGGATCTCGACGAGTTCGAGGATGACCGATTGGCGGACGACGCCGACCTGGTGTCCGAGGACGACTAGCTCGCACGGGGGATCTTGCCCCCTTCGCGACGCCCGGCCAGGCCGTCACCCGGCGACGCGCGTTGCTCCCACGCGCCGTAGCGCCCCGGGGCCGTCGTCGGTGCGGGCGGGCGCCGCCGCACGGACAAACGCGCCGGAACCCTCACAGAAATCGCACTCTGCGATTAGACGTGAGGAGCGGTTTGCCTTGAATACGTAATCCCAGCGGTTTAGCTTGGACGCCACTCACGTCATGGCGTGAGTGTACCGAGGAGATGGGGGCCGAAGCCGCTACCGAACTGGCGGCCCCGAGCGGGCCGTTGACCGAAGCTGACGGGGATCGTGTAGGTCGCCGCCGACGCATCGGCGAGCTCGTGGAACTGTACGAGGAGCTGGAACGTGTACTGGCAGCCATCGACGAGCGAGAGCTCCGGCGCCTCGCGGCGCGCACGCAGCATGACGAGCGCCCGCTCGCATTCTGGGCGCGGCGTGTCGCGCGCGCCCGTGGCGTCGCGTTGCGAGGCCAGCTCGACATGCTCGCATCTCGGCGTGCCGGCCGTTCGCGCATCGCGTTCCGGGCAAAGTCGCTCGTGTGGGAAGCCGTTGCGTTCGTCGTCGGCTTCGGCGTGTCGCTTCTATTGATCGCAGGGGGGGCCTGAACCATGGCGAAAACGCGTGTCTTGCTCGCCGAAGATCACACCGTCGTGCGCCAGGGGCTGCGCAAGATCCTCGAGTCCGATCCCGAGATCGAGATCATCGGCGAGGTGGGCGACGGACGCGGCGCGGTCGAGGCCGCCAAGCGTCTGCGGCCGACGGTGGTCGTCATCGACATCGGCCTTCCCGGCCTGAACGGCATCGAGGCGACGAACCAGATCATGAAGGGCACCGAGGGCGTGAGCGTGCTCATCCTCTCGATGCACTCCGACGACGTCTACGTGCGCCAGGGTCTGAAGGCCGGTGCGAAGGGCTATCTCCTGAAGGACTCGGAAGACCTCGATCTCATCAAGGCGGTGAAGTCACTGGCCCGCGGGGGATCGTACTTCAGTCCGTCGGTCTCGAAGGTCCTGCTCGCCGGCTATCTGAACGAGTCCGGAACGACGGCCGGGGAGGACGCGCTCTCCCGCCTGACCGGCCGCGAGCGCGAGGTGCTGCAGCTCATCTCCGAGGGCAAGACCAACAAAGAGATCGCCCGCATCCTCTCGCTCAGCATCAACACCGTCGAGAGTCACCGCAAGCACGTGATGGAAAAGCTCGACCTCCACAACACCGCCGAGATCGTCCGCTTCGCCGTCCGCAAAGGCATCGTGCAGTAGCTGCCCGTCTCGGATTTCAGAATGTACTGCAGGGCGCGCGCTAGTCGCTCGGCCGCATGAGCTCATCGGTCGACGACGCCCGCGCGAGTCTCCCCCCGTGCGTTCACTCGGGCGCGCCCTGCATCTCCACAAGGGGAATTCTCTCCCCCTCTCCACGCGGCAAGGCCGCGTGGAGCCTCATCCCCCGGCTCGCTTGTACTCGGAGAGTGCTGTCGCTCGGCCGCGCGCTTTGGCGCGCGGAGGTCACGACGAACCCGGTTCGGCGGACGCTAACTCGCGTGCCTTGAAGTCCAGCGCCAGCGTTCCCAGAACGTCTCGTTGGCACCCTGCGCGTTGGCGGCACCGAGGCGGAGAAAGGTCCGCACTTCCCAGGTACCGTTGATCTTGCGTCCCGTCGCGAGCAACCGCTTGGCCGGCTTCCGCGTCCCCTCAACCTTGTGCTGGCTCATCCACCCCTCCTTGGGCTGCGCTTACGTGATGTGAGGGAATGAGCAGGAAGCGCGCCAGCACGGCAGCCGCTGAAATTACATGCGAAATGCCGCGTGCGCGGTCCGGAATCGTTCACGAATGTGCGGGCGCGAACGGATTCTGTACGGCGCTCAGCCGGTCAGCAGGGTGAGCAGGCCGAGGAAGAAGAAGAACCCGCAGCAGTCGGTGAACGTGGTGAGGACGACCGCCGACGCGACGGCCGGGTCGATGCCGCACCACTTGAGGCCGAGCGGGATGAGCACGCCGACCAGGGCCGCGATGCAGAGATTGCCGAGGATCGCCATCGCGACGACGAAGCCGAGGAGCGGCACGCCCTTCCACGCGTAGGCGAGGACGGCGGCGACGCATCCGAGCGCGAGACCGTTCAGGGCGCCGGTCAGGAACTCCTTCATGACGACGCGCCGGGCGTTCAGGAAGGTGAGCTCGCCGAGCGCGAGCCCGCGGACGACGAGCGCGAGCGTCTGCACGCCGGCGTTGCCGCCGCTGCCGGCGACCATCGTCATGAACGCCGCCGCGATCGCCATGTTCCGGATCGTGCCTTCGAAGAGCGCCACGATGCTCGCGGAGACAAAGCAGGTGCCGAGGTTCACGATCAGCCAGGGGAGGCGGCGCCGGACGGAGTCCCCGACCGATTCGTGGACCGAGGCCTGGTCGCCGAGGCCGGCGAGCCGGTAGATGTCCTCCGAGGCTTCCTCCTCGATCACGTCGACGACGTCGTCGACGGTGATGCGTCCGACCAGCCGACCCGCGGCGTCGACGACGGGCAGCGAGAGCAGGTCGTACTTGCTGAAGAGGGTTGCGACCTCCTCCTGGTCCATGGCGGTGTGCGCGGCGACCGGATTCACCTGCATGATGTTGCGGAGCGGGGTGCGCGGGTTGGCGAGGATCAGCAGGCGCAGCGGCAGCACGCCGATCAGCTGCTGCCGATCGTCGACGACGAAGATGTTGTGGATGTCGGGGACGTCGGCGGCGTGCCGACGGACGGTGTCGATGGCGTCGTCGACGGTGGCTTCGGCGGGCAGCGCGACGAACTCGCGCTGCATGATGCCGCCGGCCGTCTCCTCGTCGTAGCGCAGAAGATCGCGGACGTCGGCGGAGAGCCGCGGCGGAATGGACTGGAGGAGCCGTTCGACCTTCTCGCGCGGCAGCTCCGCCAACAGGTCGGCGGCGTCGTCCGATTCGAGCGCGGTCACGAAGGCGCGGAGGCGTGCCTCGGGGAGCGTATCGAGCAGCGTCTCGCGGGCCTGGTCGCCCAGCAGGCTCAGCACGGCGGCGGCCCGCGACGTCTCGAGGTGTGCGAAGAGGCGCGACCGCAGGTCGTCCTCCTCGATCGCGTCCAAAAGCTCCGCGGCGTCGGCCGGGTGGAGGCGATGCATGGCGTCCTGCACCTCGTCCTCGCGCCCGATCTCCGCGAGCATGACGAGGTGGTCGGTGATCTCGAGGGGTGTCATGGCTCGGGCGCTCGTCGGGCGGGTGAACCCCGACCGCCTACCACAGGACTTCGCAAGATGCAGTTCCCGAGTTTGACCCCTCGTCCTCGTCGTGTCGGATGCCTATGCTCGGGCCGATGCGGGGCCATCGCCATACGATCATCCTGGTCGACGACGAGGGCGAGGGCTGCGACACGGTCCGCGATCACCTCCTCGCGATCGGCGTGGACGTGTTGTGCGCGCGCCATGGCCGCGCCGCGCTCCAGCTGGTCGCGCTCGGCATGCGCCCCTGCGCGTTCCTCGTCGACGTCGAGAGCCCCGCCGTCGCCGGCGCCGAGCTCCGCCGCGCCCTCCAGTACGACGCCGGTCTTCGCCACGTTCCCGTCGGGGTCCTCCCCCCGCGTCGTCAGCGACTCCCGCGGTCGGAGATCACGATCGACGTCGGCGAGCTGCTGCGGGCCGCGACCCAGTGCTGCGAGGATCTGGTGGCGTTCCGCCGACCCCCGGCCGATCGCCCCCTCGCGGCCGGTACATACCACCACCGCGCCCCCCGCGCCGACCGGCCCAGAACGAGCTGAACGGCGGGATCGCGCTTACCTAATGTGACGTGAAGAAGGTTTCGAGGGCGGCATTGACCGCGGCGGGATTCTCGATCGCCGGGCTGTGGCCGACGCCCGGGATGATCAGCAGCTCGGCGCCGATTCCGTCGGCGAGCTGACGGGCGTGATGCGCCGGGAAGATCTTGTCCTCGTCGCCGGTGACGACGAGCGTCGGTGGCTGGATCTTGCCGAGCCGGTCGAGCGTATCGTGGGCCAGGTCGGCATCGACCTGTCGACAGTACCCCTCGGGGGTTTGCGGGTTTGGCGCGGCGAGGAAGAGCTGCACCATCGCGTCGACGCCGATCGTGTTGAGGAAGGTGTGGCCGACGCCCGTCAGCAGGATCGCTTCCAGGAACGCCGCGGGCTCGAGCACGGTGCGCAAGCGCTTCCAGGTGCGGAAGAGGGCGCGGGTGTACTCGTCGTTGCGGGCCCAGCTGCCGACCAGCGTGAGCGTGCGCACGCGATCGGGGGCGGCGAGGGAGAGCTCCTGGCCGATCGCGCCGCCGAGCGAGTGGCCGACGACGTGGGCGGCCGGCAGATCGAGGGCGGCGAGCAGCCCGTCGACGTCGACCGCCATGTCGCGCGGCGTGTAGCCGTTCGTGACGTAGGTGCTCTCGCCGACGTCGCGGTTGTCGATCGTGATGCACCGATAACGATCGGCGAAGGCGGCGAGCTGCGGACCCCAGACGGTGCGGTCGAGGCTCGTGCCGCTGAGGAAGACGACCACCTCGCCGTCGCCGACCTCGTCGTAGGCGAGGTCGACCGCTCCGACCGTGACCCGCGGCATGGCGGCTACGACGACCCGGCGTTGTCGGCGGGCGCGGCCGTCGCGAGCGGACGGGCGCGGAGCGTTTCCGCGACCGCGGGGACCGCCTTCATGAGCATGTCGAGACGTGCTGCTTGGGGTCCGATCGCGCTCACGAGCACCTGCTCGTACTCGCCGAGCGCCGTGGCGAGCTCGTCGGTCTTGTCGGGCTGGATGCCCTGCTCGTCGGGCGTGAGCGTCGCGTTGATGCGGTCGGCGATGGCCTCGAGCGTCTTGTCGTGCTCTTCGCCGATGCTGCGGCCGATGCATTCCGCCCACACCGTGTGGAAGGCGATCGTGGCGGGGACCTGACGGCGCAGGCCGCCGCTCAGATTGTACAGCCGGTCGGCGAGGATGGCTGCCGTCGGCGGCCGTCGGCGCGAGACGAACGCGTTCAGTTGCACCAGGCGATCGTACAGCTTGCCGTAGCCCATGCGTTCGGCGACGAGCGTGACGGCGTCGCGCATCTCTTGTCCGGTTGGATTGGCCATGGGTGGGAGCTCGATGCGGGCGCTGTCTTTCCGGGTTTGATGCGTGGAGTCAAGTCGGCGCCGCCCCGCGTCGTCGCGCCTTTCGGCTGACCACGAGCCCCGCACAACCGATCTTCGAGCGCGGCATCGAACTCGGTGCGGAAGTCTTCCGAGGGGAGCTTCCGCGACAGGCCATGGCCAAGGACGACCCCACGCCCCGCAACCTCACGTGCCGCGAGCTCGCGGATTTCGTGATGGACTACCTCGACGACGTGCTGCCCGGCGCCGAACGGGCGGCCTTCGAGGCCCATCTCGCCGAGTGCGAGGACTGCATCGTGTATCTCCGCAGCTATCGCGAGGCGGTCCGGCTCGGAAAGATTTTCGGGACGAGCGACGACGGGCGTGCGCCCGAGATGCCGGAGGAGCTGGTGCAAGCCATCCTGGCCGGACGCCGCGCCAAAACCTAGTGCCCGGCACGGGACACTAGGGGGTGCTGTCGAGCACCTCGGCGACGGGTGACGCGGGTGGTGGCACGATGCTCGCGACCCGGAGCGCGCGGGTCGCGACCCGTGCCAGCACGACGCTCACGGCGACCGTCGCCGCCAGGCCGAGCAGCGTCGCGGTCCAGTAGACGGCGTCGCGTGGCACCGGCGCGCCGCTCGCGAGCGCCGCCACGTCGCCGATCAGCTTCCCGTAGTAGACGTAGAGGAGGGCGCCCGGAAGCATGCCGATCGACGCGACCAGGTAGTCGAGGAAGCGGATGCACGAGAGCCCGAGCGCGTAGTTCAGCAGGTTGAACGGGATCGCCGGCGACAGGCGCAGCATGAATACGATGCGCCGACCTTCCGCGGCGACGGCGCGATCGAGCGCGGTGAAGCGCGGGGAGCGGGTGAGACGGCGCTCGATGAACGGCCGCGCGACCGAGCGCGCGAGCGAGAACGCGACGACGCCGCCGAGCACCTCGCCGATGAAGGCGTAGGCCGTCCCGGGACCGAGACCGAAGACGACGCCGGCCGCCATGGTGGGAAGCGCCCCCGGCACGAGGATCAGGGTGAGGACGACGTAGCCGACGACGTAGGCGACCGGCGCCCAGGCGCCCTGGGCGCTCACCCACGCCGCGAAGCGGGGAATCTCGCCGCCCGCGGTGCGCACGAAGGCGATCAACTCGCCGAGGACGAGCAACCCGGCGACGACCCGGAACCCGAACGCGGCCGTCAGAAGCCTGGGGCCCTTGGCCCCCGTCTGCCCGATCGCCGAGCGCGTCACCACCCGACCGCGCTAGCGTACCGTCGCGGCCTTTGCCACCCGCGACGCGTCGCGCGAGGCCGAGGTCGGCGGCCGGCGGGCGTTGATCGTGGCACGGGAATCTGGTCGAACGCCGGCATGACCGCCCAGACCGCAGCAGACGTCGATCGGTTGTTCGGAGAGCGGGTGAACGCCGGGGATCTCGAGGGGCTCGTCGCGCTCTACGAGCCGAACGCCACGCTCGTGACCCAAGATGCCGGCACCCTCGTCGGACACGCCGCGATCCGCGGCTACTTCGAAGCGATGGTCGCCATGAAGGCCGCCATCGACATGGGCACGTGCCGGGTCGTGCCCGCCGGCGACGGCCTCGCGGTCCTGCATCACGATTGGCAGGCGACGATCACGGGCCCGGACGGGCAGCAGATGGCGCTCACGGGCAAAGCGACCGAGGTCGTGCGCCGGCAAGCGGACGGCAGTTGGCTGTTCGCGCTCGACGATCCGAACATGCGGGGGTGAGCGGGGGAGGGCAGGCTCCGGCGGAGTTTGGATCGCAGGATGGAGACGGCACGTCGACGTTTCAGGGCACTCGCATCCATCGAGTCCAGGAGCCGGGGGCGAGCTCGGAAAAACGGCGTCGTGTGCGCCTCTTCCGCCTCAACAGCTCCGGGACTCCCGGTCTATGGTCGCCACCTTCCTTTTTACGCCTGGCCTTGGCGGCGTCGAAGGCACCAAGACGACGTACAAGCCGAGCGCCGCAACGTGGGTCTGTGATCCGTCGATGGCAAGCTGAAAGCGCCGTCGAGATACAAAGCGACGGTGCGGGATCGAAGCTCGTGGCAGCGACAAGACCCCTACCGGCGGATGATCTGCTCGTCACACGGCTGATCGTCGAAGCCGTCGCCATGAATCCTGAGCTCGCGAGCGCGCGTCGCAAGTCGGCGTCTCCTATTCACTAGCGCTCTTCGAGGAACCTCCCGTCCTACCTGGAGGATGTTCCCGTAGTCTCGCTGGCACGGCGATTGGCGAGGACAGTACCTATGGCGCGCCGGGAACGTCCACGGGGTCGAGCAATCCGTGGCGCCGCCAGCCGGTGGTGAGTAGCCACGTTCTGGCTCGCGCGACGGGGGGCTGCTTGGCGGGGGGTGTCGGGCCGGCCTCGCGCCCGGTACCGAGCTTGTCCCGCTTCCAGCCGTCGAACCATCGCCCCGACGAGGCCGGGTCGAGGCGGACCGTCCGGCCGAGCGCGGCGCGCGTCGCCGCCGCATGGCGCCGTGCATTCAGCAGGACATAACGAAGCGCGGCGCGCACCTCTTTCGGCGTCGGCAGCATGCGCGAGTGGTAGCGATCGGCGAGCACGGGACCCGAGCGTCCGGCGACCCGATTCACGGCGCGAGCGAGGCGTGCCCCGATGGCCATCATCCCGCGACCCAGCGCCTCCGGGTTCCGCGCTTCGACGATCAAATGCGCGTGATTGCCCTGCAGCGAATAGTGCACCAAGCGAAAGTCCTGCCGTTCGCTACCGCCGACGGTGCGCGCGGTTGAACGCCGCTGGGACGGGGCTCTCGTAGCGCACGATCGCCCCCGTCGCCGGGTGCACGAACCCGAGGGCGGTCGCGTGCAAGCAGAGGCGACGGATCGGGTCGGTCGTCGCGTGGTAGGTGCGGTCGCCGACGACCGGATGACCGAGCGCGGCGAGCTGGACGCGGATCTGGTGCCGGCGGCCGGTGCCGAGGGTGACGTCGAGCATCGTCGTCGCGAGCCCATGCGAGCGGACGCGGTAGCGGGTGACGGCGAGGCGTGCGCCTTCTTCCTTCGCCCCGGCGCGCCGGACCTTGAGCGCGCTGCTCTGCACGATGCGATCCTCGAGCGTGCCGGCGTCGCGCTCGACCTTCCCCTCGACGATCGCGACGTACTCGCGGGTGACGGTGCGGCCGGCGAATTGCTGCTGGAGGGCGCGCTTGGCGGGAACGGATTTCGCGAGCACGAGTAGGCCCGAGGTCTGGCGATCGAGGCGGTGCACGATCAACGGCCGGGTGGGCGGATGTTTCGACGCCAAGTACGCGTAGACGAGGCGGTACGCGGTCCGATTCTGCTCCTTGTCGGTCGCGATGGTCAGCAGATCGGCGGGCTTGTCGAGGACGAGGATGTGCTCGTCCTCGTGCACCAGCTTGAGCGGGTGGGCGAGGGTGACGCGGGCGACGGTCTCGTCGCCGAGACGGATGCGATCGCTCTCGGCGACCGCCGTCCGGCCGTCGCGCACGACCGCGCCGTTCACGGTCACGCGCCCGCGTGCCAACCAGTCCTTCCGGCTCACCCCGGAGGCGTCGGGATAGAGCGCCTGCAGGCGCGCGGCGAGGGTGGGCATGCGGGCTTGTAGCACCGATCGCGGCGCCGCGCGCGCCTGCATCCGGGCGGGGCGAGCGGCATCGAAGGCTCGTGGTCGGGTCGATTGCTACTCCCGCGTGCTCGCATTCACGGTAAGATCGGACGTCGAGCCAAGGGGCTCGGACCTGGAGTGACTACGAGGAGTGTTCGGCGTGCGGGATGCGGGTGCGGATGTGACTCGGCGGCGAACACCGTGACGTTGCCCGACGCAGCGCTCGGCTTTCGGGCCGGGACGATGGTACGGGACCCCGACGGGCACGCGGTGCGCGTGCTGGAACACTGATCGAATCGTGCTCGCGGACTATCGAATCGTGCTTGCGGACTATCGAATCGTGCTTGCGCACTAGGGAGGACGCCAGTGGACACGACCGCCATGGCCGAGGCGACACGCCTCGACGAAGACGCGCAACGGATCCGCAACTGGAAGCGCTGGGGGCCGTATCTCTCCGAGCGCCAGTGGGGCACCGT
>CAZWAX010000216.1:0-9893 GCA_964631985.1 uncultured Polyangiaceae bacterium | reverse complement strand
GGCGAGCTCCATGATGTCGAGCTCGGTTTGTCCGACGCCGACGGTTTCGATGATGATTCTATCCTTCCCAAAGGCGTCGAGGAGATGGGTGATCTGACGGCTTGCACGGGCGAGTCCGCCCCGCCGCCCGCGGGTGCTGAGGCTGCGGATGAAGACGGCGGGATCGAGGGCATGGTCCTGCATGCGGATGCGATCGCCGAGGACGGCGCCGCCGCTGAACGGGCTCGACGGGTCGACCGCGACGACGCCGACGGTCTGCGCGCCGGCACGCAGCTTGCCGACCAGACGATCGACGAGCGTCGACTTCCCTGCGCCCGGCGGCCCGGTGACGCCGAGGACGTCGGCGCGCCCCAGCCGCGGATAGATGCGCGCCATGATGGCGGCGACGTCGCCGGTCTCGTTCTCCACCCGCGTCATCAGCTTCGCGAGGGCGACGCGATCGCCCGCCAGCATGCGGTCGACGAGCGCGAGCTCGGCGGGGCTCAGGGGTGCACCTCGGTGCGGCCCCGCGCGGCGTCGTCGATGGGCCGGACCGCCGCATCGGCGCCGAAGCGGCGGACGCATGCGCCTTCGGCCGCCGGCAGGAGCCCGGCGATGCCGACCGTTGCACCCTCGGCGCGGAGGCTCGTGACCGCGAGGCCGGGCGTGCCGCACGGTGCGATCAGGTCGTAGCCGCCGAGGTCGACGTCGACGTTGAGCGCGAGGCCGTGGGTCGACACGCCGTCGCGGACGCGAATGCCGACGGCGCCGAGCTTTCCGCGGTTCGTCCAGATGCCGCGCCCGCGGGGGTCGCGGCGCGCGGCGACGCCGCCCGCCGCGGCGATCTCGAGCATGACGTCCTCGAGCAGCCACACGAAGCGTGCGACACCGAGCCCGCGCGCGGCCAGGGCCACGATCGGATAGAGCACGAGCTGGCCAGGCGCATGGTAGGTCGTGCGGCCGCCGCGGTCGGTCTGGTGCCGGGCGATGCCGCGCCGGCCGAGATCGGCGTCGGACGCGAGCACGTCCTCGACGGCGCGACGCCGTCCGAACGTGATCGTCGGCGGATGCTCGAGCGCCAAGCAGACGTCCGCGCCGCCGGCGGAGCACTGTCGCCAGGCGTCGTCCTGGAGCGCGAGAGCGCGCTCGTATGCGCAGAGCCCGAGCCAATTCCAGGTGATGGGCTCACGCATGGGCGACGTCTAGCCGTTGCTTGACGGCATCGCAACCCGATGTTAGCGCCGCGCCATGCAGGCTCGCCGCCTTTATCAGAGCCGGCTGTTGGTGCTCGCGATCACGCTGCTCGTGCTCGGCATCGGCAACACGATCATCGGCAGTCGGAAGCTCGGCCAGTATCAAGCGATCGTGGCGGAGGGTCGGTCGCGCGGGTACTTTCCCGACGCCACCGCGTCGACCGACCGCATCCTGGCTCCGCTCGACGACGAGGGGGAACGCTACAACATCGGTCGCGCCAAAGTGGATCTCTATCACGTGGTGCTGAGCGGCGGTCTCGTGATGATCGTGGTGGGGGTGGTGTTGAGCATCATCGGATGGTTGCGGTTGCGTCTTCGCGACGGGACGACGGTGGCGGTTCGCGCCTGAGTCGGGGGATCACCGACAGGGCGTGTCGGTCGCGGACGAAGGCTTCGACACGTCGGCGGACACGCTGCGCGCGAGCATGACGTCGGCGGGCCGGATTTCCGCATCGCGCGCATCGGAACGCCGATTGCACTCGCCTCCGGTCAGCAGTCGCTCGACTGCGAACCTCACCCGAACCTTGTGAGCGAGCACAGGGGCCTGGGGGTAACGGACGCCGGCTCGTCAATACGGGCGAGCCGGCGTTCGGGTGAGGCAAGGTTGGCAAGGTTCGTCCACTTGCCGCGAATCTCCTTGACACTCCGCATCTTAGAAGCGTACAAAATCGTACAGCAATCGTGATGCGAGGTGTGGGGTGGCGGTTCCCGTGGATGACGACACGACGATGGCGAAGCTGCTCCGCGGCGCCCTGACGAGTCCGACGCGACTCGTTTCAGACGGCCCTTCCTCCCTTGCGTGGGCACTCTCGCATGGCAACCGTTCTCGTCATCGATCCAGCCCCCGGCGTTAGGGAGACGCTCCGTATCGTGCTCGGTCACGAGCACGAGGTGATCGTGGCGCCGACGCTCGCCGAGGTGCCGTCGGGTCGGCGTCCGGACGTGGCGGTGTTGGGGCTTCCTGCGCCGCCGCGGGACGAGCGCACCATCGGTGCGACGCTCGGACGGGCGTTGCCGCGGGTGCCGATGCTGCTGCTCCATGCCGCCCGTGACGTCGACGCTCGCGCCCTCGTACGGCCCGAGGTGCCGGTCGCGTTCCTGCCGAAGCCGTTCGACGCGTACGCCGTGCGGGCGCGGATTCGGACGCTACTCGCGGCACGCCCGCGCGTGCCGTCGAGCGAGGAACGTCTTCGGCTGGCCAGCCGCCGGCTCGAGGTTCCCTTTCTCGCTCCCGCGACCGCCGCGGTCGCGCGCCGCGTGCTGATGGCCGATCCACCGATCGTGCTGCTGCAGGGACCGCCGGGCACCGGAGGTCAGGCGGTGGCGCGCGCGCTGCACGTCGTTCGCGGCGAGCGTGGGCCCTTCGTGACGGTCGATGCTGCCTGCCTCGGCGGCGGTGAGCTCGCGGACCGCGTGGATGCCGCGGGCGATGCGGTGACGACGCTGTACGTCGCCCATCTCGATCGGGCCTCCGCCGAGGTCCAGGGGGACGTGTCGCGGCTGATCGAGGAGCGTGCGCTCGACGGGGGGCCCGGCTCGGTGCGTTTGATCGTCGGCGCCGAGCAGGATCTCTGCGCGCTCGCTGCCGCCAGCCGATTCTCTTCGGAGCTCGCCTATGTCGCGAGTGCCCTGCCCCTCGTGCTCGTGCCGCTACGGGATCGTCCCGACGACGTGCCGGCATTGGTCGAGCTGCTGACGCCGGAAGTCGGCGCTCGCCTCCGGCTCGAGGCGGTGACGTATCGACCCGAGACCCTCGAGCGCCTCCGTCACTACCTCTGGTTCGGCGACCTCGCCGAGTTCGAGGCGGTGCTGACGCGCACGCTCGTGCTGCATCGACCGAGCGTCGTCGATCCCGACCAGCTCGTGTTCCTCCCGGAGGCCGCCGCGCGTGCGCTCACCGAGCGTACGCCCGCGCCGGCCCCGATCGCTTCGGTGGCCTCCCCGGCGCCGTCGGCGGCGCTGGCCAGCCTCGACCGCGAGGTGGTGCTCGGAGAGCTGGCGCACGAGCTCCGGAATCCCATGGTGACCATCAAGACCGTGGCCCAGCATCTGGACGGCGTCCTCGCCGACCCGGAAGCGCGTGCCCGCTTCTCCGTGCTGATGTCGGAGGCGGTCGGCCGCATGGACGGGTTGCTCGAGACGCTGCTCGACTTTTCGCGTTTCCGAGATCCGGTCGCACGAGCGATCGACGTCGAGAAGATCCTGGACCAGGTGCTCGGGGAGCACGCGGAGGAACTGAGGCGTCGCCACGTGCGGGTCGAGCACAATGGCAGCGGGGTGGGACCGGTGCACGCCGACGAAGGGCAAGTGGTCTTCGCGCTCCGGAGCCTGTGTCGGGGGCTGGTGTCGGATCTCGTTCCGCACACCACGTTGGCGGTGCACGGTGTGGCGCCGGGCGTGCTCGAGATGCGAGTCCGTGCCGAGCCGTCGATCGCGGCACGGCTGACGGCCTGGGTTGCGCCGCACGCGAGTGGCGCGACCGAGCATCCCCCGCTCACCTGGGCGCTGGCCGCCGCGCTCCTCGAGCGCAACGGCGGCGCGCTCACGGTGCACAAGGGCGAGGACGAGACGACGGTCATCCGCGTCGAGTGGACGAAACAGGCTGAGTAGCTCGCCGCCGGGCGAGCCTGGTGTGGTGAGGACGGGAGGAACGATGGAAAAGCGCAAGGTGTTGATCGTCGACGACGAGCCGGGTGTCCGCGAGTCGCTGCGGATGGTGCTGAAGGAACAGTATGACGCCGTGCTCGTGGCCTCCGGCGAGGAGGCCCTGGAGGCGTTGGCGGAGGTGCGGCCCGACCTCGTGTTGCTCGACGTGCTGATGCCGGGGATCGACGGACTGGTCGTGCTCGAGCGCATCAAAGAGCAGGACCAGCGCGTCCCGGTGCTGATGCTGACGGCGACGAAGACGGTGAAGACGGCCGTCACCGCGATGAAGCTCGGAGCCTTCGACTACGTGACGAAGCCCTTTGACGTCGAGGAGCTTCTCATCATCGTGGAGCGCGCGACCCGCGATGCGGCCCGCGATGCCGAGCTCGAGAATCTCCGGTGGGAGGTCGGTCGCCGCTACAGCCCGGACAACATCATCGGCAACTCGCCCCGCATGCAGAAGATCTTCCGGACGATCGGCATGGTGGCCCCTCTCAAGACGACGGTGCTCGTGACCGGCGAGAGCGGGACCGGCAAGGAGCTGGTCGCGAAGGCCCTTCATTACCAGAGCCCGCGCGCCGACAAGGCGCTCGTGACGCTCAACTGTGCCGCCATCCCCGAGAATCTCCTCGAGAGCGAGCTCTTCGGGCACGAGCGCGGCTCGTTCACCGACGCGGTCACCAAGAAGCTCGGCCAGTTCGAGCTCGCCGACCAGGGCACGATCTTCCTCGACGAGGTCGGCGAGCTGGCGCCGTCGCTTCAGGCGAAGCTCCTGCGCGTCATCGAGCAGGGCGAGTTCATGCGCGTGGGCGGCAAGCAGAGCATTCACGTCGACGTCCGCATCATTGCCGCGACCAACCGTGACCTCGAGCACGCGATCCGGGACGGCTCGTTCCGTTCCGACCTCTTCTACCGGCTGAACGTGGTGTCGCTGCACCTCCCACCGCTGCGGGAGCGGCCGGAGGATCTGCCGCTGCTCATCAAGCACTTCATCACCACCAAGTCGGCCCAGATCGGCATTCGCGAGAAGCGCATCGGACCGGAGGCGGTCGACGCCCTCCTCCGCTATCCCTGGCCCGGCAACGTTCGCGAGATCGAGAACGTCATCGAGCGCATCCTCGTGCTGTCGGATCACGAGCCGATCGGCGTGGAGGATCTGCCCGAGCACGTCCGTGTCGGTCGCGTCGAAACCTCGTCGATTCAGCAGCAGGTGCTGCGGCAGGAGAAGTCGTTGACGGACGCCGTCGACGAGTTCGAGCGCGAGATCATCCGAGCCGCCCTCCAACACGTCGAGTTCAACCAGACGCGTGCCGCCGAGCTCCTCGGAACCACGCGTCGCATCCTCAAGTACCGGATGGACAAGCTCGGGATTCAGTCGGACGATTGATCGGCGCGCGCGTGCCGTCCTCGCATGCGACATGCGCCGGCAACGCGTTCAATTTTGGACGCGTGGTGCCGGCTGATGTTCGACGTGTACGAAGGCGTCCGCGCGTGCCGTTCATCGGGCATAGGCATTTCCAGGCTTTTGCGGCGGCAGGTCACGCCCACGGCTCGTGGCATGGAACCTGCTGCCGGAACGCCGAACATGGCCTCTCAAGGGAACATACTCATCGTCGAGGACGAGCCCGGCCCAGCGTTGGCGCTCAAGATGATCCTCAAACCGTACTACCAGGTCTATAGCGCCGAGCGCGGCGAAGCGGCCCTCGAGATCTTGAAGACGACGCCGATCGACGTCGTGTCGCTGGACCTCCGTATGCCGGGTCTTTCGGGGATGCCGTTGCTCGCGAAGATCAAGGAGCACGATCCCGACATCGAGGTCATCGTCATCACCGGCTACGGCTCGCTCGAGACGGCCGTGGAAAGCATCAACCTCAAGGTCTTCTCCTACGTCGCCAAGCCGTTCGACGTGCTCGAGATCCTGGAGACGACCAAGCGCGCCCTGCAGAAGCGGCGCAACTTGCAACGGTTGCGGCACATCAAGGAAGAGTTCTTCGCCAATCTCACGCACGAGTTCCGGACGCCGCTCTCCGCGATCATGGGATACAGCTCGATTCTGCTCGAGGAGCACGGGTCGACGCTGACGACCGACCAGCGGCAGGCACTGGATCGCATTCAAGCGAATTCGCATGAGCTTCTGAGCTGCGTCGAGGGCATCTTTTTTCTCGCCGCGCTCGAGGCCGGGGAGATCCCCCTCACGGTGTGGAGCTTCGATGCCAAGACGATCCTTGGGCGTTTGGCGGATCGTCATGCTCCGGCCTTTGCAGAGAAGGGCGTCCGTCTCGAGATCGGTGACCTCGCCAGCCTCCCGATTCGTACCGACGAGGAGAAGCTCGCCAAGATCGTCGACATCCTGGTGCTGAACGGTCTCAAGTTCACCGAGTCCGGGAGCGTGCGCGTCGATGCCGCGCTCCACCTCGACGGACCCCTCGAGATCCGCGTTCGCGACAGCGGCATCGGCATGCGACCCGAGGAGGTCGATGAGGTTCTCGAAGGGTTCCGGCAAGCGGACCCGACCGCGCGAAAGCGCTTTCGTGGCATCGGTCTCGGCCTCCGATTGGTGACGCGCATGGTAGCGGCGCTCGGTGGCACGCTCGACGTGCAGAGCACGCTCGGCGGCGGGACCGAATTCATCGTGACCGTTCCGCCGGTGACCGAAAGCACGACGGTCGCGGAGCTTCCCAGCGCGGCCCCCGACGTGAAAGTGCAGCTCTCCGCATGAGAACCGGCCACTTCCTTCACTGCCGCGACTGCGAGACTCTCTTCCGTCCATCGCCCAACGATCGCGCACCGGAGTATCGCATGACACCCGACGGCGTCGCCGAGATCGTGCGTGACGACTGCATGGACTTCCTGACGCGCCATGCCCGGCACCGCCTCGAGACGTTGCGCCCCACCCATTCCGAGGCCTTCCACACGGGAACGCTCTGGGACGCGACGGCGCCGACGTATTGGGAGGTGTCGAACGGCGAGCGCACGGTGGTCGTCGAAGGCCTGCGCCCGCAGCTCGGCAGCCCCATACGTTATCGGTTGCGGGCGGGTCGCGTCATCGCGGAACGGGCAGCGGTCGAGGTCCCGGACGACGAGATTCGCCGTCAGGTCGATCGGGCACTCTTCCCCGGCGTGGCGGCGCATCGGAAGCTCGCCGCGTTCACCGAGGCGTTCAAGCGGATCGTGTGGGACCTCGACCCCGCGTCGCTCGCGATACTCTACGACGTGCCCGGCGACCCGACGTTGTCGGTGGCTCGACTGCCGCCCTCCGCTCTCGCCGCGCTCGCCGATTGCGCTCGACGGATCTTCGACGTCGAGGACAGCAAGAAGGTGGTCGCCTGTTTCACCGGGAACGAAGAGGATCCCGACGGCTTCACCGTCCTCGTTCGCCAGCGGATCCGCGTCGAAGGCTGACGCCGATGCTGCAGCGAGCCGCGGGATGCACGAACGCGGCGCGATCCCCCTTCCGCGCTAGGCTGCCGCGTGCGTCCCGGCGCCGGGATTCCGAAGCCCGCAGAACTCCTCGTAGTCGATCAGCTTGGTGATGGTCGGATGCTCGCCGCACATCGGGCATTCGGGATCGCGCGGTAGCTTGTTCACGCGAATCTCCATGCTGAGGGTATCGAAGTGCACCATGCGTCCGATCAGCGGACGCCCGGCGCCGAGAATGAGCTTGATGGTCTCGAGCGCCTGGACGCATCCGACCAGGCCTGGGAGCACGCCCAAGACCCCCGCTTCGGCACAGCTCGGGGCGGCGCCCGGCGGTGGGGGCTCGGGATAGAGACAGCGGTAGCACGGCCCGGAGCGGGGATCGAAGACCGAGGCCATGCCCTCGAACTGGAAGATGCTGCCATGCACGTTCGGCTTCCCGAGCATCACGCAGGCGTCGTTCACCAGATAGCGCGTGGGAAAGTTGTCGCAGCCGTCGACGATGATGTCGTAGCGGCCGAAGATGTCCAGAACGTTATCGGAGCTCAGGCGCTCCTGGTGTGCGATCACCTTGACGTCCGGATTGAGCGCGGCGATCGCGATACGGGCCGACTCGACCTTCGGCATGCCGATGCGATCGTTGGTGTGGAGGATTTGGCGCTGCAGGTTCGAGAGATCGACGACATCGTGGTCGATGATCCCGAGCGTCCCGACGCCCGCCGCCGCGAGGTAGAGCGCGGTCGGTGAGCCGAGCCCACCGGCCCCGAGCAACAAGACCTTGGCCGCCAGGAGCTTCGCTTGGCCCGTCTCCCCGACCTCCGGAAGGAGGAAATGGCGGCTGTAGCGACTCAGCTGCTCCGGCGAGAATTGGTGGTCTTGCACGAACGGCATGCCGGCGTTCTTCCAGGCGCTGAACCCGCCCGTCATGGAGACGACGTTGGTGTAGCCCATTTCCTTGAGGGTGCGGGCCGCAATCAGCGAACGGGTGCCGCCGGCGCAGTACGCGATGATGGGCTTCTCCTTGTCGGGCACGGTCTCTTCCACGCGCATCTCGAGGAAGCCGCGCGGGAGGGAGATCGCGCCGTCGAGGTGGCCGTCGCGGTATTCTTCCTTTTCGCGCACATCCAGCAGCGTCACGTCCTTGGTGTGACCGATGCGGCCTTGGGCGTCCTGAACGCTCACTTCGGGCACCAAGCGTCGCGCCTCTTCCATGATCTGCTTGTACGTGGTTGCCATGCGATCCTCTCGTAGTGGACGGAAATCGGGACGGCGTGCTCGCTGGGTGGAGCTCGCTGCCAGGGGCCGTAGGGTAGCAAGGGTGCTCCCCCGAACCAACCGTCAGCGTGTCAGCCCTGCACCCCGTCGTACAGGTCGGCGCGATAGCGCAACCAGGTGGCAACTCCGCGTGCGTACCGGCGTGAGAACAGCAGGCGCGGGAGGTCGAGCCGCCAGATGAGGGGACGGCGGCGCGACAGAAACAGCGGATTGTCGGTCCAGCCGAGCAGGAACCGCAGCTTCTCGACGTCGAGGGAGCGCAACAGGCCGGCGCGAAGGAGCTCGACGATGATCATCAATGCATGCGTCGCATGCCGAGGTCGTGAGGCGCGGCGTGACTCGCGTAGAGGTGGAACTCGAGTACTTCGAGAAGACGCCGCGCACGGTCGAGGCCTTCGGCCTCGAGGAGGCACTGTTTTTCGATCGGTCCGAAGTCGAGCCAGAACGCGAAGAAGTTGACCAGCGTTCGGTCGTCCAGTCGGGCGTCGCCGAGCAGCTCGCGGGCGACGTCGTCTCCTGAGCGTCCCACATAGCGCTCGATCATCTGGATGAGCCTGGTACGAAAGCCGGCAGCGAGGGGTGTCGTGGGTGGGTCGTCTCGCCACTGCACGGTTGCCTGCCGGTACGCGCGCTCGCGCTGCTCGCTCACGATCGTGAACTCTCGGACACCGGCCAGGACGATGTTGAATTTCCCGTCGGGAAGCGGTGTCGTCTCGACGATCCGGCCCACGCACCCCGTACGATACGTGTCCGGCGCTCCATGGTAGTCGTCTTGCCAGTCGCCGCGCAGCAGTACCATGCCGATCAACCCCGTACCGGCGAGCGCGTCACGTACCATCGCGCAGTAGCGGGGCTCGAAGATGTGCAGCGGGAGTGGGACCTCGGGAAACAGGACCACGTTGGGAAGCGGGAAGATCGGAATGAACCCGGGCAGTTCCATGGGGGGCGCGTCGATGCGGGCCGACACTACGGCCGGGTTCCGTGGCGTGTCAAATCGGGCTGCGCCTTGAGCGGCGGGAAGGTCACTGGTAGCAGGCGCCGATGCATGCGCGGCTTCCCATCGTCGTCGGCGTGGGTCAAATCACCGATCGTGGCGACGACCTCGCGACCAAGCGCGAGCCGGTAGCCCTCGCGGCCGATGCCGCCCGCCGCGCATTGGCTGATGCCGACTGCGCCGGGCTCGCGGATCGGATCGATTCCGTGCGGGTCGTAAACATGCTTTCCGGGGCCGCCTACGAGGCCCCGGCCGACATGCTGGCGGCGCGCCTCGGGCTCGCGAGCGGGGAGCGGCTGTATACGACGATCGGTGGCAACGCGCCCCAG
>CAZWAX010000215.1:0-10069 GCA_964631985.1 uncultured Polyangiaceae bacterium | reverse complement strand
TCACTCGTCGAAGACGTCACGCGCGGCAGGCGCCTTTTTCAACGGGCTGCTAGCGTCACCACGATACGCGTCTGCCCGAATGCTTCTCCCGCGCTCCCTACTGGTTTCCGTCGTCTTCCTGCTCGGGACCGTTCCCATGCCGTCCGCACCCGTGGGGGTGGCGGATGCGCTCGCCGCCGTCGAAGATTGCGAGAACTGCGTCGACGACGATGACGACGGTCGCGTCGACCGTGCGGACGACGAGTGCACCCCACCGAGCGACGGCCGCCGGGGAGGTCTCCCCGATTCCGGAGCCGCCAGGGCGCTCGACGCCTGCAGCCGGTCGCTCCAGCGCGGCGGCGCCAGGCTCGCCCGCGATCGTTTCCGGCTCGTCGCGACCTGCCTGAAAGCGGCGGCGGCGTGCGTGCAGACGCGCCCGTCCGAGTCGTGTGCGACGCGCGCGGCCGCGACGTGTGCCCGGAGCGTGGGACGACTCGCGGCCACACGCGCGGCATTCGGCGCCGCGCTCGTCCGGAGCTGCGGGCCGCCCGGGGTGGCCCCCAGCCATCTGCTGGACGGCGTGGGACTCGGTTTTGCCGGCGAGGCCGAGCCCTGCGGACGACGCGGCGTGAACCTGATCACCGACATCGGCGACGTCGGAGCCTGCGTCCAGCGTCAGCACGAGTGCAGCGTCGATCGCATGATCGCCGCCGCGGTCCCGCGGGCCGGAGAGCTCCTGGCGCTCGCCGGGCGCGACGTCGCGACCGAGTTTCCGTGTCTCACCGCGAGCGCCACTGGTGGCGGGGCCGGCGCGGCCGAGGCCAAGCGTCGACGGATCCGGCGCTGCGACGACTCGATCCAGAAGGCCGCGCAGCGCCTGATCAGCGGGCGGCTGAAGGCGGTTCAGAGTTGCAGCGCAGCGGTCTTCACGTGCATCCAGACGAAGGGGGACGACCCGACGTGCCGGGCGCGCACGGCGCCGCAATGCGCGGCGACTCGCGCCGAGCTTGCCGGGCTCGACGCCGACCTCGCGGCGGCGATCGCCGACGCATGCGGATCGCGAGGCCTCGAGACGTCCGACCTGCTCGAAGAGCGCGGGCTCGGCTTCGGCGCACGCGCCGGGCGGTGTGCGGCACTTGGCGTCCCCACGCTCGGCGCGCCTGGTGACGTCGCCCGTTGCCTGGTGCGTGAGCTCGAGTGTCGGAGCGACCAGCTGCTCGAAAGCGAAACGCCGCGACTGCTGGAGCTGCTTGCCGATCCGACTGCCCCGTCGTCGACCGCCACTGCGACGATGGCTCCTCCGACGCCGCCGACGCCCGGTCGTACCCCGACGGCCGGCGCGACCCGCTCGCCGACGCCCGCGAGCACCGGGACGACCCGCACGCCCACGGCGACGCGTACGGTCACCCCGGCCCGCTCGGCCACCGCGACGCGCTCAGCGACCCCGATCCGTACGACGACCGCGACCCACACTCCCACCCCGACGCGCACGGCGACCCACACCGCGACCCCGACGCGGACGGCCACGCCGACGCGAACGGCCACGCGCACCGCCACTCCGGCGCGCACGGCCACGGCCAGCCCCGGGTCGCCGACCAGCCCGGTACCGACGCCGACCGCACCTCCCGGCTTCTGGGACGCGAGTGGCATTCCGCCGGCGCAGAACGTGATGATGTTCAAATTCCTGAACCGCACCAACGGGCAATACGACGACACCCAGGTCTTCTGGAGCGTCACGATCAACGGGGTGAAGCAGACCCACTCGATCGCCGAGCAGCCGCTCTTCGACATGCCGGCCCACGCCTCCGGACGCATCTACGTCTACCTCGGCAAAGCGGGCACGACGTCGACCGACTATTACGATTTTCTCGAGTACACGATCGGTTCGGATCAGTTCAACGGCAACACCACGCGCGTCGACGCGTTCGGCGTCAAGCTCGCCATGCGCCTCCGCTGCGGTGACGGCTTCGAGGCGACCGTCGGCGAAGACTACCGGACGTTCGCCGAGGATCGCGCGACCACCTTTCAACGCTTCCTCGACGCCGTACCGGCGGAGTTCCAGCCCCTGGCACAGATGCGGGCGCCCTATCGCATCCTGAACCCCGGCCTCGGCGGCTTCGGCGCTAGCGGCCCGTACGCCGACTACTACGCCGCGTACATCGACCAGGTCTGGGCCAGCAACGGGCTCACCATCCCCAAGGCCGGTCCCAACGCCAGCGGCCTCCGCGACTATCCGGATCTTTCGGCCGCCATCCATCGGCACACCGCCGGGCCGAGCACCTTCGCGCCCGACGGCAAGCTCCTGAAGAAGGACATGTGGGCGAATCCCGCGACCTTCTATCAGCAGGCCCCCGCCGACCACTACGCCAAGTTCTGGCACGACAACGGCATCGACGGAAAAGCCTACGGCTTCCCGTACGACGACGTCGGGGCGTACTCGACGTACGTGTCGCATCGCGATCCGCAGTACATGCTCGTCGCGATCGGCTGGTAGTACTGTTCCGGATCGGTACGGATGGTGCGCTCGGGTGGTCGCCGCGCACGAAATACCGCGCCACAACGGCGCAGTCCTTCGTTTCCCCTCAGATAGTCGTTGCCGCTCGGCCAGCGATCGTGGCACGCGCTGAGCTTCGAACGTCCATCCGTCGAAGCGAGGAAATCATGCCCGCCTTCCGCGCCGTCGTCGCTCTCATCGTGCTCCTCGGTTCCGTCTCCGCGGCCTCGTCGTTCGACGAATGCGCGACGGCCTTTCCTCACGGCGTCGACTTCTCGGGAGGACCGATCTCGCTGTCGGGCTTCGGCGGGACCGACAACCCGACCGATCCGATCCGCTCGTGCAGCGGCGACGCCGGCCACAACACCGTCTGGGGAACGATGACGCCGACGACCGACGGCATCCTCTACGTCTCCGGCGATGCGAGCATCGCGATCTACGCCGGGCCCTGCGGCGCGCTCAGCGAGCTCGCCTGCTCCACGCCGACCACCGGCGACTCGGCGTTCCTCCTGGCGGGCGTGACGTATTACATCGAATTTTCGGCGCCTCCGGACCTCGTCACGTACACGACGGCCTTCTGCGGCGACGGCAACCCGCTCTTCCAGGCCTGCGACGACGGCAACCTGATCGACACTGACGGGTGCACCAGCGCATGCCTCCCCAACGTCTGCGGCGACGGATACGAGCACATCGGCGTCGAGGAATGCGACGACGGCAACCTCGACGACGGGGACGCCTGCACGGACGTCTGCACCGACGCGGAGTGCGGCGACGGCGCGCTCTGGATCGGCGTCGAGGAGTGCGACGACGGCAACCTGACCGGCGGCGACGGCTGCGAGAGCGACTGTACGATCGGCAGCGTCTGCGGCAACGGGGTGCCGGAGCCCGGTGAGGAGTGCGACGACGGCAACGGCTCCAACACCGATGCCTGCACGACCGGCTGCCTCGACGCCGCCTGCGGCGACGGCTTCGTCCGGACCGGCGTCGAGGAGTGCGACGACGGCAACGTGACCGACGGCGACGGCTGCGAGGGCGATTGCCGGCTCCCGTGGGAGAACGCGTGCACCCAGGCCGTCGTGCTGCAGGCCGCTCCATTCATCAATTTCATGAACAACACGGACGCGACCACCGATCCGGCCGATCCGATCCGCAGCTGCACCAGCGCCCAGGGCGACAACAACGTGTGGGCCACGTTCGCGGTGCCGCCCGGCGAGAGCGGGCGGCTGCTGTTGATGACCGGGCTGTCGACGCTCACGAGCCTGTACACGGGCACGTGCGGGGCGCTCGTCGAGGTCGCGTGCCAGGCAGTCGCGCCCCCGCCCGGTCCGTTCATCGCAACGACCGTGAGCGGCGGCGAAGACCTCACGATCGAGCTCTCCGGCCCCGAGGGCGGCTTCGCGATCTTCGTGAGCATTTGCGGCAATGGCGTTACCGAGGGTCCGCTCGAGACCTGCGACGACGGCAACGACGTCGACCTCGACGCCTGCTCGAACACCTGCCGGATCCCCGTCTGCGGCGATGGCAACGTGCAGGTCGGCGAGCAGTGCGACGACGGCAACCTGACCAACGGCGACGGCTGCGAGGACGACTGCTTCGTCACCTCGGTCTGCGGCGACGGCGACGTCGAGGGCCACGAGACCTGCGACGACGGCAACCTGCTCGACGGTGACGGCTGCGACGCCGATTGCCGGCTCCCCTGCCCCGACAACCTCTGCAAATGCCTCGGCGCGGCGGCGCAGTTCGCCGTGGTGGGCGGCAAGCTCGGCGTCAAGAACGGCAAGTTCTCGGAGGGGGGCTTCACCGAGTTCATCCCGACCGAGATCGAGGGCAGCGTCTGCGGCCTGAGCGGCACCTTCGCCGCCAAGCCGAGCGGCGAGACGGACCTGCTGGGCGACCTCGTGCTCACCAAGGCCGCGAAGTTCGCCGGCGTGTTCAAGAGCTACAAGGACGAGAACAACGTGACCCTCCCGGGCACATTCGTGCTCGGGGACCTCGCGACGGGCGGCGGCGGGGTGAAGGGTCCGCTCGCGCTCCAGGTGGACGGCATCACCGACACGAGCGGCCTGCATCCCCTTGTGGGCACCTGCACCCAGGCCTCGGCCGACCTGCTCAGCGCGTCCGCAACGTTGTTCGCCCTCACGCCGACGCTCGTCTTGCCCGCGATCGCCCTCGACTCGAACGAGGAGCTGACGATCGACATCGGGCCTGGACGGCAGGTCGTGAGCATCCCGTCGATTGCGCTCAAGGGCTACTCCGACACCGTCGTGGCCGCCTCGCTCACCTTCCAGCTCGCGCCGACCACCGATGTCCTGATCCTGAACGTGCCCAAGATCAGCCTCGCGCCCGGCGCGGAGATCTTGGTCTCCGACGGCGGCGGACCAGCTTCGTGGATCGTCAACCTCGGCCCGGACGGCAAGGCGGTCATCAAGAAGGACGCCTTCCTGGAGGCCCCGTTGTTGTCGCCGAACGCGGGCGTCTCGGTTCCCGACGGCGCGTTCACCGACGCCATCTTCACGACCGAGGGCGTGAAACTGCAGGGTGCCGGCATCCTGAGCACGCTCGAGTGCGACGAATGAACGCGACGCGGTAGGCGACTCGCCCGCATGCGGCCTCCGCGGCGTGAGCGCCGGCGCGACGCTGCGTCCTACGACCCCCGCAGCCCCGTCGCGACCGGCGTCCGCACCGCCGCGATCGCGGGGAAGATGCCGCCGAAGAAGCCCATCGCGAGCGCGTACACGATGCCGCCGACGAGGAGGCCCGGCGTCACGGTCAGCTGGAACGCCACCTGGCTGAACGATTGGAAGTTCATGGTGGCCGTCTGATAACCGTCGGCGACCAGGTACGCGAGGATGCCGCCGGCGAGCCCCCCGGCGAGCGCCAACGCCAGCGCCTCCACCATCACCGACACCAGAACCGGCCCCCCCTGGAAGCCGATCGCCCGCAGCGTCGCGATCTCGCGCGTCCGCACGGCGACCGCGGAATACATCGTGTTGAGCGCGCCGAACGTCGCGCCGACCGCCATCAGCAGCGCGACGGTGTTGCCGAGCGTCTGCACCATCGTCCGCATCACCTGCGATTGCGCCGCGTAGAACTGTTCCTCGGTGTTGACGTCCACCTCCAGCCGCGGGTCCGCCGTGAGGGCATCCTTGAACTGGCCGAACGCCGACGGATCGGTGAGGCGAGCGTACACCGACTGAAAGGACGTGCCGCGGCGAAACGCGCCCTGCAGGACGCGCGCGTCGGCCCAGATCTCGGACTCGGCGAGCGCGCCGCCCGCCGCGAACGTGCCGACCACCTCCCATTCGGTCTCGCCCCAACGCATCCGGTCGCCGACCTCCAGTCCGGCGAACTCCCGCCGGGCCGCTTGCCCGACCAGAATCTCGTTCTTGCCTTCCTCGAACCGGCGCCCGTCGACGATCTGCACTTCCGGCCGCACCGCGAACGCCGCCGCCTCGACGCCGCGCATCGGCACGTTGGCATCGGTGCCGGTGGAGCGTTTGGGGACGTCCACCACCACCAACAGCTCGGCCGACGCGATCGCTCCCGGATCGCGGGCGATGCCGGGCGCGTCCTTGATGATGCGGGTGAGGTCGAGGTCGAGGGTGCTCGACATCTCGGTGTCGCTGCCGGCGCGGAGCACGATCGCGGTGCCGGCGTCCGTGTTGGTCTCCATCACGCGCCGGAAGCCCTCGGCGATGGAGAGCACGGCGACGAACACCGCGACGACGCCGGCGAAGCCCGCGACCGCCACCAGTGACGACGCCAGCCGTTGCCGCACGCTGCGGAGATTGAGCGCCGTCACGGCGAGAGTCTGGTTCAGCCATCCCATCGTCAGCGTCTCCTGAGCGCTTCGACGACCGAGAGCCGCAGCGCCGACCACGCCGGCACCCCGCCGGTCGCGATGCCGAGCAGCGCCGCCAGCACCACGCCCTGCACGAGGGCGCGCGTCGGCACGTAGAAGATCGGCAGGAAGGTCTCGAGCATCTTGGCGAACGCCGGCGTCGCGAGCACCACGAGCGCGAGACCGGTGAGGCCGCCGAGCCCGGCCAGTAGGATCGACTCGCCGAGGACGAGGCCCATGACGCGTGCGTCGGTGAAGCCGAGCGTCTTCAGCACGCCGAGCTCGTTGGTCCGCTCGCGCACCGACTGCGCCATGGTGTTGCCGGCGATCAGCAGGATGACGAAGAAGACGATCGCCGCGATGGCGGCGATGATCGCGCCGGTGTTGCCGATCTGCTTCGCGAACGACTGCACGAAGGCCTTCTCGGTGGCGGTCTTGGTCTCGGCGGGCGAGTTGACGAACTGCCGGTCGATCGCGGACGCGACCTGGTCGGCGTGGTCGGGGTCGGCGACCTCGACGATGAACCAACCGGCGAGCCCGGGATCGCCGGTGCGCTCCATCAGGTACTTGTAGTGGAAGAAGAGCTGGGTCTCGTCGACGTTCTGACCCTCGCCCTGGTAGAGCCCGACGAGATCGAACTCGAAGGTGTCGGACTTGCCGTCCTTCGGCCGCCAGAACGTCGCCTTGAGGGGAATCCGATCGCCCACCTTCCAGCCGAAACGCTCGGCGAGCTTCCGTCCCGCGATCGCGCCGGTGCGGGTCGCGAGCCAACGCGCCCGTTGATCGTCGGGGAGCTTGTACTCGGGATACATCCGCAGCAGCCCCTCGGGATCGACGGCCATGTTGCCGAAGAAGTTCTTCGGATCCTGGTAGATCCCCCCGAACCACGTCATGTGGGACGCGAAGGCGACGCCCGGCGTCGACGCGATCTGGTTCAGGTAACGGATCGGCAGCATCTGGATGATGGACACCTTGTGAATCGTGAGCAGCCGGTTGGCGCCGGCGAGCTCGATCCCGATGTCGAAGCTGTTGCGCACGCCGGAAAGCAGCCCGAAGAGGAAGAACGCCACCACGATCGAGAGAAAGGTGAAGGTGGTGCGGACCTTGCGGCGCAGCAGGTTCCGCCAGAGGAGGTGCAGGTATTTCACGCCGCCTCCGCCACCAGCTGGCCCTTGTCGAGGTGCAGCACACGCCCCGCGCGCTCGGCCGCGAGCGGATCGTGGGTGACCATGACGACGGTCTTGCCGTGGCGCTGGTTCAGCGCGCCGAGGAGATCGAGGATCTCGCTCGCGGTGGCGCGGTCGAGGTCGCCCGTCGGCTCGTCGCAGAGCAGCAGCGTCGGGTCGTTGATGATCGCGCGGGCGATGCCGACCCGCTGCTCCTGGCCGCCCGAGAGTTGCGAGGGATAGTGGTTGGCACGATCGGCGAGCCCCACGAGCTGCAGCGCCGCATCGACGTGCCGCTTGCGGTCGGTGCGCGACAGATTGGTGAGCAGCAGCGGCAGCTCGACGTTCCGGGCCGCCGTCAGCACCGGCAGGAGGTTGTAGAGCTGGAACACGAAGCCGACGTGCTCCGCCCGCCACGCCGCGAGCTCGCGCGACGACGCGCCCGAGAGCTCACGCCCGCCGACCGCCACGCGCCCCGACGACGGCGTGTCGAGCCCGCCGATCAGGTTGAGGAGCGTGCTCTTGCCCGAGCCCGACGGTCCCATCAATGCCAGGAACTCGCCGCGGGCGACGTCGAGGTCGAGCCCCTTCAGGACGTCCACACGCTCGGACCCCCGCGTGTAGACTTTGTGGACGTCACGGATCTGCACCAAGGCTTCGCTCATTCCCTATCCCTCGTCGTTGCGCGCGCGGACCCGGCTGCCGTCGGCGAGATCGGCCGGCGGATCCAGCACGAGCCGGTCGCCGCTCCGCACACCCGAGAGCAGCTCCACGGTGTCGCCGCTGGTCCCGCCGACCGACACGGCCCGGCGCTCGACCGTGTCGTTGCGCAGCACGTAGACCACCGCGCTGGTGCCGGTCCGCCGCACGGCGTCCTTCGGCACCACGAGGCGCGGGCGCCCGGGCTCCGCGGCCGCGGCGTCGGCCTGGAAGGCCACCTTCACGCCCATGTCGGAGAGGATGCGCGGGTCGCCGAGCTCGTCGAAGGCGATCCGCACCTTGACGGTCGCCTTCTGCCGATCCGCCGCCGGCACCGTCGTGATCACCCGCGCCGGGATCTTCCAGTCCGGATAGGCGTCGAGGGTGGCGATGACGGGCTGCCCGTCCTTCACGCGCTGGATGAAGGATTCGTTGACGTCGACCTCGATCTCGAGCGACCGCATGTCGACGATCGTGCTGACGCCGGTCCGCGTGAAGCCGCCACCCGCCGACATCGGCGAGACGATCTCGCCCGGCTGCGCGTCCTTCGAGATCGCGACGCCATCGAACGGCGCGCGGATCAGGGTGTCCTCGAGATCCTGGCCGCGGACCGCGAGCTCGCGCTCGGCCACCTCGACGTCGGCACGCGTCGCCACCAAGCGCGCGGCCAGCGAATCGCGCCCCGCCACCGCCTCGTCGAGCGCCTGCTGACTCTCGACCCCGCTCCGGCCGAGCTCGCGGACGCGCCGGAGCTTGAGCTCGGCCTCGTGCCGGCGCACCTCGGTCTCAGTGAGCTCGCTCTTGGCGGCGACGAGCTGGGCCTCGGCGAGCTCGAGCGCGCGCCGGGCATTCGCATCGTCGAGGCGCGCCAGGATCTGCCCCTGCGTGACCGCCATGCCCTCCTCGATCGCGACCTCGACGAGCCGTCCCGTGATCTTCGACGACACCGTCGCCTGCCGGCGCGCCACGACGTAGCCGGACGCGTCGAGCACCGAGCTGCCGCCCCCGGCGGACCGCTCCTCCGTGGACTCGGAGACCACGACGGTATCGACCTCCAACGCGCCGGCGCCACTCGTGAACCACCACCCGACGCCCACCAACACGACGGCGACGGCCAACACGGCCAGGCGCCGGCCCCAGGGCGTAGGCGCCTGGACCGCCGAGCGGTCGATACGCAATTGGTCGAGCGGGTCCCCGATGGCCATGCGAGCGACGTACCTATGTGCAGGCACGCTCTCAGTCTAGTCGATCGGACGCGGACGGGATCGACACGGAGGACCGAGGAGCTAGCGGCCCGCGGCGGATCCGAGGTGACGCACGGCACGTTCCCGTACGACCGCCACGGTCTCGGCTGCCGCCACCCGCTCGGCTCCCGCCCGCTCGTACACGAACTCGCTGCCGTCCAGGTCGATCGCGGGGATCGCGTCCTTTTCCATCCAGTAGTCCTGGGTGTGCTGCCACTCGGGCTTGTCGCCGCGCTTCGGCAGGAGATGCAAGGCGCGCATGAGGTAGCCGGGATTGAAGTTCTGGGGATCGATCCAGTCGAGGAGCGGCATGGTCGCGTCCTCGGGGCGGAGCGCCACCGACACCCGGGTCGCGCCCTTGGCTTGCATGTGGCGAAGCAGGCGGCACACGAAGTCGCAGAGGAGCTCCACGCGGAGCGTCCAGCTGGCGCGAAAGTAGCCGAACACCCACAGGAGATTCGGCACGCCCGTGAACATCATGCCGCGGTAGGTGATCGTGTCGTGGAAGGCGAGCGGCTTGCCGTCGATCGTGAAGGCGATGCCGCCCAGCACGCCCAAGTTTAAGCCGGTCGCGTGGCCGATGATGTCCCCCTCCACCCCCCGGCCGGGCCCAGGAGGATGCCCTTCGCGGTGCACCGACCGATTT
>CAZWAX010000214.1:3128-10099 GCA_964631985.1 uncultured Polyangiaceae bacterium | reverse complement strand
TGGTGCCGGCGCGCGCCCGGCTGCTCGCCGTCGGGATCCATCTCGCCGGCCTCGTGCTCGCGGTCGCGGTCGCGTACCCCGCCGCGGAGCACCCGTTGGCCGCGGGAGCGGGCGGGTCGGGTCTCGGCGCCGTGGCGCGTGCCGTCGCCCGTCCGGCCGGACACGTGGAGCGTTTCGCGATCCTCCCGTTCGCCTCGCTCTGGCTCTGGGCCTACTTCCTCTATCTCGCGACGCGGCCGTCGGTGCTCGCGTTCGCCGTCGTCGCCTTCGTCGGGATCGAGACCTTCTTCCTCGCCGTCTACGGTCCGGGGGCGCTCTGGCATCTCGGCAACGTCGTGCTGGTGCTGGTGGCGACGATGTGGCTCGACGCGCACGGGTCGCCGACCGCCCGCGCGCTGCCGGCCAGTCTCGCGGGTGCCCGCCGGTGGCTCGGGCGCGCGCTCGCCGTCGCCGTCGTCGTCTTCTTCGCCCGTCAGACCATCATGGGTTACCGCGATCTCAGCCTCGACGCGCGCCATGACTACTCCGCCAACCGCGCCTTCGCCGCGCTGCTGCGCGACGACCCGACGCTCGCGAACGCGGTGGTGATGGGCGAGCCGGATGCGCCGCTCTGGTCGCTGCCCTACTACGCCGACCACCGGATCTACCTGCCGCGTGAAGGCGCGTTCCGACCGTGGGGCACGTTCCGGCCGACGCGCGCGCGCGCGTTCGACCTCGAAGGCCTGCTCGCCGCCGCGCACCGGGTCCGCGACGAATGCCGGTGCCCGGTCGTGATTACGTCGGGATGGCCGCTCGAGCCTGGCGGCACGCTCGTGAGCGGCCGAGGCACGTACGCGGAGGAGCAGTTCAAGATCACCGCGCCCGCGCGCGACGACTTCGTCGCGTCAACGCGTCACGTGGCGCGCCTCGGACCGACGATCACCGACGAGAACTACGACGTCTACGTCCTGCGCTGAGGCCGGAGTGGTCGGATAGCGGGTCAGCTCGCAAGGGCGATCGCCCTCCAGCCCGCATCGCGAGCTGACCCGGTGCCACCAGACGCCGGAGTCACCTTGACGCCATAGGATGATGGTGGTTCACCACCAGCCCATGATTGCGCGCGCCTCCAGGCTGCGGATGCTGGTGGCGCTCGCCGCGCTCTGTGCGGGCTGCCGGGGCGGTGCCTCGGCGATCGAGAAGACGGTGCTGACCAGGCTGCCGCCGCGCTACCTGGCGAACAGCATCGTCGTCTCCCATGACGGCAAGGCGTTCGCGTTCGTGGAGGTCACCGACGACGGCCGCCACCGGGTGGTGAGCTCGCACGGCACCGGTGAAGTCCACGAGGAATGCTCCAAGGTCGCGTTCGCGCCCAAGAGCGATCGCGTCTTCTATTGGACGCGGGACGGGGGATGGGAGCATCCCACGATCGCCATGGTCGCCGACGGCACGCCCGTCCCCACGAGCTTCGTCGCGACGGGCGAGATGGTGTTCAGCGCTGACGGGTCACGCTGGTTCGGCGGCGGCGTGGCGCGTCGTCCGGCAGACGGGACGCTCGGCGAGATCACCATGTTCGTGGACGGCGCGCCGGTGGCACACGTCACCGACCCGACGTTGCCGGTGTTCAGCGCCGATGGCCGGCGCTTCGCGTACCTGACGGCCACCGAGCGGCGCGTGAGCCTCGTCGTCGACGGCACCGTGCAGCGGACTTTCGAGCCGCCCACGGCCGAGTGCGGCGCCGCGGCCCTCCGCTCCGCGCCGGAGCTGGACTTGCCGTTGCGTCACCTCGTGCAGTTTCTCCCCGACGGGAGCCTGCTGGTGGCCACGCGGGATCGGGAGGGCTGGGGGGTCTACATCGGGGACACTCGCGTGGCCTCCTACGCGCGCGCGAACTTCGACCTCGCCGACGAGCAATGCGCGAGGACGAGCGCCTTCGTCCCGCGCTCGCTGCGCGTCGCCGAGCAAGCCCCCGCGGCGTTCTGGTGGGAACGGGTCGCCGGTGACGCCGAGCTCTGGCGCGTCGTACGGAACGGTCGACCGGTCGACGCCATCACCTGCATCGAGCCGTGGCTGCGCCATCCGCCCGAGCCGAGCCGCGACGGCGAGCACGTGACCTACGCGTGTGCAACGGCCGGACCCGACGACATCAAGGTCGTGTTCATCGTGAAGGACGGGATGCGCTACGGGGCATACGACGACGTCTGGGGGATCGCGCCCACGAAGAACGGCGAGCACGTCGCGTACGGTGCCGCCCTCGGGTCGGGGGAGCGGCCGTGGAGAGTGTACGTGGACGGCCAGCTGCGCGTGGACAAGCTGCTGGGCGTGTGGCGTCCTCGGCTCGCCGAGGACGGAACGGCGCTCGCCTGGCAAGCCTCGCTCGAGGAGACGAATCGCGGTTTCTTCGGCATCGACGGCCGGCGTCTCGCCACCTTCGATCAGGTGTTGTGGGGTCCCGAGTTCCTGCCGGGCGACCGCGTCGGATGGGTGATTCGCCGTGGGCGGAAGCTCACCCGCATCACCGTCCCGATCGCCAGCCGCGATCGACCGCGCCGGGAGTGATCAGCGCGCGCCGCGCGCGCGATCTCAGTCGACCAGGGCGTCCGGATCGAAGGCGTAGTGGGCGGTGGTGGAGCTCGCGAACAGTGTGGTGCCGTCGCGAGTGAGATGGGGATAGCGTGAGCCCAAGCCGATCGGGATCTGGCCGAGGAGCGCGAGCGTGTCGCGATCGAGGATGCGGATCTTCCCCTCGACCATGGAGCTCACGTAGAGCCGATTGCGCGGGGCGTCGACGACCACGGGGCGGTTGCCGAGCCCGAGGCGGCGTCGCATCAGGAGCGTGTCGGTCTTCAAGTCGAAGACCTCGATGCCCCACAGGCTGCTCACGAAGAGCCGATCGCGCTCGGCGTCGATGCTGACGCCGATGCCGGCGCCGCTGCCGACGTCGTACGTGGCGACGCGGCGGAGCGTGGTCAGGTCGAACGCGTGGGCCTGCTGGCCCTTCATCAATTCCGCCACGTAGAGGCGATTCCGCCCGGGGTGGATGCCCTGCGGCGAGAGCATCAACGAGTTGCCGAAGGGCTCGAGCGTCACGGGCTCGTGCCACGGGCGGATCAGGTCCTGGCTCGCCGTGTCGTCGAACTGCTTGGTGCGGCGGTCGTAGCGGACGAGGAGGTTGGTGAACTCGCCGGCGTAGAAGAGGGCGTCGTGGACGGCGTCGTAGGCGATCGTGACGCCGACGGCCGGGCCTGCGACGACCGGGGTGAAGCGCTCGGGGGCGTCGACCGGAAAGGCCAGCGCGGTCTGCTTCAGGTGGCGTCCCTGGTGGACCGTCTGCTGCACGCCGACCTGGACCTCGTCGTCGAGGCAGACCAGGAGCTCGAGCCGTCCGTAGAGCTCGGGGGAGAAGAAGCGATGGGTGGCGGCGACGCGTTTGGTCGCGAGGTCGTACTCGACGATCCGCCCGTCGCGGCACGCCTCGTAGTCGGCGAGGATCGAGCCGCAGACCGGGAGGGCGGCGAACACCGTGCCGCGATCGGGAACCTCGCAGAAGCTGTAGGCGAGCCCGGTGCCGACGAACGTTGCCCCGGGCGGCGTCACGACGAGCGGCAGCAGCGCCGGGAGGAGGTTGATCGGCAGGATGGCGAGCGCGCGGGCGAGCGCGACCTCGCGCGGCCGGACGGACGGCGCGAGCCAGCGCTCCGTCAGGAAGAGCACGGCCGCCCACGCCATGAGCGCGAGGCGGTCGAAGGGGTCGCCGGCGTGGAACAGCCAGGCGGCGAAGAAGAGCGCCCAGAAGGCGAGGACGAGCCAGCGCGGCAGGCGTGTCCCGAGGCCGCGGCCGTGGAGGATGGCGACGAGTGGCAGCGACGTCGCGCCGGCGGCGGCGACAGTCGGGTTGACGTCGAACATGTAGTGCACGGCCAGCATCGCGGTCAGCACGAGCGCGAGCGCGAGCGGTGTGAGGCGCCAGCGTCCGTCGGCGCGCGCGAGCAGGAGGCCGGGCAGGCGGCGGTGCAGCGCCGCCGCCGCGACCGCGACTGCCAGCAGCACGGTTGGGAGCTCGAGATGGGCGTAGCCCCAGATCCAGAAGAAGGTCTGGGTGTCGAGGACCATCAGCCGGCGGACGATGGCGTCGACGGACGGTGCGTCGGACCACGGGGTGGAGCGGACCCAGCGCGCCGCGATCAGCATCGCGAGGGAGAGAGCGCTCGCGACCGCCCAGGCCGCGCAGAGCCCGCGCACGAGGCGCCGCGTCATCGCGCGCGCCCCAGCGGCCGGACGGCCTCGGCGAGGACCTCGGCGATCATGCGGTGCGCGGTCGGGTTCGGGTGCAAGCCGTCGCCCGTGATCAGCGTCCCGCTCGGGTCGCGGGCGTAGAAGGCGGCGGCGGCCGGGGCGAAGTCGACGAGCGTCAGGTCGAGCCCGGCGACGGCCGCGCTGAGCTCCGTCGGCACCGCGCCCACCTTGCCGCGCGCCAGGTAGGGCATGTGCAGCACGACGAACGCGGCGCCGATCCGCCGCGCCTCGTCGGCCATGGCGCGCACCATGGTGCGGAGCGCGAGCGCGGCCGTCTCGGGCGACTGGTCGACCGTCAGCGTCGGCGCGAGCCGCTCGCGGAGCGCGATCCGCGCGGCCCATGCGGTGCGTCGCCAGAACGCTCCCGGCTCGCTCGGATCGCGCGTCGCCACCTCGGCCATGAAGTCCCGGTTCTCCTCGAAGCTGAAGAGCGCCGTCGGCGGCGGCCGCAGGACGATCTCGTCGCCGGCACGCTGGAGATACGCGACCGGCAGGCAGTAGGGAAGGAAGTTCGGGGCGCACGGCGCCACGTTCCGCCGCAGGTGGTCGCGGATGAAGCCGTAGACGACCACCTTGGGCGCGAGGTCGGCATTCCGCAGCAGCATCATCAGCGACTGTACCGAGCCGAAGCTCCCCATGGAGAGGTTCGCGACCGACACGCCGAGGATGCGGCCGAGCTGCTGAACGTACGTCTGCTCGCTCTCGACGCTCGACCCCCAGGTGAACGAGCAGCCGACCGCCATGACGTCGACGGCGTCACCGGTCTGCTCGCCCGGCGCGTCGACGCGGGCGCCGCGGCGATCGGTGAAGATGCGGAAGCGCGCGCCGTCGTGGATGTTGCGGAGCTCGGTCACGCCGTTCGGCGTCGGCACGAAGCCGAGCTCGTCGTCGCGGGTCATGAGGTAGTCGCCGTCGAGGACGATCGGCAGCCGTTCGAAGCGCGTGCCGAGGTAGCCGAAGTACGCCACTGCCGCGAGCAGGGCGACGCCGAGCGTTCCACCCCACATCGCGACGGGGAACAGGAGCGGGCGCGCGCGCAGCCTCAGCTCCTGCGGCTCATCGGAGCGGGCTCATCCGGAGCAGGGGGCGGTCCCATTGCTGGACCGCGTCGGGAGAGAAGTACAACCGCTGTGCGCTGCCTTCGCCGGCGAGATACTCGCGGAGGCGCGAGCCCGGCCGGGTGAAGAAGTAGAAGGCCCAATCGATCACGACCGGCATGGCGGGGTCGGCGCGCAGGCAGGCGATCAGATCGTCGTCGTCGATGCGGAACCGACGGAGGCGTTCGGCGGCGAGAAAGTGCGCGCCGAAGGAGCCGTAGGTGAGGGCCGCATTCGCGAGGCCGCATCCGGGCTCGGTGCCGGTCGCCGCGAACAGGATCGGGTTGAACGAGACGACACGCGCATGCTCCTCGGCGATCGCGTGGGAGCGGCCCCAGAACCAAGGGTCGCTGTCGCTGCCGAGGGTCGTCGCGAGCTGGCCCACCAGCACGGCACCGGCGACGGCCGCGAGCGCGCCCGCGGTCCACGTGCCGAGCGCGCGCTCGGCGAGCCACACCCACGCCGAGAGCAGGAACGCCGCGAACGCGGCGTAGGGGATGAAGTAGCGGGGCGACGCGAAGTCCATGAGCGCGAAGTTGAGCACCAGCAGCGAGGCGGGCCAGAGCACGACGAAGGCCGCGAGCGCCGGGCGCGCGCGGGCGCAGCCCACCACCCACACGGGGATCGCCAGGAGGCCGAGCACGAACAGCGCAAGCGGCGTGGAGGCGACCCGGGTCTGAAAGAACGTCTGGAAGCCGATGACCGCCCACTGGCGCGGCGTCTCGACGCCGAGGAGGCGCCGCATGTCGGCGAATCCGGAGTCGATCGACCACATGCCGCCGCGGTGTGTGGTGACCCTGGTCAGCTGGAAGCGCGCGACGTCGAGGACGATCCCGTCGCTCGCCAGGACCACCCAGCCGACGCCGACGAGCACCGCGAGGACGCCGGCCGCGGCGAAGTCGGCGAGGCGCTGCCATTGCCGCGCGACCACCAGGCTGAGCGCGGCCGCGGCGGCGACGACCAGATACTGCGGCTTCAACAGCACGGCCAGCACGAAGACCGCGCCGCTCGCCCACGCCGATCGGCGGCTCTCCCGGGTGTAGAGCAGCACCGTGGCGACGAGCAGGCAGAGGAGCGCGGGGGTCTCGGGAACGGCCGTGAGGGCGCGCGACTGCACGGGCGAGAACAGAAACGCGGCCTCGGCCACGAGCGCCGGCATGGCGCCGACGAACGGTCGCGCCAGCCAGAAGAGCGCTACGCCGCTCGCCGCGAGAGCAACGAGCGACAGCAGGCGATACCCGAAGGGCGTCGCGCCGAAGACCCGGCCGAAGAGGCTCAGCGCGTGGAGGTGCAGGGGCACCTCGTGGTGCGCGAAGTCGACGAAGGGCCGCTGCCCGTGCTGGATGGCTCGCGCGTCGAGCATGAACCAGCCCTCGTCGAAGTCGTGCGGCAGCGTGGCGAGCACCGGGAGCGCGATCGCGACGAAGAGCGCCGCAAGCGCAACTGCCACGCCCACCGCCACGGCATCGAACCCGAACGCGGCACGCGAGGACGACACGGGACTGCGGCCCGTCGTCTCCGGAGCGTGCGCGCCGCTACTCATTCGGCCGACGATATCTGACGATCCCTGGCCCCCGAAATCGTCCGCGAGGGCCAGCCCGT
>CAZWAX010000214.1:0-3028 GCA_964631985.1 uncultured Polyangiaceae bacterium | reverse complement strand
CCGTCCGCGCATGGCAGCGCAATCGCGAGCTGACCCGACCACGAGCAGCGGGATTCTCGTTGACGCCTCCGCCGCCCGTCGTGGTACACACGACCGATGCCCGCCTCCGGCGCGGCGCAGCAGGACCCTTCCCTGCGGCCGCCTTTCCCCCACGTCGTTCCAGCGCCAGCCTACGTCGCCCCCGAGCCCTCGGTGCTGGTGGCGCTCGGCTGGGCGGTCGCCAACTCGACGCTGCACCGCATCCGTCGTGGCGAGGGCGCGCTGCTCGCGATCAACGTCTCGTTGATCGTCTTCCACGGCGACCTGTTCACGCTCCGCGGCTTGGCGCAGGCGCTGGTCTCGGTCCTCGCCATCCTGGTCATGTACGCCTTCAACGATCTCTACGACGCGCCGGTCGACTGGCGAAACCCGAAGAAGGACCGCGCCCTCATCGCGACCTGGATGGAGCATCGCCGGGCCGGGATGCTCGCCACCTTCGGACTCAAGGCCCTGACGCTCGCCGTGGCCGTCGCCGCGCTCGGGCTGCCGGCGGCCGCGGCGGTCGCGGCGGTGATGATCGTGAACGTGGTGTACTCGACGATGCTGAAGGGCGTGCCCGTCGCCGACGTCGCCGCGGTGTGGGTGTGGGGATCGCTCTACGCGGCGATCGTCGATCCGTCGTTCGCGGTGGTCTTCCTGGTCGGCCTCATGACCGGGGTCTGCCATCTCTTCCAGGCCCTCGACGATCGTAAGCCCGACGCCGAGAACGGTATCCGGACCACGGCCGTCCGCTCGGCCACGCTCTCGCGAAACGTGCTCGTGGCGTTGACGCTGCTGCTCTTCGCCGCGCTCTGGGGCCCCCTCGGTCTCGTCGGTGCCGCGACGGCGTTCGTGCCGCTCGCGATCTTCTTCGTGGTCGCCGACGCCGGCGTCGGTTGGTTGCTGACGAAGGCCTATTTCGCGGTCGTGTGGCTCTGGTTTCTCGGGTCGAGCGGTGCGACTGGCTGAGAAAGTCGCGCTCGGGTACGCGTACGGCTCGAGCCTGCTGTCGTACCTGGTCGACGGAGCGCCGCGGCCGTTCTCGGCGACGTGGGCCGTCACCAACCGCTGCAACCTCCGCTGCAGTTACTGCAACTGCCCGTTCATCGATCCGACCGCGCTCGACCTGCCGCGCGTCGCCGTCATGTTCGACCGCCTACGGGCGATGGGCGTGCGCCGCCTCGGTCTCGCCGGCGGCGAGCCCATGATGCGGAAGGACATCGGCGAGATCGTCGCCATGGCGAAGGCCCGCGACTTCTGGGTCAGCGTCAACTCCAATCTGACGCTCTACGATCGTCACCCCGAGCGGCTGGCGCTCGCCGACCTGATCTACACCAGCATCGACGGCGACGAGCCGGCGCACGTGGCGGCGCGCGGCGAAGGCTCGTACGCGGGCGTGATGGCGGGCATCGGCGCGCTCCTCCGCGTCGGGAAGCCGGTGATCGCGATCTGCGTCGTCACCGAGCACAGCCTGCACCAGGCGGATGCGATCCTGCGCCTCGCCGAGACGACGGGCTTCCGCGTCCACTTCCAGCCGCAGTGCACCGACACCGACATCGTGCGCGGCCGCGTGTCGGAGACCGTGTCGAACGAGCAGTTCCGGCAGTTCTGGCGCGACCTGCTCGTCGAGAAGCAGCGCGGCCGCCCGATCGTGAGCTCGACGGCGTTCCTGCAGTTCCTGGCGCAATGGGACGACTTCGCGGTGTCGGCGGTGACCGCGCCCGACACGCGCTGCGCTGCCGGTCACGGGTTCTTCTACATCGACCCGCTCGGGCGCGCGTACCCGTGCGCGTACACCAAGGGCAAGACCACCTTCGTCGACCTGCTCGCGGCGGACTGGCGCACCGCCTGGGATCGTGAGACGCCGTGCAACCGATGCATCGTCGGACCGATGCTGGAGTTCAATCTCCTGTTCCAACGGCCGTTCGCCACCGCGGTCGAGAACGCCCGCACCTACGCTTGAGCGGCGCGCGCGGGGCGACGAGCGCGTCGTGGTCGCGGTGAGGGAGTGATGGCGGGCGCGGAGCGAGGAGGGGGGGCGGTGCGGCTCGGCGTCGGCGCGACGCTGCTGCTGGTGTACGCCCTACCGCTCTTCGCGCCGCCGGCCACGCCGGTGCTCGGGGCGCCGACGCCGGCCGACGCGTGGCTGCTGACGCGCATCTTCCCGGGCGGGTTGATTGTGGTGGATTATTTACAGCTAATGTCCGCCAGTGGCCAAGGTGAGAATCGTGCCACTGAGATTTCCGAAATCTCCCGGTCTCTGAAAGCACTGGCAAAAGAACTGCAGGTACCCGTCGTCGCGTTATCGCAATTGAATCGCAGCCTGGAGCAGCGCCCGAATAAGCGCCCGGTCATGTCAGATTTGCGCGAATCGGGTGCCATCGAACAGGATGCGGATTTGATTCTGTTTATCTACCGTGATGAAGTCTATAACCCGGAGACCCAGGACAAGGGGATCGCCGAAATCATTATCGGCAAGCAGCGTAATGGCCCCATAGGTAAAGTTGATCTCACTTTCCTCGGCGAATATACCCGGTTTGAGAGCTATGCCAAATCCGGACATTATTAAAAATCCAATTCGCGAGCATTTACTTAGCGGCCTACCCCTTTACCGCACACGTTACGATACTTTGTTACTCTCAAATAATATTTTCTTATCTATCATAGTGATAAGGCGCTATCTCATACACTGCATATTGTCCTACAATACTTCCGCCGCATAATCCGCCAGCCTTGAGCGCTCTCCACGCTGTAAGGTTACGTGTCCGTTGTGATCCCATCCCTTGAAACGATCGACCACATAGGTCAACCCTGAACTTCCCTCGGACAAATAAGGCGTGTCTATTTGTGCGATGTTGCCCAGACAGACTACCTTGGTGGCAGGCCCGGCCCGAGTGATGAGTGTTTTCATCTGCTTGGGCGTAAGATTTTGCGCCTCGTCGATGATCAGGAATTTATTGATGAAAGTGCGGCCACGCATAAAATTGAGTGATTTTATCTTGATACGGGA
>CAZWAX010000213.1:0-10111 GCA_964631985.1 uncultured Polyangiaceae bacterium | reverse complement strand
GGCTTGAACAGGCGGCCCGACTGCTAGCCGAGCGCGAAGATCGGCAGGAACGCGACGGTGATCACGAGCAGCGAGAAGAAGAGGCTCGGGCCCACCTCGACGCAGGCGGCGGTGATGCACTCGACGCGGGAGCGCGTAGGATCGCGCTCGAGATGCTTGTGCGCGTTCTCGATCATCACGTTCGCCGCGTCGACCATGACGCCGATCGCCAGCGCGAGGCCGCCGAGGCTCATGATGTTGGCGTTGATCCCGAGGAGGCTCATCGCGAGCAGCGACACCAGGAGCCCGACGGGGAGCACGAACACGGCGACGAGCGCGCTCCGGACGTGGCCGAGGAACACCAGGATGACGAGCGCCGTCACGATCAGCTCCTCGGTCACGGCGGTGCGGAGTGTGCCGACGGCGCGGTCGATCAGGGCCGAGCGATCGTAGGTCGTCTTCACGAAGACCCCCGGCGGGAGGCCGTCCTCGAGCTCGGCGAGCTTGCGTTTGGCGTCGGCGATCACCTTGAAGGCGTTCTCGCCGAAGCGGGCGATGACGACGCCCCCGACGGCCTCGCCGCGGCCGTCGAGCTCGCCGACGCCCCGCCGCATGGCACCGCCGATCTGCAGGGTTGCGACGTGGCGCAGGAGCACCGGCGTACCCGCGGGCATCATCGCCTCGTCGCGCCGGCTCGGCCCGACGACCACGAGGCCGAGGTCGTCGAGGCCACGGAGGTAGCCGCGGCTCCGTACCATGTACTCGTGCTCGCTCATCTCGAGGACGGCACCGCCGACGTCGTCGTTCGAGCGCTCGATCGCGCCGATCACGTCGCGGAGCGACAGGCCGTACGCCTCGAGCCGCTGGGGATCGAGGACGACCTGGTACTGCCGGACGAAGCCGCCGATCGGCGCCACCTCCGCCACGCCCTCGACCGCGGTCAGGGGGTAGCGCAGATACCAGTCCTGCAAGCTGCGGAGCCCGGCGAGATCCTGATCGGCCGGACGAAGCGGCGTGCCGGTGAGGGGATCCGTGCCGGCCTCCTCCCACGCGCGCACCTTGACGAGGGCGGCGCGTCGGTCGGTCGGTGCCTCTTCGGGCCGGGCGTACCAGCGATCGTCGACGTCGTCGCGCCAGAGCCCCTGGGGATGATCGGGCGACCAGAACCCGGGGTAGAGCACGTACTGGTAGACCCACCCGAGCCCGGTCGCGTCCGGCCCGAGCTTCGGCTCGACGCCTACCGGCAAACGGTCGCGCACGAAGCTCAGCGCCTCGAGGACGCGACTCCGCGCCCAATAGATGTCGGTGCCCTCGTCGAACAGCACGTAGACGAAGGACAGCTCGAACATGCTGTAGCCGCGGACGACCGTCGAGCCCGGCACCGAGAGCATCGCGGTGGTCAGCGGGTACGTCACCTGATCCTCGACGACCTGCGGGTTCTGCCCCGGGAAGTCGGTCACGACGATCACCTGGACGTCGGAGAGATCCGGCAGCGCGTCCAGCCGGACGTACGGGAGCGCGAGGACGGCGCCCGCGACGACCATGGCCGTCATCAGCATCACCAGCAGACGGTTCCGGATCGCGAACGTGATCACACGGGCGATCACGGCGTCTCCCGCGGCGCGTGCTCGGTCAGGTGCTTCTGGATCGCCTCCTGGATGCGGCTCTCGGCATCGAGCAGGAACTGCCCGCTCGTCACCACCTGCTCGCCGTCGGTCACCCCGCGGCGCACCTCGACGAGACCGTCGTCGCCCGCGGCGCCGACCTCGACCTCGCGGGGCGCGAACCGGCCGTCGCCGAGTGCCACGAAGAGGATCCGACGCATGCCGGTGTCGATGACCGCCTCGCGGGGCACGAGCAGCACATCGTCGGCGACCACCCCGACGACGCGGCCGGTCGCGTACATACCCGGCCGGAGGCGCAGCTCGGGGTTCGCGATCGCAGCGCGGACGGTCGCAGTGCGCGTCGCCGGGTCGACGTGCGGGTGGATGAAGGTCACGATCCCGGTCACGTCGTCGCCGGTCGCGCCCTCGATGGTCGCAGTCACCGCGGCGCCGAGGGCGACGCCGGCGAGATCCTGCGGGTGGACCCGGAGGTCGAGCCAGAGCGTTGAGTGATCGACGATCCGCAGGACGCGCTCGCCCGCCTGGACCGCGGCCCCGGCGACGACGAGCTTCTCGGTGACGTGACCGGTGATCGGGCTCGAGAAGGTGATCGTGCGCGGCGCTTGCGAGAGTCCCGCGAGACGATCGATGTCGGCCGCGCGCAGACCGAAGCGCTCGAGCTTCCGACGGGTGGCCTGCGCCAGCACGTCGCGAGTCCCCGCTGGCACCTCGGTGCCGGTCCGGCGGCTCGCGATCAGCTCGTCGACGGCGACTTGGAGCTCGGGGCTGTAGAGCTCGAAGAGCGGATCACCCGCCGTGACGTGCATGCCGACCGTATCGGCGTGGAGGCGTTCGATCCATCCGGAGACGCGGAGCGCGACGTCGTGGACCTTGGGCTCGGCCTCGTCCAGCGTGCCGGTCGCCCGGACGGTGCGCCGGAGCGTGCCCCGGCGCGCCGCGGCGACACGCACGCCCATGTTCTGGACGACCGCGGGATCGATGCGGATCGTGTCGTCGGCGGCGCGCGCACCGTCGGTCGCGAGCGGCGTCAGCTTCATGTGACAGATCGGACAGAGACCGGGCTCGTCACGGATGACGTTCGGATGCATGCCGCACGTCCACAGCTGCTTCCGCGCCGGTGTCGACGCCGCGGCGGTCTCGTGGCGATGCTCCTCGGGTGCCGCGGCGGTGGCACGTGGGCCGACGACCAGACCCAGCGCGAGCACCGCGGGTACGACGAGCCGTCGCCGGCGCGTGCGGGTGCTCATGGTCGCACCCCCGCGGTCGCGAGCGCCGGCGGATCGGTGCCGAGCGTCTCCACGTCGACCCCGAGGAGCGCCTCGAGATCGGCCACCGCACGGGCGTGGGCGGCGCGTGCCTCGGCGGCGAGGGTGGCGACGTCGAGGACCAGGGAGCGCGCCATCACGACGTCGTCGAAGGTGGCGCTGGCGTTCGCGTAGGCGAGCGCGGCGGCATGGGCGGCGCGCTCGGCGGTCGCGGGGAGCACGTCGGTGGCGAGCGTCACCCGGCGCTCGCCGTCGCGAACGAGGACGAGCGCCGCGACGACGGCCGCGCTGCGGTCCACGGTGGCCTGACGGTGGCGGGCGAGGGCGCCTTGGAGCTCGGCGCGGTTCTCCCGGATCATGGCGCCAACCTCGCGGAGCATCGTCGGGATCGACACCACGACGCCCGCCATCTGCGCCGCGGCGCCGTCGGTGCCGACGAACGGGTTGAAATCGGGGATGTACTGTAGGCGGGCGAGCGCCAGCGCATCGCGGCGACCCTCGACCTCGCGCGCGAGCACCGCGAGCTCCGGGTCGGTCGCGCCGGCGACGGCGAGCACGGACGCATCGTCGCTCGCGAGGTCGTGCGGCGGCTCGGCGGCGGTCGGGGGCGGCAACGGCGCGTCGGGGTCGCGCGCCATCATCGCATTCAGGCCGGCGCGGGCCTGCCGGAGCTCTGCCGCGAGGGTCAGCGCCGTGTCGTCCGCGACCGCAGCGGCGTTCTCCGCATCGGGCCAGCGTTCGCGACCCTCGCCGCCGGCGACCCCTGCCGCCGCCGTCGCGGATTGGAGCCGGCGCAACCCGGCCCGCTCCCGGGCGATCCGCACCCGTTCCGCGAGGAGCCCGTAGTCGGCCCAGGCAATGAGGACGCGCCGCCGGAGATCGAAGCGCACCGCCACCAGCCGCGCCCCGGCCTGGCGCGCTTCGGCGGTTGCGACCTTGGCGGCCTGGTACACCTTGGTCGGAAACGCGAGGTTCTCCATCGGGTCGAACCCGAGGGCGAGGCTCGTCCGGTCGAAGCCGCTCCCGGCGCCGGAGAAGGCCCGGCTCACGTCGAGCGAGAACGCCGTGTTCGGATACGCGCCCGCGCGATCGATGCGATGCACGGCGGCCGCCCACGCGAAGTAGGCGGCCTCGAGATCGCCGCTCGCCGCCAGCGTCCGTCCAACGACGTCCTGCCAGGTCGGTGCCGCGGGCAGGGGCGGAAGGGTCCGCTCCGGAAACGGCTGGGCGTAGGCCGTGCCGGCGCGCACGAGAGCGGCGCGCTCCTCCTTGGCGGCGCGGGGCGCCAGGACGCAGCCGCTCGCCGTTACGAGCAGACCGAGCGCGGCGACCCGAACGGCCGCCGGCCACGAACCCGTAGAATAGATGTAGTGCTGCATGATCGTTCCTCCTCGCGAGATGGGCACACGCCGTCCTTCGGACGAGCGCGGACGGAACGGATCGACCGGAATCGACCCGTCAGCGAGGAGGGCTCAGATCAGGAGCGCGGTGGAGACGGCGAGCAGCGTCGTTGGTGGCGACCCCCGCAACCTGACGGGGAGGGCGGGAACGGACGTCGTGGCGGCGATCGGCACGAGCAGCGTCGTCGGGACCGCCGTGGCGTGCATCGTCACCAGGAGGTGCCCAGCGGGCGTCGTCGGGCCGAGGCCCGACGGCACGACCCCGAGATGGACCGAGCAGCAGCGGTCCGCGTCGGCGGCGGTCGGATTCGCGCCGTGGTGACAGTGCGACTTGCAGCACTCTTTGGGACCAATGGTGCCGAGATAGCGCGCGTAGCTCGTGGAGCCGACGAGGGAGATCCCGATCGTCAGCACCAACGCCGCCAGCACCGAGGCCCGTGGTCGTCGCACGAGGTCAGGGTTAAGCAGTGGCAGCGGCGAGTCAAGACGGCTTCGGCGTCTCCACGCGTACGACCGCGTTGTAGTCGGGCTCCCCGCTCGCCGGGTCGAGGCGGCGGCCGATGAGCACGTTGCCTTCGGGCCAGTAGACCTGCAGCGTTCCCGGCACGACGCGGGCGATGCGGCAGCGGCCGCGGAAGCGTCCGAGCTCGGAGACCAGCTCGAGCGCTGCGCCCTCGCTGAGCCCGAGGCGGGTCGCGTCGGTTCCCGCCATGAAGACCGCATCCCGACCCTCGGTCCCGGTGAGAGCGTCGCTGGTGCTCTGGGTCATGGAGTTGAACTGCTTGCCGCGACGGGTCGTGACGACCAGCTCGTCGGGCGCGCGCGCGGTCGGCGCGACGGCGATCGGCGCGAAGCGCGCGCGGCCGTCGGGAAGATCCCCACAGATGCCGCCGCGACAGAGCAGCGGTCCGCCGTACTGGATCGCGTCGCCGGCGCGGCGGAGCCCGCCGATCCCGCGATAGAGCGGCATCACCCGTTCCATCTCGTCGCGGACGCTCTGGGCGTCGGGAAACGCGAGCGCCGCTCGGTGCGACTCGTCGACGGCGCGCCGCCCGATCGCCGCCAGAATCTCCCACTCGGCACGCGCCTCGCCGATCCGCCGTCCGGGAATCTCCGGCGTGAAGCGGACCCGGCGCTCGGTCGTCGTCGAGGTGCCGCCGCCACGCTGCTCGTAGCGGGTCGCCGCCGGCAGCACGAGCACGGCATCGCTCTCGACCAGGGTCGAGCTGTTGAGCACGATGTCCTGGTGGATGCGGAGCGGGACGCGTGCCAGCGCCTCCCGACACCATGTGGGGTCGGGCATGGTCTCGAGGAAGTTGCCCCCGACGAGATAGAGCGCATCGAGCCGGCCGGCGTGTGCGGCGTCGAGCATCGCCGCGGTCATCAGACCGGGCGCGGACGGAACCGGGAAGCCCCACGCCGCTTCACACCGCCCGCGCGCCGCGGGGTCGTCCAGCGACTCGCCGCCGGGGAGGACGTTCGGCACGCTGCCGCACTCCGCTGCGCCCTGCACGCCGCTGTGGCCGCGGATCGGCATGAGCCCGCAGTGCGGCCGGCCGAGCATGCCGCGGGCGAGCGCGAGGTTGATGATCGCGGCGACGTTCTCGACCCCGAAGCGATGCTGCGTCACCCCCATGCTCCAGACGAAGACGGCGCTCCGCGCCGCCGCATAGAGCGCGGCGAAGCGCTCCATCTCGGCGCGCGCGAGGCCGGACTCGCGTTCGAGGAGCTCCCAGCCTTGCGAGGCGATCTCGGCCTCCAAGCCGGGAAACCCGCTCGTGTGCGCGGCGACGAAGTCGCGGTCGACGGCGCCGCGGGCCAGCAGCGCCTTCAGGACGCCGTTGGCGAAGGCGCGATCGCCACCGATCGTCACGGGGAAGAACTCGTCCATGAGCGCGGTTCCGAAGACCGCGCTCCGCGCGACGGAGGGAACCCAGTAACGCTCGAGGCCGGGCTCGCGAAACGGGTTCACGACCACGATGCGCGTCCCGGCGGCCTTCGCGTAGTGCATGTACTTGGTACTGACCGGCTGATTGTTGGCGAGGTCGCTGCCCCAGATCACCAGGAGGTCGGTACCGATCCAATCCGTGAGCGAGCAGGTGGCGGCGGCGACCCCGAGACTCCGCTTCATCGCGGTGGTGCTGGCCGCGTGACAGAGGCGCGCGTCGTTGTCGACGTTGTTGGTGCCGAGCGCGCGCGCGACCTTCTGGGCGACGTAGTAGACCTCGTTGGTGAGCCCGCGCGAGGTCGTGAAGAAGGCCATGCGCTCGGGCGTGGTGGCGCGGAGGCGTTCCGCCGCGAGCGCTTCTGCCTCGTCCCAGCCGAGACGGTGGAACCGGCGCGTGCCGCGCTCGAGCAGCATCGGGAACGGCAGCCGTCCGAGCGCGCGCAGCTCGGCGCTCGTCAGCCTGCGCAGCCGGTCGACGTCGGCGAGCACGGCCGGGTCGAGCGCCGGCATGGTGTTCAGGCGCAGCAGCTCGAGGCGGGTCATGCAGAGGTGGACGCCGTCGATGACGTCGTCCCGCAGGCCACGCGGGCCGAGCGCGCAGCCGTCGCACACCCCGTCACGGAGGATGCGCCAGGCGTAGGGCAACTGGTCGCGGTTCTGCCACACGATGCGCGCCATGTCGCGGAAGTGGCGCGGCTTGGCGACGTTCAGGCCGAAGGGCAGATTCATGAGCGGGCGAGCGCCGCGTCGAGCGGGCGCGGCGGCGCACCGGTTCGTGCGGTGACCCGATCGACGAGGTAGGCCGCGAAGTCCTCGCGCGATGCGTGGGTCGCGAGGGTCTCGAGCCGGGTGCGCTCCGTCCGCGTGAGCGTGCGCCAATCGGCGAGCGAGATCTTGCGACCGATCCCGTCGAGCGCAGCGCGGAGGTCGCGGGACATGAAGTCCAGCGGGTCGGCGCCGGGCGCGTTCGGGTCGCGGTCCGCGGCGGAGCGGCCGTCGGCGCTGGCCGAGTCGCCGCCGATGCGGGCGTGTCCGGTATAGAGGTTGAACCCCCCGTCGCGGACGAAGCCCGCGAGGGTGACGCCGGCCTCGTCGGCCAGATGCACGGCCAGGCTCGACGGTGCCGACACGGACGCGACGATGGGAATCGCGGCGGCGACCGCCTTCTGCACGATCTCGAAGCTGGCGCGCCCGCTCACCAGCAGGATCGGTGTCGCGGGCCGCGGGTCCACGCGGAGACGCCAGCCGATCACCTTGTCGACCGCGTTGTGGCGCCCGACGTCCTCGCGCGTCGCGAGCCGCGTCCCGGAGGCGTCGAAGAGCGCCGCGGCGTGAAGGCCGCCGGTGGTTTGAAAGGCCGGTTGGGCCGGGCGCAGCTGCGACGGCAGGCCCATGATCGTGGCGGCGGCGACGGTCGGACCCGGTGGGACGGGCGGCCGCTGTCGCAGGATCGCCTCGACCGAGCTGGCGCCGCAAAGGCCGCAGCTGCTGGCGGCGAGCGCGTGATTGCGGGCGAGGCGTGCCACCAGCTCGTCCACGGGGCGGCCGAGGCGCACGTCGACGACGTTCGCGAGGTCGGGCTCGTCGGGATGACGCCGGAAGACCACGCTTTCGACCTCGGCGGCATCGGCGATCACGCCCTCGCTCGCCAGCATGCCGAGCACCAGGTCGGCATCGGCCCCGGGCGTCCGCATCGTGACGAGCCAGCGCCAGCCGTTCAGATGGATCTCGAGCGGCTCCTCGACGGCGAGCGTGTCCGGCATCGGGGCGGTCGGCGCCGATCCGACGGTGATCCGCCGGATCGCCGTCGGAACCGTCGGCTCGCTCGCCGCTTCCCGGGCGATGATCGGCGCGGACATCGCGCGGACGATAGCAACGCCGCGCGCGCGGTGACAACAGCGTCGGCGCGCGCGAGCGTCAGCGCGTGGTGCCGCGGCGCGCGTGCCACGCCGCCTGCGCCGCCGCGAACTCCTCCGGCGTGTTGACGCTCCGAAAGCTCTCGCCCGCGGGATCGAGCGCACGGAGCGTCGCAGCGGAGACACGGCAGATGCCCGGCCCGTCGGCGAGCGCGTGCAGCCGGCGCTCGCCAGCCGCGACGAGCGCCCGCACGCGGGGCGCGAGTCGTCGTCGGTAGAGCGCGACCAGCGGCTGTGGGCGCTCGTCCCAGATCGGAATGACGGCGTCGACGTCGTCGCCGCGGGCCTCCATGAGGTGCGCGACCACGCTCGGATGCACGAACGGCGCGTCGCACGGGAGGGCGAGCGCCCAGGACGCGCGCATGGCCCCGAGGCCGACGGCGAGGGCGGGCAGGGGACCCGCACCCGGATGATCGTCGTAGACGACCGTCGGCGGTGCGGCACCGGCAGCGGGGAGCGGCGGAAGATCCTGATGCGGGGCGGCGACGAGCACGATCTCGTCCGTCCACGTGCGCGCCTGCTCGACGACACGGGCGAGCAGCGGCCGTCCGGCGAGATCGAGCCACGGCTTCGGTCGACCCATCCGCGACGACCGGCCACCGACCAGGATGATCGCCGCGAGGTCGTCGTGTGACATGGGTGATGTCGCGCCGGCACCCTGGCGCGTCTCCGAGCGAGCATGCTATGCAGACCCCGGTTCCGCAATCGGCGGTCGTCCGCTCCAGGTGGTGGCTAGGTCCCGCGCAAGAAAGCGTCGCGAACTCCGTCAGGTCCGAAAGGAAGCAGCGGTACCGACTCCCTTTCTGTGCCGCGGGGGCGCCTAGCTGCCACCTCGAGCGGATGACCCGTTTTCAGTACACGGCCAGCGCGGGTCGCAGCACAGCGCTGGCCGAAGCACCCGACCCGCGATGGTGGAGACCCGCGAACGATGGCGTATCTGGTACTGGCCCGAAAGTGGCGGCCGCAACGATTCGAGGACGTGGTGGGGCAGGACCACGTCACGACCACGTTGCGGAACGCCATCGTCCAGGGTCGGATTGCGCATGCGTTTCTCTTCTCGGGGCCGCGCGGCGTCGGGAAGACGACGATTGCCAGACTCCTCGCGCGCGCGCTGAACTGCGCCACCGGGCCGAGCGCCGAGCCGTGCGGAACCTGCGGCAGCTGCACCGACATCGCCGCGGGGAGCGCCCTCGACGTGGTGGAGATCGACGGCGCCTCCAATACCGGCGTCGACAACATCCGCGACCTGAACGAGGCGGTGCGCTACCGGCCGGCGTCGGGCCGCTTCAAGATCTACATCATCGACGAAGTCCACATGCTCTCGACGGCGGCGTTCAACGCGCTGCTGAAGACGCTCGAAGAGCCGCCCGAGCACGTCAAGTTCATCTTCGCCACGACCGAGGTGCAGCGGCTGCCGCCGACGGTGGTTTCGCGCTGCCAGCGCTACGAGTTCAAGCGCATTGCGATGCCGGAGCTGCTGGCGCGCCTCCGGCAGATCGTCGTCGACGAGAACATCGAAGCCTCCGACGCGGCGCTCTTCGATCTCGCGCGCGAGGCCGACGGCAGCATGCGCGACGCGCAGTCGCTGCTCGACCAGGTCATCGTGTTCGCGGGGAAGACGCTCGGCGAGAGCGAAGTTCGTGCGGCACTCGGCGTCGCCGACCGCTCCGTCCTCTATCGCGTGACCGAAGCGATCCTCGGCCGCGATCCGGCACGCTGTCTGCAGGCCGTCGACGAGTTGCATCGTTACGGGTACGAGGTCGGTCAATTCTGCCGCGACCTGGTGCGCCAGCTCCGGCATCTCACGGTGGCGGCCCTGTTCCGCGATCCGGCGCTGCTTACCGACCTCCCGGACACCGATGTGCTGGAGACCATGCGGCAATCCGGACTGCGGTCGGCGGACGACCTGCAACGGCTCTTCCGTCTGGCGCAGACGGGCGCGGACTACCGCTGCGTTGCCCACGGCCAGTACCTTGCC
>CAZWAX010000212.1:4545-10195 GCA_964631985.1 uncultured Polyangiaceae bacterium | reverse complement strand
GTCGTCATCGTATGCGGATATATACGAGAGCCGGTTGCGATTCATGCCGGGCACGCCGCCGCCGTGCAGTGCACGACGGCGGCGGTCGGCATCCAACGAACGTCGTTACGGGGTCGGAGGATTGTTGGCGGTGAGCGCCCAGCCCATGCGCTCGTGCCCGAGCTGATTCCAGACCGGGTTCTTGCCGTTCACGATCTGAGCATCGGTGTAGGTCGGGCCGCTCGTGCCCGAGCCCGTACCACCGAAGATCCCGACGCTGACCGTGGGGCCGGTGTAGGTCGGGTGGGTGTCGTCGGACTGGATGTAGTCGTAGCTCGTGCCCGCGCTCACGAAGTGGGTGTTGGAATCGCGGATCGTCGAGCGCAGCGTGACCGTGATGCGGTTCACGTAGTCGTTCTCCGACTCGCCCTGCACGTAGCGGAGCGCGTCCGAGTCGATCTGACCGTCGCCATTCGAGTCGTAGTCGGCGCCCATGTACTGCGCGAAGCTGTCGGCGCAGGTGAAGCCATAGGTGTTCGCATAATTGCAGGTCCGCCAATTGATGCGCGCGATGTACGGCAGGAAGGTGGTCTGCTTGTTCTGGCGCACGCCGCCGATGGTGCAATTGGTGAGCACGTTGTCGGCGTTGTACCCGGGGTAGTACAGGTTCGAGACCACCTTCAGCTTCGTACCGCCGTACGCGTTGTTGTTGATGTAGCTCATCGCGCTGTTGAGGTAAGTCGTGCAGTTCGAGAGCGCGGTGTTGAGGGGCGCCAGGTCGCAGGTGCCGCTCTGGCCGGAGAACGAGCTACGCCCCTGCAGACCGTCGTTGCCGCACATCTCGAAGGTGACGATGCGGGTGTTGGTGGTCTGCATGTACGAACGCTCGGCCACGATCTTGTTGTTGTAGATGTCCGACGCGATCGCGCCCGACTTGGTACGCCGAATGACCTCCATGTCGGCGTTCCAGAGCTTGGACAGATACTCGCCATCGACGAGGGGGGCTGCCCGTCTCGCGACGCTCGACAGTGAGCCGCGATAGCCGGCGTAGATCGAATCGCCGTACGCCGTCACGCGATACTTGGCCGTCGTGCCGGCCCGGTCGATGGTCCACGAGACGTTCTGCGTGATCGTCGACGCCATCGCCTCGGAAGACACCGCCACTGCCGCACACAACCCGAGAAGGGGGACTAGATGCCGACTCAACCGCATACTTCCTCCTGTTTCGTTGGGGGAGCCGCTTGCTTGCGGCTCGGGAGTGGACGCGGCGTAACACGAGTACCCGCGGATTGACCAGAAGAAAATGCACGCGTCGCGCCGACGACACGCGGTGATCCACCGTGACACATGACACCGCGCGTCGGTGACGATTCGGACGTGACAAGCAGACACCTGCTTGGTAGCTGAGACTCCCCATGGCGCGCCCCACCCCCATCACGACCAAGCCGGGACGAAAGACCGGCGAGCTGGTGGTGCAGCTGCCCCCGGGGTGGGACCTGCGTCTGCGACGCGTGCTCCGCACCATGCTGGATGACGCACTGCCCGACGCGCGCGAGGCCGGCCTCACCTCCAGTCAACGCGAGGCCCGCATCCGCCTCCGCCGCAACCGGCTGCAAGCGGCGGTCTGCACCTTCGTCAGCGACCTCCTCACCGCCGACATCGTCGGCAAGGAGATCGCCCTGACGACTCGCAGCCGCTACGGCGTGCGATCCGGCTCACTCCGCGAGCACGTGCAACGGATCCTCCGCGAAGTCACCCACCGCTGACGGTCGCCGCCCAACAAGGGCCGGCGGACCAGCGCATCGCGCGTACGGGAATGGTCGCGTCGGCAGGTGGAGCGAGCCTCCGCGCGAAGCGCGGCCGAGCGGCCAGCGAGCCTTCCCCTTTTTAATGGAGCCCCGACACGAGGTCGGGGCTCCGGACGCGCCTGCCGCGGAGGGGGACTCACACGGCGGACACGCCTGCTACGGAGAAGGAGCCTAGCGCCGCTCGTCGCCAATCGGGTCACTGCGACATGAAGACCCGATGACGGACGCGATCAGGTCCCGGTCGCGACGAGCTCGCGACCGAAGACGCTCTGAAAATACGACGCTTCCTTCTCGAGAGCCCAGATCTCGAGATCGGGTCCCGGCCGCTTGGCGACCAGGGCGAGCGTGACCTTGCCGCCCTGGATCCGCGCGCGCACCGATCGCACGATGCCGTTTCGGCTCTGATTCAGCGCGCGTGCCAGCCGCAGCAGCATGACGGCCTTCGGCACCAGCTCGCGATCATCGCCACCGAGCTCGCGCATCGGCCGGTCGTCCGCGGTCGGCCGGGAGTTGCCGACGTAGCGGGCGATCGCGGCGATGATGTGCCGCTGCTCGGTCGTGTACCCGAAGATCTCGGAGTTCGCGATGAGATACCAGGCATGACGGTGGCGACCGCCTCGGTTCACGAAGGAGCCGACCTCCTGGAGCATGGCGGCCGCCGTCAGCCATTCTTCGTACTCGGCGGGAAGCTGATGCACACGTTTGAGCTTCGCGAAGAGGCTGGCGGCGAGGTCGCGCACCGTCTTCGCATACCGCGCGTCGATCCCGTAGTGGGTGCCGAGGGTCACCACGGCACGCTCGCGTTGCGACTGGATCCGCTGCTGGATGTGGCGCTCGCCGCCGAGGTCGGCCGCCATTTGCGCCAGGAGCCCGTCGCGGAGGCCGAGCGGCGAGTAACGGAAGCCGTGGATGCCATGCACCATCAGGCCCGCGTAGACCGCCGCCCCCGCGACGATGATCTCGGCCCGCCGCGGACCGAGCCCCGGCATCACCCGGCGTTCCTCGAGGTCGTAGCCTGCGACCTTCTCGGCGATGCGCCGGAGGTCCCCGGCCGATGCCTGTCCGGCGCGCGCATCGCCGCGCCGCTTGGAAGCGAGCGCCGCGAGCGTCGCCGCCGTCCCTCCGGTCGCGATCGTCACCTGCACGCGCCGCGCCAGGACCCGACGCTCGATCCGCGCCACCTCCTCCGAGATGAAGGCACGCAGACGCTGCAGCTCTTTCGGCCGGGGCGGATCGTGGGCGAGGAACTCCTCGGTCAAGCGCACGGCGCCGAGCGGCAAGCTCGCCATCTCCTGGATCTGCCCGGCGACGGAGAAGGTGAGCTCGCAGCTGCCGCCGCCGAGATCGATGAGCAGGACCCGGCGCGCCGTGAACCGCGTGCCCGCCATCACGCCGAGATGGATCAGCCGTCCTTCCTCGAGGCCGGTGATGACCTCGAGCTTCCACCCCGTCGCCGAGCGCACCCAATCCTCGAAGGCCTTGGCGTTCTTGGCTTCGCGCATCGCGCTCGTCGCCAACACCCGCACCGCCGCGGCCCCGTGCCGTTGCGCCGCTCGGTGGAAGCGTTGCAGCGCGTTGATGGTGCTCTCCATCGACTGTGGCTCGAGCTGGCCCGTGCGGAAGACGGACCCGCCGAGCCGCGTCACCTCGCGATCCTCGAGGACGGTGACGACTTTGCCGCCGCGCGCCAGGCGCGCGATCTTCAGTCGGACCGAGTTGGAGCCGATGTCGACCGCGGCAAAGGTGGCCATCGCGGGAACCCGGCCCTAGGCCGATGCGCCGGCGCTGTGCGTCGGCACGTGCCCGTCGGCGGTCATGGGCCTCTGGCCCTTGCGCGCGCCCGTCGGCCGCACCTTGCGGAGCCGCCGTGCCACGCGCTCGATCACGCCGAGCGCCTTGGCGAGCTCGCGCTCGGTCCGGGTCCGGACGGCGGCGCGCAGCGGGGACGCATCCCCGTCGACCTCGAGCTCGAGCTCGCGCTCCACGCGCTCACCGAGGGTGAGCCAATCGTGCCAGATGCCGATCGCGTCCTGGACCCGCTTCAGCTCACGCACCGCGACGGCCGCCGCAGGCTCTGCCGCGAGCGGCTCGACGCGATAGCGGAGGCGCTTGGTCGCGACCCGGAACGCGTGGAGGTTCGCCGCGCCGAGCGGGGCCGCGGCCACGTACCCCTGCTCGAAGTCCGCGAGGACCTGCGCGACCACCCGGTCGGGATCGAGCCCGGCGTGCTCGGCACCGGACGCCCGCGCGACCACCTGGCGCAGACGTTTCACGAGCCCGCGGTCGCGCTCGTTCGCGACGCCGCGCACGAGGCGCTTCTCGCGCTTCTGCCGCGCCTTCCGCAGCGCTTCGCGGAGCGTGGCGCGGGCCGCGGCGTCGAGCGTCGCCGGCAAGCCGCGGAGCGCCTTCAGATGCACGTCGACGTCGCGCACCTTGCCGGCGCGGCGGCGCAGGCGGTCGAGGTGCTTGCGCACCTTCCGTTCGGCCCCGCTCGCCGCCTCCGGCAGCAGCGTTTCGACGCGACGGATGGTCGTACGCAGCTCGTGAACGACACGCGCGCTCGGCGCGTCAGTCATGTCCTTGATCAGCCGGACCAGATCTTCCGAGCGGCGGAGGAGCGGGGGTCCGAAGGTGGGAGGAACGTTCGGGTCGCCGGCGATCATGGGTCCTCCGAGGCGAGGTGCCAGGGAGGGCGGCTATAGGACGGGTCATGCGGTTCTGCAAGACCCCGAACGGTCTCAGGGCGTGGCGGTCTCCGGGGCGGTCGCGCCGAGGGCGGTCGTGAGCGCGGCGATGGTGACCGCCCCACCCTCGCGCGCCTTGTCCATGACCTCCACCGCGTAGCCGTAGGCGACGTCGTCCGCGGCGTCGAAAAAGATGATGTGGTCCTCGCGGGCGGCGAACATCCGCTTCAGGCGCTCGGGCAGCTCGGCGTACTCGACGGGGGTCCCGTTGACGGTGATCGCCTTGTCGGCGGCGACCCGCAGCACGAGCGGCGGGTTCGGATCGTCGGCGAGCTCCGGCTTCTCGATCTCTTCCTTCTCCTGCTTCGGGGTGTGGACCCAGAAGTTCTTGCTGAGGAGCGGTGTGATGACCATGAAGATGATCAGCAGCACCAGCATGACGTCGACCAGCGGCGTCACGTTCATCTCCGGGGTGACGCCCTTCTTCTTATTGCTCCCGCCCTCGAGGTTCATGCCCATCGGATCATCCCTCGTTGGCCGCGGCCGACGGGCCGTGCTGGGCGGTCGACGCCTCCGACCCCGGCTTGTGCTTCTCGCCCACCATCAACGCCATGCCCGGGAATCCGACCTTCTGCGCCCGCGCGAGCACGTCGCGAACGTCGCCGTAGGTCAGTCCCGAGTCGGCGCGCAGGACCAAGCGGCGATGGGGGTCGGCCGCATGCTCGACGCTCAGCATCACGATCGCCGTCTCGAGATCATAGGGCTGCTCGTTGATGTAGTACTCGCCTTTCTTCGCAACGCTCAGCTTCAGCGGATCGACCTGGGCCTTGGTCTCGGGGTCGGGGTTGAAGATCCCCGGCAGCTCCACCTGCACGTCCTGATCCATCTGCGGCGCCACCACCATGAAGATGATCAGCAGCACGAGCACGACGTCGACGAGCGGCGTCACGTTCATGTCCGGCTGGACGACCCCCTTGGGGCTCTTCCTACGCCACGCGCTCACGCCGCCCTCCCCGTGCCGCACGCTCTTCCCAGTCCTCGATCTGATCGAGCAGCTCGCCCGCCGAGCGGTTGAGCGCGCCTTCGTCCTTGCCGATCTCGTTGGTGAGGTAGTGGAAGGCGAGCACCGCCGGAATCGCGACCGCCAGACCGAGCGCGGTCTCGACGAGCGCTTCGCTG
>CAZWAX010000212.1:0-4535 GCA_964631985.1 uncultured Polyangiaceae bacterium | reverse complement strand
CGCAGACCCGGCGGGGCTTGCGGCGGGGGCTTGGCGGAGCCCGCCCGCAACCGACCAGGGACGGCCGGATCCGGTGGAGGCGATACCCTGGAACGCCGGGATGATGCCGACCACCGTGCCGGGCAGTCCGACGAACGGCGCTACCGAGCCGACGGACGCCAGCACGGCGACGCCCGAGCGCAGATCGGTGCCGATCTCTTCCATGTAGCGCTCGAGGTGACGGCGGGTGCGCTCCGTCGGCGTGAGACCCGAGATGTCGGGCGTGTTGCAGGCATGCCAGTAGGTCGTGAGCCCGGCCCGCACCACGCGCGCAAGGTGGCCCTGCTTGAACTTCTCCGTGACCCCGAGGATCTCCGAGACGTTCCCGACCTGCATGGCCTCGGCGACGGCCCCGGCGAACGCCCGCGACTGGGTCCGTGAGCGCCGGAGCGTGATGACGCGCTCGATGAAGACCGTGAGCGAGGCGAGGCCCATCACGACCAGGACACCGGCGACGATCATCGCCGGCACGCCCATGTGTTGCCAGATCTCTCCGAAGGTGAATGACATGACGTCTTCCTTTCTTGGCTACACGTTCAATTTGAACGGAATCTGAATGATCCGGTACACGGTGATCGGCTGTCCCTTGTGTTGCGCGGGCGCGTACTTCCAGCCTTTCACTGCCTTGATCGCCGAGGACGCGAACGGCTCGTCGCCGCGCATCAGCTGGACGTCCCCGACGCTGCCATCGGCGAGGATGACGACCTTCAGGATCACCATCCCGGTCTTGCCGGCGACACGCGCATCCGCGGGGTAGTCCGGGATCGGGTTGCTCTTGGCGGGCACCGGCGGGTTGGCATCCTCGGGGAGCGCGATCGCGCCGCCCACCATGCCGCCGGCGACGCCTCCGGCCTGGCCGCCCTCGAGCCCGGCCGGATCGCCCTCGCCCTCGCCGAAGACGGCGACACCTTTGTCGAGGCTCGGGTCCGCTTCCTTGGGCGCTTCCTTGGGCGCTTCCTTCGGCGCCACCAGCTCCTTCGGCGGCGGTGGCTTGTCGAGCTTGCGAATCTTCTGGTCGGGACGCACGACCGGCGCCGCGGCCGCGGGTGCCGGGGCAGGCTTCACCTCGGGCATGGGCGGCGGCGGTGGCGGCGGCTCGAGGAGCACCTTCTCGACGAACGTGACCTCGACCGGCTTCTCCTGCATGACGTTCTTGGCGGTGGTCCCGATCGCCACGGCCACCACGGCCAGCAGCACGTAGATCACCGAGGACGAGGCCACCGCGGCCATCCAGTTGTGCGTTCCCTGCGGCTGCCCACTGTAGGATGCGAACGTGCCGAGGGCCGGCTGCGTCGCTGGCTGTTGGGATTCCACGCCTCCTCCGTTGATTCGTTCGGCTGCTCTCATGGCGCTGCCACCGCCGTGCATTCGACCAACGACGGTGGTTCGATCGGGATCCCCTGGTTCGAGGCCGACTTCATCTCGCAGACGAAGTCCGTCGGGATCGGTGGCGCCGCGCCTGTGCAGAGATCGAAGCTGATCGTTGGATTGAGCTCTGCCGCCGCTGGATTGATCACGAAGCTCAGCTGCACGGCGTCGTTGAAATCGTTGAGCGTGACGAGGCCGCTGACACCCGTGGTGCGACCCGTCACGTTGCCGCTACCGGGTAACCCCACGACGCCGGTCGGATATTGGATGCAGGCGATCGCACCCTGCAGAAGCGCGCCATCGGGAGCCCGCAGGCGGACCCGTTGCGCGTGACGGACCGTCGTCGATGGGCAGGCCACGGGCGCCGTGCGACAGTCGGCCGGACAGGCGTCGCAGCTCGACGTGTTGCCGTCGTCGCATGCCTCGCCGGCCTCGATGGCGGCGTTGCCGCAGATCGCCCCGCCCCCGCCCGGCGTCGCGGTGGGCGTCGGGGTGGGCGTCCCGCCACCGGCGCCGGCGCACTCGTTCGGATAGCCACGGAGGTCCGGAATCGCCGCTCGGTCGGTGCAGTCGGCCTTGAACGTCGCGACGCAGGCGAGGCACGCGACCAGATCGTCGAGCGTCTGGACGGGCGCGGCGCAGGAGGCGCCGCCCGGCACCACCACATCGGGACAGGTCGCCGCGAATCCGAGGCTCGCCGGCGAGAGATCGTCGCCGCCGCCGCAGAAGCGATCCGCCCCGCCGCAGGCCTTGCAAACGGTTCCGATCAAGCGCTGCTCCGCCTTGGCGATCGCCGTGACCGTCTTGCCGTCGCCGGGGTCGGGACACGGCCCCGCGGCGCGGCCCCGGATCTGCGCGTCGGCGCATTTCTGCAGTGCCAGCACGGACGCCCCGAGGTAGTCGGTCGCCGCTTTGCCGATCGCGGCCTGGCACTTCGCCTCCGGGCTCCCGGGCGCGGCCTGGGTGAAGCCGTAGGCGAGCGTGATCGCCTGCGCGACGGCAGCGTCGCCGATGCAAGCGAGGCAGCCGCTCACGTCGTCGCAGTCGGCGAGCGGTCCGTCGCATACGCCCCCTTCGAAGTTCGGGCAGGCGGCGAGCCCCCAGCCGATCTCGCCGAGCGACGGCTCACCGGCGCCGAGATCGCAGACGCGGTTCGCGCCGCCGCATGCCTTCGGGATCTTGGTGCCAAAGCGACTCGTCGCCTTGCCGATCTGCGCCGCCGTCTTGGGCTCGGCCGCGCAGTCGGTCCCGAGCGGCAACTTGCCCTCGAGCACCCGCGCCTCGCAAGCGGCGAGCGCGCGCGCCCGGAGCTGCGCGAGCTTGCCCGCCTCCTTGACGATGGCCCGCTCGCACGTGACCGCCACCGGACCTGCCGGGGGCGTCGCCGTGACGGTGGGAGTGGGCGTGACGGTCGGGATCGGCGTCGCCGTCGGCGTCGGCGCGGGATCGCAGACCGGCGGATAGGCGACCAGACCGGGCACGGCGAGGGCATCGAGGCAGGCGCTCTTGAACGCGGCCACGCAATCGACGCAGGCGACCAAGTCGTCGAGGGTCGCGATCGGCGCGGCACAGCTGCCGGCACCCGGCACCGTCACGCCCGGACACTGCGACACGAAGCCGATGGCGGCGGGGGTCAGATCGTCGGCGCCGCCACAGGCCCCGTCGGCGCCCCCGCAAGCCTTGCAGATCTTCGCGACCTTCGATGCCTCGGCCTTGGCGAGCGCCGCCACGGTCTTCGCATCGGCCGTCGGACACGGTCCGACGATGGCGCCGCGCAGCACCAGGTCCTCGCACTTCTGGAGCGCCTTGGCGCGGGCAGCCAGGTACTTCGCGGTCTCGCGGCCGATGGCCGCCTGACAGCGACTGACCGGGTCGCGCGGACCCGACGGCGCGAAGGCGCCGGTCGCGAGCTCGCTCGCCTGCCGCACTGCCGCGCGTCCGACGCAGGCGAGGCAGGTCACGATGCCGTCGCAATCATCGATCGGGTTGGTGCACGCACCGTTCTCGAAGTTCGGGCACGTGCCGACATCCCAGCCGATCGCGGCGAGCGTATCGTCGGCGGCGCCCCCGACGTCCGCGACGTCGCAGACGTCGTTCGCACCGCCGCAGACCGCGGGAATGGCCGCCTGCAGCTTGGCTTCGGCCTTGGCGACGGCCGCGACGGTCTTCGGCTCCTCGGCGCACACGACGGACGGGAGGAGCTTCCCCTGCCGCTTGGCTTGCTCGCAGCGCGCCAACGCTTTGGTGGTCGCCTGGGTGAAAACGGCGGCGGCTTGCGCAATGGCGCGCTGACAGGCGATCGGCTCGGCCCCGACCTCGCTGCCGACCGCGAGCAACACGACCACGGCCGCCGCTCCGAGTCTCATCCGGACCCCCATGACGCTATGGGATTGCAATCGGTGTGCACTCCACGAGGGCGGGATCGATCGCGGTGCCTTGATTCGAGGCGCCCTTGGTGACGCAGCTGAACGCCGTCGGCAGCGGCGCCGTGCTGCCGGTGCAGAGGTCGAAGCTGATGGTCGGGTTCACCGTCGCCAAGCCCGGATTGGCGACGAAGGTCAGCTGCACGGCGTTGTTGAAGTCGTTGAGCGTCACGAGCCCGCTCAGGTTGGAGGTGCGGCCGGTCACGTTGCCGGTGCCCGGGAGCGCCACCACGCCCGCGGGGTAGTCGAGGCACGCGATGCCGCCGGAGAGGATCGCACCCTCCGGCGCCGTGAGACGGATGCGCTGCGCGTGGCGAACGGTCGTGGCGCTGCACGCGACCGGCGCCGTCGCGGTCAGACAGTTCTTCGGGCAAGCGTCGCAGTTGACGGTGTTGCCGTCGTCGCAGCCCTCCCCGGTTTCGACGGCGCCGTTGCCACACACCGGACCGCTCGGCGTCGCGGTGGGCGCGGGGGTCGCGGTTCGGCTCGCGGTGCTGGTCGGCACCGGGGTCGCCGTGCGCGTGGCGGTACCCGAGGGCACGGGCGTCGCGGTCCGCGTGGCCGTCGGCACGGACGCGACCGTCACCGTCGCGGCCGCCGTCGGGAGGACGGTCGGGGTCGGCACCACGGTCGCCGTCGCGGTCGGAGCGACGGTACCGGTCGTGACGGTCGTCGGGGTCGCGGTACGCGACGCGGTCGGAGCCT
>CAZWAX010000211.1:0-10260 GCA_964631985.1 uncultured Polyangiaceae bacterium | reverse complement strand
CACGCCGGCATTCGACTGGAGGCTCCCACATGTACCGAGGCAAGCGCATTTCCGTGGTCATCCCGTGCCACAATGAAGAGGATGGCATCGCCGCCGTCATGGCGCAGATGCCCCCGATCATCGACGAGGTCGTCGTCGTCGACAACAACTCGACGGATCGGACCGCCGAGGTCGCGACCGCAGCCGGCGCTCGCGTCGTCACCGAGACCCGCAAGGGCTACGGCTACGCGCACAAGGCCGGCTACGCGGCGGCGAAGGGCGACATCATCGTCACAATGGACGGCGACGGTACGTATCCGCCCGACAGCATACCGCTTCTCCTGTACGTCATGCTGGAGGAGAAGGTCGACTTCATCACCGCGCGCCGCTGGTATTCGAAGAGCGGCGAGGTGAAGAGCCCCATCCGCCTCCTCGGCAATGCGATCCTCTCGGGCACGATGATGAGCCTCTACTTCAAGTTCATCATCGACTCGCAGTCCGGCATGTGGATGTTCAAGAAGGACATCCTCCCCGAGCTCGATCTCACCAGCAACGGCATGGCGCTCTCCGAAGAGATCAAGATCGAGGCGTTCACGCACCCCGGGATCCGGTGCCTCGAGATGCCGATCTACTACGGCGCCCGCATCGGCGAGTCCAAGCTCAACATCTGGCGCGATGGGTTCTACAACCTGTTCTTCCTGGTGAAGAAGCGCTTCATGCTGCGGAAGAAGCAGCCGCGCCTCCGGGTGGTTGAGCCGATTCGTCCGGCGACGGAGGTCGCCGAGCCGATCGAACGACGCGCCGGCGGCATCCACTGATCTGACGGCATGGCACTGCCGATCGCGCACGCGGCGGCGGGCTATCTCGTTCATCGCGCGGCGCGCCGTGTCCCGAGCCGGGGCCGATCGCCGGCGGGGGCTTGGCGGCGCGCCGCCGTTTTCATGTTCATCGGAATCCTCCCCGACCTGGACTTTCTGGTCGGGTTCGTGCTCGGACGTCCCGGGATGCTGCACCGGGGCGTCAGCCACACCGTTCTCGCCGCCGTGGTCTTCGGCCTGGTCGCGGGGGTATTCGTCTGGTGGCGTTGGCGCGAGCGGTTCGTCCCGGCGGCCGTGGCGTTCGGCGCCGCCTACGCCTCGCACCTCCTGCTGGACTGGTTGACCATCGACTCCCGTCCCCCCGCTGGCGGGCAGTTCCTGTGGCCGTTCTCCGCCGTGTACTACATCGCGCCGATCACGATCTTCACCGAGATCCACATCGACGGGCGGACCCGCGCCGGGTTTCTCGCGACCGTGCTCGCGGGGCCGACCCTCGTCGTTCTTGGACGGGAGCTCCTCATTGTCGGCGCGGTCATCGGGGCGTGGCGTCTGCTCGCCGGATGGCGCGCCGCGCGCACGGATGTTGCTCCGCCGCCCCTCGCGCTCGACCGCCGCGAAGAGGATCTCGCCTGACGGGCTTCTGGCCGCTCGGGGCGTACGTGGCGACCCTCGTCGCGCTGTTCGTGCGCTTCGTGGATCCGGAGGCCCCGCGGGCGCCGCGCCGTCTGGTCGCGAGTGAGGCGGATCTTGCTCTGGTCCGTCGCCATCACGCGATCTTCTATGCGCTCGTGCTGCTGGCGCCGCTCGAATGGTGGTTGCGTGGCCGCCCCGCCGGGGTCCGCCAGCTTCTCGGCGTCGGTCTGGCGCTCGCCGGTGTCGCCGGCTATCGCCGGGCGGGTCGCACCCTCGGCGACCAGCTGAGCCCGCTCGTGGCGCCCGCCGAGCCGGCCGTGCTCGTCGAGCACGGCGTCTATGGGCGCATCCGTCATCCGATGTACTTCGCCGAGCTCGCGATCGCCTTCGGCGTGCCGATGATGCTCGGCGTCTCGTGGACGATCGTGCTGAGCGTGCTCTTCGCCGTCGCCGTGGTGCATCGGATCGGCGTCGAGGAGCGGGCGATCGCCGCGCGCCTTCCCGCCTACCAGGACTACGCCGCCCGTACCTCCCGCCTGATCCCCCATGTCTTCTGATCGATCCATTGAGCTTGCGTCGCGTGACCGTGCTGCGCGCGACGGTGCGTCGCGTGGACCCGCGCTTCCTGTGGCTCTCCTGTTGGTCGGGTGGGCGGCGCTGGTGTACGTCGCCTATCTGGCGAGCTATCTGGGCTGATGCTCGACGCCGTCACCCTGGCCGTGCTGCTCGTCGTCCTGTACGGCGTCGGCCGTCGGTGCGTGCGCGCGGTGCCCTTTGCGCACGGTCTCGAAGAAGCGGTCTTCGCGCTCGGGTTCGGGTTCGGTCTTCTGGCGTACGTCACGTTGGCGCTCGGCGAAGCCGGGGTGTTGCGTGCGCCGGTGCTGTGGGGCGCGCTCGCGGTCGCCGGGTGGCTGGGGCGTCGCGAGAGCGCGAGCGGGATGGCCCGCGCGTTCCGCGGGGTGCGTGACTTCGTGACCGGCGGCCCGATCGGCGAGCGGGCGGCGGTCGGGCTCGGGGTCCTGCTCCTCGCGGCCGAGTGCCTCCTCGCGATGGCGCCCGTCGTCGGTGGCGACCAGACCAAGTACCAGCTCGTGTACCCGCGCCTCTTCGCCGAGGCCGGGGCGTTGGTGCCGACGCCGTGGAGCTTCTGGGGGTACATGCAGTACCTCGTCAACATGCTCTTCACCGCCGCGTTCGTGCTGCGCGGCGACGTGCTGGCGCGCTTCGTCAACGTCGCCTTCGGGGTGCTCGCGACCGGGGCGGTGTTCTCGCTCGGCCGGCGGTGCTTCGGCCGCGCGGTGGGCGTCTGGGCGGCGGTGCTCTTCTTCACCATGCCGTTCACGGCGACGCTCATGGTCCGCGCCTGGGTCGAGTTCGCGCTCGCGCTCTACGTGATCGGCGCTGTGATTGGCGTGCTGGCGTGGCGCGAAACCGGGGTCCGCAGCTGGCTCGCGCTCGCCGCGGTGATGGGCGGCTTCGCGGCCGGGACCAAGCTCATGGGCGTGCTCGCGCCGGCGTTGCTCGGTGTGGTCGTGCTCGGCACGGCGCTCACGCGCGGCGGATGGCGTCAGGCCGCGAGGACGACCGTGGGTTTCGGCCTGGTGGCGATGGTGGTGGCCTCGCCCTGCTACCTGCGGAACGCCGCTGCGACCGGCAATCCGATCTTCCCGTTCGGCTACGGCGTCTTCGGCGGCAGCAATTGGAGCGCCGAAGCCGCACGCGGGCTCGACGACTACTACGCCGCCTACCGTGCGACGCACGCCAAGAAGCGCGGCGCCGGCGCCTACGGCTCGTGGCATGAGACCCTGCGCTTCCCGTGGGACGCGACCATGGCGCCGTACGCGTTCGAGAACGTCGGGCGGTTCGCCTACGACGTCGGCCCGTTCCTGCTCGCCTTCCTTCCCGGCGTCGTGTTGCTTCGCCGCGATCCGCGCGCCCTGATCCTCGCCGGCGTCGGGCTCACCTACGGCGCCATCGTCGTCTTCGGGATGTGGGCGCACCCGCGCTACATCCATCCGACCCTGCCGCTGCTGCTGGTCGTGGCGGTACGGGCCGTCATGACGCTCGCCGTCACGCCGGCCACGCGCCTCGCCGTGATCGCCGTCCTCACGGGCACCGCGATCCTCCAAGGTGTGACAGCGTTCCGCGTGATCGCCCCGCTCGTGCCCGACAGCTTCCAGGTCGCCACCGGACAGATGTCGGAGGATGCCTATCTGCGTCGCTACGAGCGTCGGTACTCGCTCTGGGACCTCGTCAACCGGGAGGTGCCGCCGACCGGTAACGTGCTGATCCTCGCGATGATCCCGCATCCGTACCACATCATCCGTCCCTTCACGTTGGCGAGCCCGCTCGAGCAGGGCGCCATCGACTATCGGCAGCTCGCCACGGTCGACGAGCTGACGGCGGCGCTTGCGCCGTTCGGCGTGACGCACGTGGTGCGCGAGCCGGAGGAGGAGAAGGCCGCCGCGAATCCGATTGGCGAGCGCGTCATCCGCCTCTGGGACGAGCTCATTGCCCGTGCCGAGAAGGTCGGCGACAGCCCGGGCGGGGCGCTCTATCGCCTGCGTCCGGTGGTCGCGGGTGACGGCCGGGCCGCGGGGCCAGCGGCGAGCGGCTCGTGAGGAGCGAGGAGCGGGCGGGCGTGAATCGGAGGGTGCTCGTGGTGGGATGGGACTCGGCGCCGCCGCGTCTCGTCTTCGACGTATTCCGGAACGAAATGCCGACCCTGTCGGGGCTGATCGCGCGCGGTGCGCACGGACGGCTCGCCAGCACCAATCCGCCGATCACGGTGCCGGCCTGGACCGCGATGATGGCGAGCAAGGACCCCGGGCAGCTAGGCTGCTACGGCTTCCGCAACCGGAAGGACCACTCCTACGACGGCTACGCGTTCGCCAACTCGTCGCACGTGAAGGAGCCGCGGCTCTGGGACGTGCTCGGACGAGCCGGGAAGCGTTCGGTCGTGCTCGGGGTGCCGCAGACCTATCCGCCGCGGCCGATCGTCGGCGACATGGTGACCTGCTTCCTCACGCCGTCGACGAAAGCCTCCTATACGTACCCCGAGAGCCTGAAGGCCGAGGTCGAAACGGCAGCGGGTGGCTACGTGCTCGACGTCGACGACTTCCGGACCGCCGACAAGCACGCGCTCCTCGAGCGGGTCTACGCGAAGACCCGCAAGCACTGGGCCGTCGCGCGTCATCTGGCGACGACGCGGCCGTGGGACTTCTTCATGCTCGTCGAGATGGGGCTCGACCGTTTGCACCACGGGTTCTGGAGCTACATGGATCCCGAGCACCACAAGTACGAGCCGGGCAACCCCTTCGAGACGGCGATCCGCGACTACTACCGCTACCTCGACGGTGAGCTGAAATCGCTGCTCGCCCTCGTCCCGTCCGACACCGTCGTGCTCGTGGTGTCGGACCACGGGTCGAAGCGCATGGCCGGCGGCATCTGCTTCAACGAGTGGCTGATCCGCGAGGGTTACCTGACCCTGGTCGATCCGCCGACCACGCCGACCCCGATCGGCAAGGCCACGATCGACTGGTCCCGCACCAAGGCCTGGGGCGACGGCGGCTACTACGGCCGCTGCTTCCTGAACGTGAAGGGCCGCGAGCCCGAGGGCACGATCGACCCAGGCGACTACGAGCAGGTCCGCGACGAGCTGATCGCCGGGATCGCCGCCATCACCGACGAGCAGGGACGGAACATCGGCTCGCAGGCATTTCGCCCCGAGGACGTCTATCGCGACGTCCGCGGCGTCGCGCCGGACCTGATCGTCTACTTCGGCGACCTCGCCTGGCGCTCGGTCGGGGCGGTCGGCATGGGCGGCATCCACACCTTCGAGAACGACACGGGACCGGACGAGGCCAATCACGACTGGTACGGCATCTTCGTGCTCGCCGCGCTCGACGGCCCCTCGCCCCTCACGGGCGATCTCGGGGACCTCTCGATCTACGACGTCGCGCCGACGGTGCTGCGGCTCTTCGACCAGCCCGTGCCCGCCGACATGATCGGCACGTCGCTCGTCGGGTAGTGGCGGGGTGGTGTCCCGACACGTCGCGGTCGACGTCCTGACCGGGTTCCTCGGGAGCGGCAAGACGACGCTGCTCACGCATGCGCTCGCGCACGGGCTCGCCGGCAAGCGCGTCGCCCTCGTGGTGAACGAGATCGGCGACGTCGGTGTCGACGGCACGGTCGTGACGGGCCTCAACTACGTCGAAAAGATGGTCGAGCTCTCGAGCGGCTGCATCTGCTGCTCGATCGACGAGTACCGGTTCGATCTCGCCATTCAGGAGATCATCGAGACGTTGCAGCCGGACCTGATCGTGATCGAGTCGACCGGCCTCGCCGATCCCGAGCCGCTGGCGTATCGGGTGAAGAGCGCCGGCCTGCACCTCGACGCCGTCATTACCGTGGTCGACGCGGCGAACGTCGAGCGCTTCCTGGAGGAGACCGAGGTCGCGGGTGCCCAGATCGCCGGCGCCGACTTCCTGGTCGTGAACAAGGTCGATCTCGTGACCCCGGACGCGCTCGCGCGTCTGCGCGCGCGGCTCGGCCGCATGAACCCGCGGGCGCTGCAGCTCGAGAGCGTGCGCGGCGCCATCGCCGCCGACGTGTTGTTCGCGACCGACGTCGCGGTCCACCGCGACCGTGCGAGCGGGGCCCCGGCCGCGTCGCCGCACCTCGCCCGCGACGCCTTCGAGTCGTTCGTCTATCGGAGCCGGAAGCCGCTCGTGAAGCCCGAGTTCGAGCGCGTGCTCGCCGCGCTGCCCCCCGACGTGGTCCGAGCCAAGGGCATCATCCGGCTCGTCGACCGGGACTGGCACTGTCTCTTCAACGTCACGTGCGGGCGGGTCGAGCTCGGCTGGCTGAAGCTCGGCGAGACGGCGCGCGAGAACCAGGCCGTGTTCATCGGCCGGGGGATCGCCCGTCACCGCGATGCCATTCTCGCCGCCCTCGCCGGGTGCGAGCGGTAGGAGCCCTGGCGAGTTCCCCCTTTGTCTATAGCCCGTGCGCGGCGCGACGATCGTGCACTTTGCCGGTCGTCGGTCTCACCCCTTTCCTTTATCGTGACGGTTCAGCCGTCGATTCCCCCAGGAGGTCTGTGCTCATGGAGTTGTTGGACAAGATTCGTAGCCGCAAGGCGCGTACGGGCGTCATCGGCCTCGGCTATGTCGGGCTGCCGCTCGCGATCGAGTTCGCGCACGCGGGGTTTCGCGCCGTCGGCATCGACGTCGACCAGCGCAAGGTCGACGCGATCAACGCCGGGCAGTCCTACATCGTGGACACGGCGGCCGAGGAGGTGGCCTCCCTCGTCGCGACCGGACGCCTCACTGCCACGAACGACTTCAGCGTCCTCGCCGAATGCGACACGATCAACATCTGCGTGCCGACGCCGCTCCGGAAGACGAAGGATCCGGACATGACGTTCATCCTGGCGGCGGTGGCCGAGATCAAGAAGTACATCCGCCCCGGGCAGTTGGTGTTCCTCGAGTCGACCACGTACCCCGGCACGACCGAGGAGGTCGTCCTGCCGGCGCTGGAAGAGGCCGGGCTCAAGGTCGGCCAGGATTTCTTCCTCGCGTTCTCGCCCGAGCGTATCGATCCCGGCAACAAGCAGTACCAGACCCGCAACATCCCGAAGGTGGTGGGCGGCGTCACCGCGCAGTGCACGCAGCTCGCGAAAGCGCTCTACGAGCAGAGCATCGACACGGTGGTTCCGGTGTCGTCGACGCGCGTGGCCGAGATGGTGAAGCTCCTCGAGAACACCTTCCGCAGCGTCAACATCGGCCTCGTGAACGAGCTCGCGCTGATGTCGGCGAAGCTCGAGATCAACGTCTGGGAGGTCATTGACGCCGCCGCGACCAAACCGTTCGGCTTCATGCCGTTCTACCCCGGGCCGGGCCTTGGCGGACATTGCATCCCGATCGATCCATTCTACCTGGGCTGGAAGGCAAAGATGAACGGCTTCGAGCCCCGCTTCATCGAGCTCGCCGGCCAGATAAACGAGTCGATGCCAAAGTTCGTCGTCGACAAGGTGACCGACGCCCTCAACAACGACGGGAAGGCGGTGCGGAACTCCCGCATCCACGTGCTCGGCGTCGCCTATAAGCGCGACGTCAACGACGTTCGCGAGTCGCCCGCGCTGCACGTCATCAAGATGCTGCTCGACAAGGGCGCGAAGGTCACCTACAGCGACCCGTTCGCGCCGACCATCCGCGAGGAAGGGATGGAGCTGAACGAGGTGCCGGTGCGGCAGGCCCTGGAAGCGGGCACCGATTGCGTCGTGCTGCTGACCGACCACAGCGCCTTCAACTACCCGGAGATCGTCCACCTGGCCCCGATGATCGTGGACACCCGGAACGCGCTCCGCGACTTCATCGGCGGGAACATCATCCGGCTCTAGGCCGTCCCATGCGTCACCGGAGCGCCATCCCCAGCGCCTGGCCGATCGCGGGCGGCCGGGTCGCCGTCGCCCTCGTGGTCGGGACGCTGGCGCCGGCCGGTGTCGCCCGCCACGTCACGGATCTCGTGCGGGCGCTCGGGGACGGTCGTCATCGCGTGCACCTCTACGTGCTCGCGGAGGCGGCATCGTCGGTGCTGCTGCGGCTCGGCGTGCTCGGAGTTCCGGTGACGACGCTGCCGCGCCGCCATGCGTACGAGCCCGGGCGTGTTCTCGCGCTCGCGCGGGCCTTCCGTCGTGACGGCATCGATCTCGTGCATGCGATCCTGCCGTCCGCGGCGGCGTACGGGACGCTCGCGGCGCACCTCGCCGGCGTCCCGATTGTGATCGTGTCGAGTCGGGCCGGTGACCCCTCCGAAGACCGTCGCGTCCGGAGGCTGCTGCACCGGATGTATCGCCGCGCGACGGTCGTGCTCGCGAACACGCGCGCGCAGGCCTGCCGGTTGGCCGAGGAGGCGGCGCTGCCGCTCGCCCAGTTCCGGGTCGTCTACGACGGCGTCGACCTCGCGCGCCACACGGCCCCCAGCATGCTGGACGGTCTCCGCGACCGGGTCTGGCATCGACCGCTGATCATCGGTGGCGCCGGATGTGCCGAGACCGGCCGGCCGCTCTTTTTCGCGAGCGCGGCGCGGATTGCCGCGCGCCATCCCGACGCGCATTTCGTCTGGCTCGAGGATCGCGACGATTGCGGCGGACGCGACGAGCACGGCCATCGACCCGTCGAGCTGCCGGCGGGGCTGCCCGTGACCGTCGTTCCCGTCGGGAGCGATCCCGACCCGGTCCTGCGCCAGCTCGCCATGCTCTGCCTCTCCGGGGCTCCGATGTGTCCGACGCTGGACCTCGTGCCGACCGCGATGGCGGCGGGGCGGCCGATCGTGGCGACCCACGTTCCCGGGATCGACGAGCTCGTCGCCGATGGCGCGGCCGGGGTCGTCGTACCGGCGGGGGATGCCGAGGCCCTCTCGACGGCGGCTCTCGCCCTGCTCGACGATCGCAGCCGGCTCAGGAACGCCGGCCACGCTGCGCGGGCGCACGCCGAGCGCGCGTTCGGGGCCGAGGCCATGGCCCGGGCGACCGCGGCCGTCTACGAGGCCTCGCTGTTGGGCCAGCTCGCGCCCGCCGGAGACGGCGGGCGGTGAACCGAGGGGGCCTTGCGCGCCTCCGGGGGACGATGGCAAGGGTACCCGCCGCACTGCAAGTTCAATGGAGGATCGACACGAACCCATGAGTGACAACGCGATGAGACGACGGCTCCTCAAGGAGTACCGTCAGGCGAACGAAGCCAATAAGGAAATGCCCTTCCTGCACACCCGCCAACATCTCACCGAGCGCTTGGGCGAGACCTACGAGACCTTGGCTCCGCACGTCGAATGGCTGGAGCAAAACCGCTATCTGCACTGGAAAGCGGCGGACGTGTTCAAGATTTCGCCCAAGGGCCTGCGCTCGACGCACAATGATGCCGACCTGTTGGTGGAGTTCCCGGATTGAGCTCGGCGCGTGAGGCTTCGACGATCGGAGTGATCGGCGGCTCGGTCGCCGGCGGGGCCCTGGCCGGAGCGGTCGTCGGCCTCGGTGAAGCGGCGATCGTCATCGCCGAGCGCCACCTCGGGCTCGACGCCGGGCTGCTGTATTTCGCGTTGCTCTCGTACGGCGGTATCGGGGCCCTCGTCGGCCTCGGTATCGGCGTCGTGCTCGGCGTGGTCAGCCGCGTATCGCGCCCGACGGCCTTCGCGCTCGCGGGCGCTCCGTTGCTGGCGGTGCTGGTGACGATCATCGGCCGCTTCCGGGTCTTCCGCGACGTCTTCAACGAGACGTTCGACGGGGCGCCGATCTCGCCCTTCATGTTCCAGATCGCGTCGCTGGTCGGGGCGGTCGTCGTCTTCGCGCTCGCCTTCGCGCTCTGGCGCATGCTGGCACGCCGGCAGCCGGCGTTGGCGTCCCCGCTCGTGATCGTGGGGGTGCTGCTGCTCGCCATGGGCGCGGCCCGGGCCGGAATGGCGCTCGGCGGCCCGACCGCACCCGCCGTGGGACCCGTGGCGGGTGGGGCCCCCGCCACGGGTCCGAACGTCATCCTGATCGTGGTCGACACGCTCCGTGCCGACCACCTCTCGTGTTACGGCAAGCGCAACCAGACCCCCGCGATCGACGCGCTGGCGGCCGACGGCACGCGCTTCGCGCGCGCGTACTCGCAGGCGTCGTGGACGCGGCCGTCGTTCGGGACGATCTTCACGTCGCTCTATCCCTCGTCGCATCGGGCGATCCACAAGGCGGACCAGCTGCCGGACGCCGTCGTGACGCTCGCCGAGACCATGCAGGCGGCCGGCTATGCGACCGTCGGCTTCGCCAACAACATCAACGTGGCGCCGCTCT
>CAZWAX010000210.1:0-10267 GCA_964631985.1 uncultured Polyangiaceae bacterium | reverse complement strand
CGTCGCCCACGATGTCGCGCCCATCGACCGAGGCCACGAGCGCCCGCATCTGCAAGAGCGCCCCCGTGACCACGGCGTGGGCCGCGAGCGGCGTGTGACAATCGCCCCCGACGGCGGCGAGAAACGCACGCTCCGCCGCGGCGGCGGCACGGGTGGCGGGATCGTCGAGCGCCGCCACGACCGCGCGGACCGACGTGTCGTCGGCACGCGCCTCGAGCGCGAGGATGCCCTGCCCGATCGCCGGCACGAACACGGTAGGCGCCAACGCCACGAGACCGGCCGGGGCGAGTCCGAGTCGCTCGAGACCGGCGGCCGCCAGCAGGATCGCGTCGACCTCGCCGCTCGCGAGCTTCCGGAGACGGGTGTCGACGTTGCCGCGCATGTCGACGATCGCCAGGTCGGGCCGGAGGGCGGCGAGCTGTGCCCGACGGCGGAGACTGGACGTGCCGACCCGCGTCCCCGCCGGCAGGCGGGCGATCTCGACCCCGGCCGCCGAGATCAGCACGTCGCGCGCGTCGGCGCGGGGCGGGGTCGCGACGAGCGTCAGGCCATGCGGCAACGACGCCGGCATGTCCTTCAGCGAGTGCACGGCGAGATCGACGCGGTGGCGAAGCAGCGCCTCCTCGATCTCCTTCACGAAGAGGCCCTTCCCACCGAGCGCCGCGAGGCTGCCGGTCGCGACGTCGCCGCTCGTCCGGATCGTGACGAGCTCGACCGGCGTGCCGCGCCCTTCGATCGCGGCCGCGACCATGCTCGATTGGCGGAGCGCGAGCGCGCTCCCGCGGGTGCCGAGCCGGAGCGGTCCGGCGCCGGTCCACGGCGATGGGCCGTCCGCGCTCACGGCGGTCACTCCTTCTCCTCGGGCTCGTCCCGCTCGTTCCGTGCGGCGAGCTCGAGGTCGAAGAGTCGGCGGACGCTCGCCGCGAGATCGGCATCGTCCCCCCCCTCGCGTTTCAGCGATGCGAGCGGCGCATGCAGGATCTTGTTGACGATCGACGAGGTGAGCGCGTCGAGCAGCGCGCGATGCCGCGGCGCTTGATCTTGCAGCGAGGCGAGTGCCTTCTCGAGCTCGGCGCGGCGGATCGTCTCGATTTTGTCGCGGAGGGCGACGATCGTCGGGACGACGTCGAGCCCGCCCAGCCACTGCACGAACCGGTCGGCCTCGCCCTCGACGATGGCCTCGGCGCGCAGCGCCTCGCGCTCGCGCTCGCCGGTGTTGTCGGCGCTCGTACGGGCGAGGTCGTCCATGTCGTAGACGTACACGTTGTCGAGGTCGTTGATCGCGGGGTCGAAGTTCCGCGGCACGGCCAGGTCGACGAAGAACATGGGCCGCTGCTTCCGGGCCCGCAGCACCTCCTGCACGAGGCCCGGGCCCACGAGATGGTCGGCGGCGCCCGCCGACCCGATCACGATGTCGGCGTGCTTGAGGTACTCGGCGAGGCGCTCGAACGGGATCGGGAGGCCGCCGAACTCGCGTGCCAGCGCCACCGCGTGGTCGAACGTGCGCGTCGTCACCATGATGTGGCCGCTGCCCCGCGCCTGCAGGTGGCGTGCGATGAGCTGGCTCATCTTGCCGGCGCCGATCAGCAGGACCTTCTTGTCGTCGAGCGTCTCGAAGATGGTGCGCGTCAGGTCCGCGGCGACCGACGCGACCGACACCGACTTGCTCGCGATGCCGGTCTCGGTGCGCACGCGCTTGGCGACCGTGAAGGCGCGATGAAACGCCTTGTGCAACACCGGTCCCGAGGTGCCCGCCGACGCCGCCGCGACGTACTGCTCCTTCAGCTGGCCCAGGATCTGCGGCTCGCCGACCACCATGGAGTCGAGGCTCGCCGCGACGCGGAACAAATGCCGGATCGCGTCGCGTCCGTGGTGGACGTAGAGATGCGAGGCGAACGCGCTCCGATCGAGCTCGCGGGTGCGTGCCAGAAACGCCTCGACCACCGCGACGACCGCCGACGGCGGCGCCGCGGCAGCGGCCACGATCTCGACGCGGTTGCAGGTGGAAAGGATGGCGGCCTCGGTGATCCCCTGCGCCTGCTTCAACTCACGGAGCCCCGCCGCGAGACCGGCCTCCGTAAAGGCCAAGCGTTCGCGGACCGCCACGGGCGCGGTGCGATGGTTCACCCCGACGATGCAGAGATCGCGCGCCACGTCAGTCGAAGCTCCCCCCGTGCTTGCCGGGAAAGATCATGTGGCCGAACACGAACGAGACGAAGAGCACCGCGAAGCCGACGATCGTGACCGTCGCGGCGCGCCGTCCGCGCCAGCCCGCCACCATGCGTGCCTCGAGCAGGCCGGCGTACAGCACCCAGGTGATGAGCGAGAAGATCTCGCGCTCGTCCCACGACCAGAAGCGGCCCCAGGTGTGCTTGGCGAAGAGCGCACCCGTCACGATCCCGAGGGTCAGCAACGGGAAGCCCCAGGCAAGCGCGCGATAGTTGAGCGCGTCGAGCGCCTCGAGCGACGGGAGACGGCTGGTGAGACCGCCGACCCGCTTCTCCTTCAACTGGCGCTCGCGGAAGAGGTAGACGAGGCTCACGCAGAAGGCGAGCGTCAGGACGGCGTTGCCGAGAAAGGCGGCGGTGACGTGCACCGGCAGCCAGGCGCTGCGAAGATTCGGCGGCAGCTCGCGCACCCCGGCATAGAACGCGAACGACGCAAGCGTCACCGTGAACGCGAGCGGCGCCACCACCGCGCCGACCGCCGGCAGCTGATAGCGGCCCCGCGCGCCGAGGTAGACCCCGACGGTCAGCCAGGCGAAGAACGAGAGCGCCTCGTACTCGGTCGTGAAGGCGGGATGGCCGGCGGCGAGCGAGCGCAGCAGGATGCTGAGGCCGTGAGCCACGAAGGCGATCGCGAGCCCGATGGTGCCGGCGCGACGCGCGGCCGGCTGCAGGCTCAGCAGATGGAGACTGAGACCGGCCGCGGCGGCCAGGTAGGCGACCAGCGCGACTTTCAGGAGCAGCAGATCCATCGCGGCTATCTCGTCGCCCCCTCGTCGAGGCTGATGCCGAGGTCGGCGAGCGTCGTCGCCGGGCCGACGTGCTCCCCGAGGAGCGCGTCGACCGCGGCGACGTCGCGAGCGCGAAGCGCGTCGAGGAGCGGCCCGTCGGCGAGGGCAGTGAAGCTACGCGCGCGGCGCGCGACGTCACCGCCGAGACGCGCGCGAACCGTCCCGAGGATGCGGGCCGCGAGCCCCCACTCCGGGCCGACGGTCGCGTCGAGCTCGCGGGCCAACCGCTTGGCGAGCGCCGGGCTCGCCCCGCCGGTCGAGACCGCGATCGCAACGGGGTCGCGGATGACGATGGCCGGTACGATGAAGCTGCAAAGCGCCGGGCGGTCGACGACGTTCAGGAAGACGCGCGCCTCGGCGGCCTCGGCGGCGATCTCGGCGTGCACCGCGTCGTCGTTGGTCGCCGCGTACGCGAGCCAGGCCCCCGTGAGGTCGCCGCGGCGGTAGACCCGCGGGTGGTGCATGATCTCGTGGGTGTCGGCCAGGGCGACGAGCCCAGCCGTCACGATCGGGCTCACGACGGTGACGCGCGCCCCGGCATCGAGGAGGCTCGTGACTTTCCGCTCCGCGATCCGTCCACCCCCGATCACGACGCACGGATGCCCACGCAGCTCGAGATAGGCCGGGTAATACTGCACGCTGGGCCACCCTATTATCGGTCGGGGCAGCGCTCAAGGCAGAGCGCCGCGGGCAGGATGTGCAAGGCACGCCAGCGGTTTCTGCAAAGCCTTCGCGCTCCCTAGCGCGCGGTCGCGTGGATCGGCGCTGGCTACCGGCACCGAACTTGCTGCCCCCCCTCCGAACGTTTTGCCAAGGAGGAGCAATGTCCAACATCGAGCAATCCATCGACGTCGAGGTCCCGATTCGGACCGCTTACAATCAGTGGACGCAGTTCGAAGAGTTTCCGAAGTTCATGGACGGCATCGTCGAGGTGAAGCAGCTGAGCGACACGCGGCTCTTGTGGCGCTCGGAGATCGCCGGCGTGGACGAGAGCTGGGAGGCCGAGATCGACGAGCAGATCCCCGACATGCGGATCGCCTGGCACAGCGTCACCGGCGCGAAGAATGCCGGCGTCGTGACGTTCCATCGCCTGGCGGACGACAAGACCCGGGTGATGCTGCAACTGGACTACGATCCAAAGGGCCTGATCGAGAACGTCGGCGACGCGCTCGGCGCGGTCAGCTTGCGGGTGAAGGGCGATCTCCAACGTTTCAAGGAGTTCATCGAGTCGCTCGGCAGCGAGACCGGCGCCTGGCGGGGGACCGTCCACGCCCCGCACCAACAGTAGGTTCACCGGGGGCGCGGATTTGATTCCGCGCCCCGGGACTCGTAACCCTCGGCGCACGGTGTCGGAATGCCCCTAGCCCTGCTCCTCGGCCGCACCCTGCAGAGCTGGTGGGACGACAATGCGATGCGGCTCGGCGCCGCGCTCGCGTATTACACCGTCTTCTCGCTGGCGCCCTTCTTGATCGTGGTGATTGCGGTGGCGGGGCTCGTCGTCGACTCCGCGGTCGCCGAGCAACAGATCGTCGAGCAGATCCGGAACGTGATCGGGGCCGAGGGCGGACAGGCAGTCGCCGCGCTCCTCGAAGCCGCGAGGCGGCCGGGCTCGGGGTGGTTCGCCACCGTCACCAGCGTCGTGACGATTCTCCTCGGCGCGACGGCCGTCTTCAGCGAGCTGCAGTCCGGCTTGAACGGCATCTGGCGCGTGCCAACGCCGGATGCGAGCTGGGGACAGGTGGTCCGCGCGCGGGTTCGCTCGTTCGCGCTCGTGGTCGGCATCGGCTTTCTGCTGGTCGTCTCGCTCGTGCTGCGCGCCATCACGGCCGCGGTGCAGATCTGGCTTGGCGGCTCGTTCGCCTACGCCCACGATCTCCTCGCCATCGCCATGAGCGCCCTCATGTTCGGAATGATCTTCAAGGTGCTGCCGGAGACCCCCGTCGCCTGGCGGGACGTCGCCGTCGGTGCGCTCGTGACCGCGGTGCTCTTCACGGTCGGGCAGTGGGGGCTCGGCCGCTACCTCGCCACGAGCAGCATCACTTCGGTCTATGGCGCGGCGGGCTCGCTCGTCGTGATCCTGGTCTGGGTCTACTACTCGGCGCAGGTCTTCTTCCTCGGCGCCGAGTTCACGCACGTCTATGCGACGACCGTCGGCTCGCGGGCCGGCGACTGGGAGGCCGAGCGGCGCGGCGCGGTCGTCGCCCCCCCGAGCGAGCGGATCCCAGAGGCCGGCTGAGCGCTGGATCGTCGCGGCGGCGTTTGCCCTCGATCGCCGCTGGTTCGCCCCGTGCGCCTTCAGCGCACCGAGCCGCCCGGGCGGCGGTAGTACACGTCGAGCCACGGCGCCGCGGCGAGACGCGCGGGTCCCGCGATCTGCCGACTCCAGAGCCGGCGACAGGCCCGCTTCACCGCCCGCTCCTCGAGCACCGCCCAGCCTCGGGTGTCGGCGTCGGCGAGCGGCAGCAACGTGTCGGGCACCGCGGCGAGGCGCTCGAATCCGTACGGCGCCACCAGCCGATCGAGCGCGCCGGCCGAGTAGCCGTACAGATAGGGGAAGCCGACCAGGTTGTTCCAGGCGAGCGCGAGCAAGCGGAAGCGGCGCGCCAGCGCTCCATCGGTTCCGAGTCGGCTCATTGCATCGACGAAGAAGCGGCCGTTCGGGACGCGGAGCGCCAGCACCCCGCCCGCACGCAGTAGGCGCGCCGCCGCCGCGAGGGTCGGGCCGGGCGTCGGGATCTGATCGAAGGTATTCCAGACGGCGACGACGTCGAGGCTCGCCCGTCCGAGCGCGACGTCGTCGATCGTCCCGCGCTGCACGGCGAGGCCGCGCGTCCGACAGAACTCCACCACCTCTTCGCCGGGGTCGACCCCGGTCACCTCCCAGCCCGCAGCGCCGGCCGCGGTGAGGAAGCCGCCCACGAAGCTCCCGACCTCGAGCACACGCGGCCGCCGCCGTCCGCCGAGCCACCCGCCGAGGGCCGTGATCTTGGCATCGTACGCCTCCACCTGGGCGGCGAAGAGCGCCTGCAAGCGCTCCGCGCCGTAGCGATCGGTCGCGTACTCGCGCTCGACGGCCTCCGGGGAGCGCCGCGGGTGGCGGAACACGAGTCCGCACGCGCGACACCCGACGATCGCCCTGGGCTCGTCCTGGGTGAAGGCCGCGCGATCCTCGAGCGCGGCGCGCCGGCGTTCGCGCGCAACCGGTTTCAGGCGGCGGCGGTGGAACGCCTCGAGCCATTCGAGCTGCCGCGCGATCGCGTCGACGGTGAGAATGGTGGTGCGGGCGGTGGCGCCGCATGCTGCGCAGCCGTCGCGGTCGGTCTCGTGCGACGGACGCAGCGTCTCCAGGTGATGGACGCGCGTGCCGTTGACGCGCAACCCGGACGGGCTCGTCGGCGCGACGATACGAAGCGTAGCGGAGTTCGGCATGGGTGCTCCGACGCCTGCTGTGCAAGGGGAGTGCCGAAGGACACTCTCGATACGGCGGGCACCTGGGATGGCGACGCGCAGTAGCGGCGCGCGCCTTTGTAGAAAGGAGGCGCCCGATCAGCCGGTCGGGATCTTCAGGACCTGTCCGGCCTTGACCGAATTGCCGCGGATACGGTTGGCGCTCCGGAGCTTCGTGAGGGGCACCTGATAGCGTTCGGCGATGTGCGAGAGCGTCTGCCCGCGCCTCACCGTATGGGTGCGATGGGCCGCCGCCACGGAGGTCCCCGTGCCCGGCGCCCGCCGGCGGGTCGCGGACCGAACGGCGCCGCTCTCGGCCGATGCCTTCCGGTTTCGGCTCGGCGTGACCGCGACGACCCGCGCGTCGGAGGCAATCTGCGCCAACCGTTGCTGGAACGCCCCGGCGCTGCCGGGCGGAACCCGGAGCAGATACCCGCGCGGGAGGTTGCCGCTCCCCGCGAACACGGCGCTGTCGACGGCCGGATTGAGCGCCGCGAGCTCCTCGGGCGGGATGTCGGCGCACCGCGCGGCGGCCGGGCCGGCGAGGGCCTCCGACAATTGGATCTCGTCGCTCCGGAATGGCGGATCGAAGGTGAGGTCGCCGAAGTAGTCCTTGTAATTGCGCTCGACGGCGAGCGCCGCCAGGAACTCGGCGTAGAAGTTCCGGGACGCGAAGCCGAACAGCGGACCCCGATACTGCTTCACGATCACGCCGATGTCGGAGCTGCCGGTCTCGCGCACGGCGCGCCGCACGCCGGCCCGGCCGTGATTGTAGGCGGTGATGGCAAGCGGCCAGCTACCGAGCGCGTCGAAGTTCTCCTTCAGATGCAGGGCGGCGCCGCGCGTCGCCCGCAGCGGGTCGCGACGCTCGTCGATCACGCCGCCGATTGCCATGTAGCTCCGCCCGGTCGAGGGCATGAACTGCCAGATGCCCGCCGCCCCTACCTTCGAGTAGGCCTCGATGTCGAAGCACGACTCGACGAGCGGCAGCCGCGTGAGCTGCGTCGGGAGGCCTTCGCGGCGGAAGACCTCCTCCATCTCGGCGAGGTAGCGCCGCGAGATGCGGACGCCCTCGGAGAAGCGCTCACGCAGGCCGCGCTGCGTGCGAATGCGGGCGGGATCTGCCGCGACCGCGAAGCGCCGCGGATCCTTGTCTTTGCCGAAGAGGTCCCATACCTTCCGCTCCTCGTCGTCGAGGCCACCGGTGTTGCCCTGACGCGCGTCGAGGCGGAGCAGAACTCCTCGAATCCGCTCGCGTTCTCTGACGATGGCATCGCGCATGAGGATGTCGAGCACGAGCGCACTTTCGCCGGCCGCGGCGCGGTCGCGGAAGTCGAGGACGCTGTAGACGCGGGCGAGGTTTTCGGGGTCGTGGAAGACGATTTGGTGCTTGGAATAGACGCCGAAGATCTTCTGCCAGAACTTCACCTGGGTGCGGAGCGCGGCGGGCTGCGGGAACTCGACGGACGCCGCGGGCGTGACGGCAGCGAGCACCAGCAGCAACGCGAGGAACGACGGTCGCAGCCTACGGACGATCACGACGCATCTCCTCGTTCACCGTCACGGACCCCGATCGTATGGCACGCTCGGAAAAAGTGTCAACGTGGTTTCGTCGTCGCGGCGCGCGCCTCGCGCATCCGTCATGCGACACGCGTCGCGGTGGTGAGCCTGCTGCTCTGCGCCTTGGCATGTCGGCCCGCTGCCGAGACCGCGCCGCAGCCGGCGACCGTCGTCGTCGCGCTCGAGAGCGCGCCCTCGGTCCTCGACCCGCGCTTCACGACCGACGCCAACTCGTCGCTGGTCGCCGACCTCGTCTGCGACGGGCTCACCGGGAACGACGTCCATGGCGACTCCGTGCCGGCGCTCGCCGAGTGGCGACACCCGTCACCGCTCGAATGGCACTTCACGCTGCGGCCTGGCGCGCGTTTCCACGACGGTACGCCGGTCACGGCCGCCGACGTCGCCGCGACCTATCGCTCGGTGATGGACCCGGGCCTCGGCTCGCCCAAGCGCGAGGCGCTCGCGGCCATCGCGGCGATCGACGTCCCCGCGTCCGACACCGTGGTCTTTCGCCTGCGCGAGGCGGCCGCGTCCTTCCTCGAAACGACCAACCTCGGGATCGTGCCCGCGCGGCTCGCGAACGCGGGACGACTCGCCCCGCTCGCCGTGGTCGGGAGCGGTCCCTTCCGGGTAGCGGCCCTCCTCGACGGCGGCGGCGTCGACCTCCTCCCGCATGCCGGCGCGCTCGGCGGGCCGCCGCGTCTCCGGCGGCTGCGGTTCCGGGTCGTGCCGGACGGCGTCGTCCGCGCGCTCGAGCTCGCGAACGGCAGCGTCCACCTGGTGCAGAACGCGCTCGATCCCGACCTCCTGCCCTGGCTCGCCGCGCGGCCCGAGCTCGAGCTGATCGTCTCGCCGGGGACGACCTTCCAGTACCTCGGCATGAACTTTCGCGATCCCCGCCTCGCCGACGTCCGGGTGCGCCGCGCACTCGCCGCCGGCATCGACCGTGAGGCGATCGTTCGCGAGCTGCTCCGCAACACCGCGACGCCGGCGACTGGCCTCCTGCCGCCGTCGCACTGGGCGTACGAGGGCGGGGTAACGCACCACCCGTACGACCCGGCAGGCGCCGCGACCGCGCTCCGCGCCGCCGGCCTCGGCCCAGACGTCGACGAGGCGCTCCGACGCTTCTCGTACAAGACCTCGACCGTCGAGCTGCGGCGCCGGATCGCCGAGGTGTTCCAGCACGACCTCGGCCGCCTCGGCCTCCGCCTCGACGTCCGGAGCTACGAGTGGGCGACGTTCTACGATGACGTCCGGCGCGGCAACTTCGAGCTCTACGCGCTCGCCTGGGTCGGCGTCCGCGATCCCGACGTCTACTACCGCATCTTCCACTCGACGATGGGGCCGCCCACCGGCGTGAATCGGGGGGCCTACGCCAATCCCGCGATGGACGCGCTGCTCACCGTGGCGCGTGCCACCGAGGACCGGGCCGAGCGCCGGCGCCTCTACGGCGAGGTGCAGCGCCTCGCGGCCGACGACCTGCCGATCGTCCCGCTCTGGTGGGCCGAGAACGTGGTCGTGAAGCACCGGGCGCTCGTCGGCTTCGAGCCCGCGCCCGACGGTGGGCTGCGGTCGCTCGCGCGCGCCACCTTCACCGAGGCGGCCGACTACGCGCCGCCGGATACGCGGACGTCCGGCGCGGACTGAGCCCTGACGCGTGCCGCGCCTCGGGCGGAGGATCGGCCTCTCGTCGCGTGACGCCGGGCGGGTGGGGGGTCGTTGAGGAGCGCCGAGCGCCGCGCTGACCGCAGGGCGGGTACGACGGGTCGGGCGGTAAGCGCTGGGCACCTCTGACTCCGGCGCGGCGCAAAGACCCCCACGCGACCCGCCGCGTGCGCCCAGGATGCACGCTTCCTTCGGGACGTCTGCTAAGGTCCCGCCGCCGATGTTGCGACTCGCGCTCCGTCGTCTCGCGTTGACGATCCCGACCATGCTCGCGGCCGCGACGCTGGTCTTCTTGCTCCTGCATCTGGTGCCCGGCGATCCCGTGGACGTGATGCTCGGCGAGAGCGCGCAGCCGGCCGATCGGGAGGCGCTGCGGCGCACGCTCGGGCTCGATCGGCCGCTGGCGCGCCAGTACGCGGCGTTTCTCGGCGGGATCGCGAACGGCGACCTCGGACGATCCCTCGTGCACGGCACGCCGGTGGCGGCGCTGCTCGCCGATCGCGTGCCCGCCACGGCCGAGCTGACCTTCGCCGCGCTCGCCGTGGCCGTCGCGCTGGCGCTGCCGCTCGGCCTCGCCGC
>CAZWAX010000209.1:7106-10276 GCA_964631985.1 uncultured Polyangiaceae bacterium | reverse complement strand
CCGTTCGTGATGATGGGCGCTCGGTGCGAGATGCCCGTGACGCCGGTATCGAGCAAGCTCAACGGGTCGTTGGCGTCGCCCGAGAACGTGACCTGCGTGGGGCAGGCGCACTGGCACGACGGGCTGCAGGCGAACGCCGAGCTGGTGTTCGAGGCATTCTGGCACGAGGTGGCGGGTCCGCCCGCCGGGTCACAGTCCTCGCCGGGATCGATCACACCGTTGCCGCAGAGAATCGGCGTCGCGGTGACGGTCGGGGTCGGGGTGACGGTCTGCGTTGCGGTCACCGTCGGCGTCCCGGTCGGGGTCGCCGTGCGGGTCGCCGTCACCGTCGGCGTGGGGGTCGGGGTCGTCGTGGGAGTCGCCGTCACCGTGGGAGTCGGCGTGGGCGGGACCGCCACGCACTCGCCGGGATACGGCTGGAACCCCGGCACGGCGAGCGGCACCTCGCAGTCCACCTTGAACTCGGTCACGCAATCGACGCAGGCGACGAGCTGCGTGAGATTGTTGACGGGCCCACCACAGGCCGAGCCGCCGGGAATCGTGACGGAGGGACAATGGCCCGGGAACCCGATCGCCGCCGGGGAGAGGTCCGCATCCGGACCGGTCCCACCGCACGCCTGGTCGTCACCGCCGCACGCCTTACAAATGGAGGCGATTTTCTTGTCTTCCGCCTTCAGGATGGCGGCTTCCGCCTTCCCGTCGCCGGGGACCGGACACGCGAACCCGTGTTTGCCGTTGTGACGCGCGTCCCAGCACTTCCCGAGAGCCTTGGTCTTGGACGAGAAGAACGCCGACGTCGCCTTGCCGATTGCGATCTGACACTTGTTCAGCTGGCTGCCGGATGACGAGGGAATCAACGAGTCGTAGTAGAGGCTGATCGCCTGATCGATCGCCTTCTCGTTGATGCAGTACAGACACTCGGCGATGTCGTCGCAGGTCGAGATCGCATTGGTGCATCCCATGCCCTCGAAGTCGGGGCACGTCGCCGGCCAGGCAATGGCAGGGGGCAAATCATCGCCCGCCATCGTCGTGCAATCCTTGTCGGGACCGCCGCACGCCTTGGCGACGCCGGTGCGCAGCTTCGTCTCCGCCTTCGCGATGGCCGCGGACGTCTTGTCCTCGATGTGACAGTCCGTCGCCGGCGCGAGCTTGCCCTTGAGCTTCGACTCTTCACATTTGCTCAGTGCCTTGATCTTGGCCTGCGCGAATTTTCCCGATTCTTTCAGAATCGAGCGTTGGCACTTGACCGGATCGGCGTGCGCAGTCGTCGCAAACACGATGGCGAGCGCGAACGACGCTGCGGCGACGAGCATTCTCTTGGCGGCGAGCTGCATGGCGGGACCTCCTCACGAGCGTTAGGGGAACGCCTTCGGACGGGCGCGAAACGGCGAAGTTACTCCGGCACAGGTGAGGGTGTGCTCCAAAGCGGCGCTGACTGTCAACGAAAAACGACCGCGTCGGCATCAATAGCCACGCCGACAGCGATTGCGCGTCGCGTCAGCCGTCGGTCAGTGGGACCGCTGCGCCCCGAGACGGCGAAGCTCGGCCGCATGACGCCGTGCTTCCTTGGTGACCGTGACGCCTGCCAGCATCCGGGCGAGCTCGTCGACCCGGTCGGCATCCGACAATCGCTCGGCCGAGGTCCGGGTCCGGCCCTTCACGGCGCGCTTTCTCACCACGAAATGGTGGTCCGCGCAGGCGGCGATTTGCGGCAAATGCGTGATGCAGATGACTTGTCGTTGATCGGCAAGCGCCGCGAGCTTCCTTCCGACGGTCTCGGCGACGGCACCGCCGATTCCAGCGTCGACCTCGTCGAACAGGAGGGTCGGCACGTCGGTCGCGCCAGCCGTCGCCGCCTTGATCGCCAACATGATGCGCGAGAGCTCCCCCCCGGAAGCAACCTTGACGAGCGGCCGCGGCGTCTCGCCCGGATTGGCCGAGAATCTCCAGGCGATGCGTTCGGTTCCGGTCGCCGTCAGGGCCACGCCATTCCGAACGTGGCGCGCCGGCGTGCCGGGACCCGGCGGCGTCGGCTCGATCACGAGCTCGACCCGCGCGCTCCCGAGTGCGAGCTCGCGCACGCCCTCCGTGACGCGGGCGCTCAAGATCGGCGCCGCGGCGGCCCGCGCCGCGGCAAGCGCGTCGGCAGCGGCCCAGGCATCGGCCGCGGCGGCCGTTGCCGCCGCTTCGAGCGTGACGGGATCTCCGCCGCCGTCGGAGAGCTCGGCGAGAGACCGTGCGACGCCCGCCTGCCGCGCCGCGAGCTCGGCGGGCGTACACCCGTACTTCCGGGCGAGGCGTTGCAGGATCGCGATCCGCTCTTCGACCTCCTCGAGACGCGCGGGATCCGCCTGGATCGCGCGGGCCCGCGCGCCCGCGCGCAGCGCCGCCTCTTCCACCGCCGGCCGGACCTCCGCGAGGAGATCCGCGACCGCCCCGAGCTCGGGGTCGAGCGCGCGCAGCTCGTCCAACCGCGTCCGCATCCGGGTCACGACGTCGAGCACGGCGCCGTCACCCGCATAGAGCACGGCTTCGGCTTCGGCCGCCGCCTGGCGCAGCCGCTCGGCGTGCCGCAGGACCTCGCGTTCGCGTTCGAGCTCGGGGACCTCGCCCTCGCGCGGAGCGACACGGGCGAGCTCCTGCGACTGGAACGTCAGAAGCTCACGACGGGCAGCCAGCCCCTCGGCGCCGGCCCGACAGGCGGTCAACCGCTCCTCGATCTCGACCAGTAGGCGATACCGGCCGGCCATGGTCGCTGCCAATGCTTCGAGCCCGACTGCCGCATCGAGGTGAATCCGTGCCGTCTCGGGTCGCAAGAGCGTCTGATGCTCATGCTGACCGTAGACGTGCACGAACCGCTCGCCGATCTCGGCGAGCCGTGACGCCGTCACCAACCGATCGTCCACGAACGCACGCTGGCGGCCGGCGGCACTCACCACCCGCCGGACCGTCGTTTCCGCAACGTCGCGCGCAGGAGCGATCTCATCGCCGCGGGCCGCCAATGCGCTCGCCACCGCGGGCCCGACGAAGAGCGCTTCGATCTCGGCCTCCCGTTCGCCTTCGCGGACGAGCTCGGCGCCGCCGCGCCCGCCCAGCACGAGCCCGATCGCGCGCATGAGCATGGTCTTGCCGGCGCCGGTCTCGCCGGTCAGCGCGGCCTTGCCGGCGTC
>CAZWAX010000209.1:0-7096 GCA_964631985.1 uncultured Polyangiaceae bacterium | reverse complement strand
CACGTTGAAGCCGGGCTCGAATGCGATCTCGAGGTCCTCGATGACGGCGAGGCTGCGGATCCGGAGGTCGGCAAGCATCGCAGGGTCAGCGCTCGCCCCAATGGAGCTTGTCCCGCAACACGCCGAGCACGCTGCGGGCAACGGTGCGGACGAGCGCCACCACGTGCGGCGAACGCGCGATCTCGACGACGTCGCCGTCTCGGAGGGGAATGCCCTCTTGCCCGTCGAGCGTCAGGAACACCTCCTGATCGGGGGCGCGGAGCTGCACCCGCACGACCGACGTATCGGCGAGCACGAGGGGACGCAGCGTCAGCGTATGCGGGCAGATCGGTGCGAGCAGCATGACCGCCACGCCCGGACCCACGAGCGGACCGCCCGCCGAGAGCGAGTAGGCCGTCGACCCGGTCGGCGTCGCCACGATCAATCCGTCGGCCTTGTAGACGCAGAGGTACTCGTCGTCGACCGACGTATGGAGGTCGATGATGCGGGCGAGCGCGCTCTTGTTGATGACGGCGTCGTTCAGGACTTGCGAGGCCGCGACGACCGCCCCGTCCCGCAGCACGCGCACGGCGAGCGTCGTGCGGCGATCGAGCTGGTAGTCGCCCGCGAAGACCCGGTCGAGGGCGCCGACCGCATCGTCGGTCGACACCTCCGTCAAAAACCCGAGCCCGCCGAGATTCACCCCGAGGACGCGGAGCTCGCGAGCACCGGCAAGCCGTCCGACCCCGAGGAGCGTGCCGTCGCCCCCGAGCACGACGATGAGGTCGGCCGTGCGCGTCATCGTGACCTTGTCGACCACGTGCACGCCGGGAAGCGCCGCGAGCTCCGATTCGACCAGTACGCGGACGTCGCGGGTGCGCAGATGGGCCGCCAGGGTCCCGGCGAGCGTCGCCGCCTCCGCACGACCCCGCTTCACGACCAGCCCGACGGCCTTCGGCTTCTCCGGCATGCGCCCGGTTATGGTGGGGGGGGCTCGAAATGGCAACCCACTGGCGAAGGCGGCGGGCGCGTGTGGTACGGTTCGCGACGTGAAGCGCCGCGAGCCGACCAACGATCTCTTCGCCGCGCATGGCGAGCGCGAGCGTCGCCGTCAAGCTCCGCTCGCCGAGCGCATGCGGCCGGCGACGCTCGACGAGATCGTCGGGCAATCCCATCTCCTCGGCCCCGGACGCATCGTCCGCGAAATGATCGAGAGCGGCCGCCTGCACTCGTTGATCCTCTGGGGTCCGCCGGGCACTGGAAAGACGACGCTCGCGCACTTGCTCGCCCAGGCCGCGCAGGCGGAGTTCGTGGCCTTCTCGGCCGTGCTCTCGGGCGTGAAGGAGCTGCGCGAGATCGTCGCCGCGGCCGGCGATCGCCAACGGCTGCACGGGCGCGCGACGATCCTGTTCGTGGACGAAATCCACCGCTTCAACAAGGCGCAACAGGACGCCTTCCTTCCCCACGTCGAGAACGGCACGATCGTGCTGCTCGGGGCCACCACTGAGAATCCCTCGTTCGAGGTCATCGCCCCCCTGCTCTCGCGCACCCGCGTCCTCGTGCTCGAATCCCTCGACGAGGCGGCGATCGGCACCCTGCTCGACCGCGCCCTGGTCGACCGCGATCGCGGGCTCGGGAGCTTCGAGCTCACGCTCGCCGAGGACGCGCGCCGCTTTCTCGCCGAGCGCTCGCACGGGGACGCGCGGGTCGCACTGGGAGCGCTCGAGCTCGCGGCGAGCCTGGCGCGCCAGCGGGGCGTTCACGCCCTCGACCTGCCGCTGGTCGAAGAGGCCCTGCAGCAAAAGGCGTTGCGCTACGACAAGGGCGGCGAGGAGCACTACAACGTCGTCTCCGCCTTCATCAAAAGCATGCGCGCGAGCGACCCCGACGCGGCGATCTATTGGCTCATGCGGATGCTCGAGGCCGGCGAGGATCCGCTCTTCGTCGCCCGGCGCATGATCATCTTCGCGGCCGAGGACGTCGGCAACGCCGACCCGCGCGCGTTGCAGGTGGCCGTCGCCGCCAAGGACGCCTACCACTTCGTCGGGCATCCCGAAGGGCGTATCCCGCTCGCGCAAGCCGCCACCTACTTGGCGACGGCGCCGAAATCGAACGCATCGTATCGCGCGATGCTCGCCGCGGCAGAAGCCGTCCATCAGCACGGCGCCCTGCCCGTCCCGCTCGCCCTCCGGAACGCCCCGACGCCGCTCATGAAGGGCCTCGGCTACGGCGCGCAGTATCGCTACCCGCACGACTACGAAGGCGCGCTGGTCGCGCAGCAGTGTCTCCCCGACCGGCTCGCGGACGCGACGTTCTACGAGCCCACCGACCGCGGCGACGAAGCCGCGGTCCAGGCCCGCCTCGATGCCGCCCGGAACGCGAAGCACGGGCCCTCGGACTAGGCGCGTGCCCCCGAGACGCGGCCCCGCCCAACCTCCGCACGCGCAGCGTGCAGCCGAGCGGTGAGCACTCTCCGAGTACAAGCGAGCCGGGGGATGTACGAAGCGAAGGAGAGATCCCCCTTTTCAATCGATGTAGCCGAGGCTCTTCAGCGCGTCGCGGGTCGCGTCGTCGACGGTCTGTGCCGGTTGGCTGCCCTGCGAGCGGGGCAAGGCGGCGAGGTGGGTCTGCATGGTCCGCTCGAGCTCCGCTGCGCGCTCGCGGTTGGCGCCGATCACGTCGTCGAGCTCATGGGGATCCTTGGCGAGATCGTACAGCCGCGCGCCGCTCGTGCTGTTCCACATGAGCTTCCAATCGCCGTCGAGGATCGTGAGCCAGTCCCCGTCGGGATAGATCGCCGCCAGCGTGTAGCTCTCCGCCATGACCGGCCGGCCGAGCTGCGGAGGAATTCCTCCCTGGATACCCTCCGGCCGCGGCAGCCCCAGGCGGTCGAGCACGAGCGGCATGACGTCCGTCAGCTGGATCCGGTCCGCGCGAGCGCCGATTCCCCCGTCGCCGAGCGGCGGCTTGCTCACGAAGGGGACGTGAATCACCTCCTGATACGGCGCGGTCCCGTGCCCCTTCATCCCATGCTCGCCGAAGAGCTCACCGTGATCGGCGGTGACGATGATCCAAGTCCGATCGTAGAGATTGCGACGCTTCAACGCCGCGACGACGTCGCCGAAGTGCTGGTCGGCATAGCGGATCTCCGCGTCGTAGAGGGCCAGGGCTTGCTCGGGGGTCGGCCGCGATCCCTTGACCAACGGCGCAGGCAGGAACGCGTCGGCGAGCTCAGGGGGCGGCAAGAACGGCGCATGGGCGTCGAAGTAGTTGAGGAAGAGGAAGAAGGGCTCCGTCACGGTGTCGAGCCACGGCAAGGCGCGCGCGTTCAGGTCGGCGGCGATGCGACCGTTCACGCTGCCGATGTCGTCGTCGTCCCACCATTCGAACCCGGTTCCGAGACCGAAGATCTTCTTCAGCCACGGTCCCCCGGCGACGCCCCCGGTACGATACCCGGCTCGGCCGAGGATGGTGGCGAGCGTGGCTTCCGACGGCACCACGCCGTTCACGCGGTACTCGCTGAGGGTCGGACGGTTCGGGATCGCGCTCGAGAGCATCAGCGAGCCCTTCGGGTCATAGCGCGCGCCGTGACTGGTAGGACACTTGCCCGTGAAGAGCGAGGCGTGCGACGGGAGCGTCCAGGTCCCGGGCGCGATGGCACGTGTATAGACCGTCGACTCCGCGGCCATCGCGTCGAGATGCGGGCTCGTCGGCCGGGCGTAGCCGTAGCACCCGAGATGGTCGACCCGCGTCGTATCGAGCGTGATCAGAAGCACGTTCGGACGGTCGACCCGTCGCCAACGACACGCCGACGCCATCGCCGACCATCCCGCCGCCGCCCCGATCCGCACTCCACCTGCGAGCACCTGGCGACGCGTCAACCGACGCGTCATTCCATGCCACCCGGACGGGCTTTCTTGTCCGTCGCGGCGACCGCGTGGTATGGCCGCGACGATCGCGCGCGCTTCACCCGTGCCCGCCGAACGGCGTCGACGCCTCGCGCCCCGATCGCAGTCATTGGACGAGGGTAATAAGTCGGAGCGATCTCGCAAACAACCCGATCAGCACGGACGGCCGGCGGGTTGGTTGCATGCCCTGTTCGTCGCCCTCCTCACCGGCGCGTTGACGATCGTCGTCTACTGGCCCGCGTCGAACGGCGGGTTCGTGTGGGACGACGGCGGCCTGATCACCCGACGCCACGACACGCTGGACGAATGGCGCGACGTGCCGGCGGCGTTCGGGCGTGCCGCCACGGCGGGGGAAGGGGTCGCCTACTATCGGCCGATCATGATCGCGAGCTTCGTCGTCGACGCCAAGCTCTTCGGCCTCGAAGCCCGGTCGTTCCATCGCTCGAACGTACTCCTCCATGGACTGAACGTCGCGCTCGTCGTTCTCCTGCTCGTCGCCTACGGGTGTCAGCTGTGGGCCGCCGCGATCGCGGCGCTGTTGTTCGGCCTGCATCCGCTGCAATGCCAAGCGGTCGCCCTCATCCTCGGCCGCAACGACCTCCAATTGGTGGCGCCGGTGGTCGTGATGCTGATCGCCGACGAGGTCCTGCGCCGTCGCGGCCGCCCGTGGCTCGCAGATGCGGTCGTGACCCTCTGCTTCGCGATCACGCTCTGGACCAAGGAGACCGGCATCGTCGCGCCGGCGTTCCTTCTCCTCCTCGATCTGCTGTGGCGCGGCAAGCCGGTGCGCACCCTGCGCGATCGCGTGCCGCTGTTCGTCACGCTCGGCGTCGTCACCGCGCTCTACTTCGTCACACGGCTCGTCGTGATCGGCGCCATGGTCGACAACGGCCGCTACGGCTACATCCCCGTGCTCGAACGTCCGGCAGTGGCGACCGCGATCCTCGGCTACTATGTGCGCCACGTCGTCCTGCCGTGGGGATCGGCGCCGGCGCCCTACCATCCCGGCCTCGTCGACCCGTCACGGCCGGAGCTCTGGATCGCGGCCGCCTTCGTGGCGGCATTCCTCGCTGCGATCGCGCTGGCCCTGTGGCGGAACCGCCGCCTCGCCTGCGGCCTGCTGATCTTCGGGATCGCGCTCCTGCCGGTGCTCGCGCTCGCGGCGCCGATGAAGGTGCTGATCCTCGACCATCGGACCTATTTCCCCCTTTTGGGGGTCGCCTTCGCGGTCGCCACCATCCGTCCCGTCGTCGGATTCGTGGCGGGGCGCGCCGCGGCGACGATCGCGCTCGCCGCGCTGGCGATTCTCACCTTTCGGCGGCTGCCGCTCTACGCGGACGGGCTGTCGCTCTGGGAGCTCGGCATCGAGGCGGCGCCCGAGTCGGACTATGCGCGCAACAACTACGGAGCGTCGCTGATGGATGCCGACCGTTATCCCGAGGCCGTCGTCCAGTTCCGCGAGGCGCTCCGGCTGAACCCGGGATATGCGATGGCCCGCTTCAACCTCGCTGGGTGCCTCGAGTACCTCGGCGACCCCCCGCAGGCGATGCGCGAGCTGAATCTCCTGCTCGAGCAGCGGCCCGACGATACCGGGGTGATGAACCGCCTCGCGCTCATGCGCAATCGCGCGGGCGACCTCGTGGGTGCGCGAGCCCTGTGGGAACGCGCCCTCGCGCTGAAACCCGACGACCCGAACTTCACCCGCAACCTGGCCGACGTGCTCGAGCGACTCGGGCTCGCGGCGGAGGCCGTCCCGTTGCGCCGCCGCGTGACGGAGCTCGAGCCCGCAAAGGCGGCGGCGTGGGTCGGGCTCGGCCGCGCGCTCACGAGCACCGGCCACCCCGTGGCCGGCGTCGCGGCATACGAGCGTGCGCTCACGCTCGGCGCGGAGAACGGTCAGCTCCGTATCGCGCTGGCGCAGGCGCTCTGGCAGATCGGCCGATGGAACGACGCCGCCACGCAGGCGCACCGGGCGCGTGAGCTCGGGGTCGTCGACACAGCGCTCGAGCAACGACTCCGCGACGTCGGCATCGACGTCGACTGAGTTGCGCCCGAGCGCCTCCGCTCGACGCACGTCGCCGAGCTCTTCAGACGCTCTTCCGGCTCGGGCGTGAGCGCGCCGCGTGGATTCCGGAAGCGCTCGAGCTCGGCCTGCATCGCGGCGGCATCTCGGGATGGGGGCAGCGCCGCAACGGGCCGCTTCACGCGTAGCGCACGGCCATCAAGACGAGCCCGTGCGGGGGGGCCGTCTGGCCCGCGCGCGCGCGGTCACGACTCGCCAGCACCTGCGCCACGCCGTCGGCGGGCCGTTGGCCCGTGCCTACTTCGACGAGCGTGCCCACGATCGCGCGGACCATGTGCTTCACGAAGGCGTTCGCTTCGATGCGGTAGACACAGAGCCCTTCGGCCTCGGTGAAGCCGCTGTGGACCACGCGCCGGACGGCGTTGTCGGCGTCGCAATCCGAGGCCTGAAAGGCGGAGAAATCGTGCTCGCCGGCGAGCGCCGCCGCAGCAAAGCGCATCGCGGTCAGATCGAGCGCCCGCGGCACGTGCCACGTGAAGCGGTGCCAGAAGGCGGAACGCCACGCCTGGGTCCAGAGCCGATACTCGTAGACCCGCGCCGTCGCGTGCCGCCGCGCATCGAAGCCGTCGGCCACGGGCGTAATCTCGTGCACGGCCACGTCGGGGGGCGTGAGCGCGTTCAGCGACTTTCGGAGCTCGCGCGGCTCGATCGCGTGGTCGGTCCGAAACGTCGCCACCTGTCCGAGCGCGTGGACGCCGGCATCGGTCCGACCGGCGGCGGCGACGCGCACGGGATGGCGGAGCGCGGTCGTGAGCGCCGCCTCGAGCACGCCCTGCAGCGTCTGGGCGTCGGGTTGCAGCTGCCACCCATGGTACTCGGTGCCGTCGTACTCGAGGAGCATGCGGTACTGGGTCATGGACGACTCGCCAGGGCCACCGACCAACCGCGGCCGGCGTCTCTTCGGCGTTCCTAGTGCACCGCCGTCGAGATAGCGTCAATCAGATTGTCGTTCATCGGCGTCCCTCGCAAGGAACGCCGACGAAGGAATATCGTGAATATTCCGAGGAGGTGTGACGCCGCGAGGGGCGTCGAGGGACGGCAAGATGGTTGATGCTATCTCGACGGCGGTGCACTAGGGAACCTCTGCACAGGTCCCGATGCAGAGTCGATTGAGCATCCGGATCAT